>MIBW01000033.1:22139-52628 GCA_001829625.1 Sulfurimonas sp. GWF2_37_8 | reverse complement strand
AGTTTATGAATCATACTATCTTGTTTATAAAGAGTCTCTTTTGATTTTTTTATAAAAAAAATAGATGGGGATTCATAGATGTTAAAGCGTTGGATGAAGCTGAGGGAGTTTTTTGTGCCTGAACGCAAGAAGGTAGTGTTTTTGCTGTTTTCTCTTATTTCATTGTAATAATCTATAGCAAGCAGTGGAAAAGGAAGCTCTATATCGGCAAGCTGTTGCATTGTACCGCTCTCTTTTGAAGAGTAAAAAACGACAATATATTTTTCATCTTTTGGGATGAAAATATCATTTTTTTCGTAAAAAATCCACTCTTTAAAGTCAATAAACTTGTACTCAGAAAATTTGTAGTTAAAGTAAGCAAAAGAAGCAGCTATCATCACTGCGCCAAAAAAAGAAGCAAGAAGTGTGGAAAGGGAGAAGAGGCTCCTACCTCCTCTGCCAGCCACTAGAGAAACCTAAAGATTACGCTAAAAGAGCGTTGATTTTATCAGCTAGAGCTTGTTTAGATTGTGCTCCGACGATTTGATCAACCATCTCTCCGTTTTTGAAGAACATGATAGTTGGAATAGAACGGATGCCAAATTTTACGGCAATGTCTTGTTCTTCATCAGTGTTTACTTTACAGATTTTAGCTTTTCCGTCAAAATCAGCAGCCAATTCTTCGATGATTGGAGCAATCATACGGCAAGGTCCACACCATGGTGCCCAAAAATCTACTAAAGATACACCTTCTGAAAGTGTTGCTTCAAAATCTGCACCTGTTAATTCTATATATTTTCCCATGTGTTATTTCCTTTGTTAAATTAAATATGAAACATTATACAAATGTAACCTTTAAATACATCTTTAGAAGTGAAGGGGTAACGTTAAAACTCAGGTAGAGATAAAAGAGCCAATAGATGAGCCATTGTTTGTGTATTTTATTTAGAACTAACACATTTTTTTATAAAATCGTTTATACAAATAAGGAGTAAAGATGAAGTTAACTATTACGCAGGGTATGATTGGCGTTAGACCTCCTGTTGCAAAACCGCATCCGGGATTTTTTTATGAAGTTGGTGAAGAGAGGTTTAAAAAGTTAGTTTATGCTCACTACGAGGCAATAGAAACAAGCAACATAGCTTTTTTGTTTCCGATTAATGACGAAGAAGATTTTGCAGAGGCAAAAAAACACGCTTTTGATTTTCTTGTTGAGATATCTGGAGGACCTGATTATTTCACACAAAGTCGTGGAGCGCATCAGATGGTCGGTCGTCATGCACCTTTTCGTATAGATGAACATGGAAGAGTGAGTTGGCTCTCATTGTATATACCACTTTTGGAAGCCTTAGTAGAAGAGGGTGTTACTCTAGAATATATAGAATCCTTTTGGAACTATTTGGATATTTTTTCGATGTGGTTAGTCAATACAGAGAGTTAAAACGCAACGGACTCTCTTTTTCTTTTTTTAAAGATGATACACTCTGTATATCCTGCGTTTTTGGCGATACGGACTATTTCTTGCGCATACATACTCACTTGTTCTGGGTCATGGGCATCGGAGCCAAAAGTGATAGGAATCTTCATCTTAAAAGCTTCTTCTAAAAGAGAGATAGAGGGATAAGCCTCAGCTATAGGTTTTCTAAAACCGGCTCCGTTTATCTCCAAAACCATATTAGCTTCTTTGATGGCTGAGAGTGCATTGTGAGCAATAAGTGTTATGTCTTTTTTTGGCATAAATTTAAAAACTTTGATAAGGTCAAAATGCCCTACGATATCAAAAAGTTTACTTTTTGCCATTGCTTCTATAGAATCAAAATATTTCTGCCAGATAGTATCAATATCTTCATGTTCGTATTTTCCGATAAACTCAGGATTGTCAAAACCCCAGTCACCGATAAAATGCACAGAACCGATGAGATAGTCCACGTCCACATCAAGAACTCTTTTGTCCATGTGACCTTCAAGATAATCCACTTCGTATCCCAAAAGTATTTCGATTTTGTTTTTATATTTTTCTTTAAGTGTCAAAACATCTTTTTCATAATGGCTCATATCCTCAAAACCCATACGATATTTTGGATCAAAATCCATAGGTGCATGATCAGAAAAACCAAAATATTTTGTGCCAGAATTTATGGCTTTTTTTACATATTCTTCCATCTCTCCTATAGCATGATTGCACAGAGTGGTATGGTTATGTAAATCAACTTTCATTTTTTCTCTCGTTTGTTTAATTTATGATATTATAGTGACAATTAATAAATTTGACTAACAGACAGATGGAGATTTTTGTATGACTCAAGAAGAATTAGATGCGTTAATGAGCGGTGATATTGATGATATGGATATGCTTGAAGATGAACTTCCTGAAGAAGATTTAGAGAGTTTTTCTGTTGAGAAAGAGGAAGAGAGTCAGGTTCAAGATACGAAGGTATGTGAAAATACACCTCCTCTTCCAACAGATGAAAATAAAATGGTTCATCAACTCGATGATGTTACTAAAGAGAGCGAAGAAAAAGCGACACAAATTTTTGATATCATCGACTCTATAAGTAATGAATTGATGGAAAAAGAAGAGAATGCAAATAGAGTCATCGAAGTGCTTGTGTCAAATGTTGCTCTTTTTGAGACTTTAAGTACGAAATTTCCTGATGTTCAAGTTTTTGCTACGCAGCTAGAAAAAAATAAACAGGCTTTGCAAGATGCCAATGAAGGTTTGGAAACGCTTCAAGCAAGTGGAGAATCTATCATGAGCGTCATGGATATCATGCAGTATCAAGATATTCATCGTCAAAAAATCGAACGCGTTATTAATGTCATGCGTGCACTTTCCAAATATATGAATACTCTTTTTGAAGGTAAAATAGAAGATGCCAAAAGAGTCTCGTCCGCCAAACATATTCCTGGCGATAGCAGCAGTGAGCTTGCTTCCAATGACGACATTGAAGCGCTTTTAGAGCAGTTTGGACAGTAGTTTAAATTTTTAATCATCTTCGTACCTCTTCTTCGATAAAATCCTTTAAAAATCTTTAGCCCAAAAACATTTTTGGGCGCTTAAAATGAGAACATATGCAAAAAGTAGAATTACTCTCTCCCGCAGGAACTTTAGAAAAATTAAAAATAGCGCTTGATTTTGGTGCAGATGCTGTGTATGGCGGTGTGAGCCACTTTTCACTTCGTATTCGTTCAGGTAAAGAGTTCAGTATGGAAGAGTTTGCCGAGGGTATTGCTTATGCACATGAGCGTGGTAAAAAAGTCTATGCGACTATTAACGGTTTTCCTTTCAACTCTCAGCTTGGTCTTCTCAAAAAACATATTATCGCTATGGCTGCATTAAAGCCAGATGCTTTTATCGTAGCAACTCCTGGTGTGCTCAAGCTTTGTCATGAGCTTGCACCTGCTATGCCTCTGCACCTCTCAACGCAGGCAAATGTTATGAATGTGCTTGATGCACAGGTTTACTATGAGATGGGTGCGACGCGTATCATCACAGCCCGAGAGATATCACTTAAAGACCTCAAAGAGATTAAAAAAGAACTTCCAGATTTAGAACTTGAGGTTTTTGTTCATGGTTCGATGTGTTTTGCTTACAGTGGGCGATGTCTTATCTCGACTTTGCAAAGCGGTCGCGTTCCAAACCGTGGCTCATGTGCAAACGATTGCCGTTTTCCTTACGAAATGTATGCGGCAAATCCTGAAACAGGAACGCTTTTTAAACTTGAAGAAGACGAAGGTATTGGCACTTACATCATGAACTCTAAAGATCTCAATCTTGCTTCACATATTGGGGAGATTCTTGATAGTGGTGCGGTGGATTCTATCAAAGTTGAAGGACGCACAAAAACTGCCTATTATGCAGCAACAACCGCAAAAGCGTATAGAATGGCGATTGATGATTATTATGCAGGGACGCTTGATAGTAAAAAATATCAGTATGAACTTCAATCTTTGCAAAATCGCGGATATACGGATGCCTATCTTGTTTCTCGTCCATTTGAAAAACATGATACACAGAGTTTGGATTTTACGATGCAGCTTGGGACGCACCAGGTAAGTGGTGTCGTCAATGAAGAAGGGACGCATTTTTTATGCAAATACAAAACGCTGCCAAATGATGAACTTGAAGTTGTCGCTCCGCTTGAGAGCAAAATAGAGTTTGTTGCTAACGAGTTTGGCACGACGTATGAGAGAGATGGAAAAATGTTTATGAAGTTCAAACAGCTCAAGGCTAGCAACGGAAAAATATGGGATGAGGTACACAGCGGCAATGTAAATCTTATAATACTACCTACGAAGTTCCCTTCTTATACATTTTTTAGGATTCCAGCACATCCTGACATGGATACTTATCCTAAAGCCAAGCTTTAAAAATTAAACAAAGAAAATGTATAATCCGCAAATCAAAAAAAAGGAAGAAGTATATGAAGTTTGTATCGATAATTATCGGAAGTAAAAGCGATTTTGAGGTTATGAAGTCTTGTTCAGACACACTAGAAGCATTTGGCGTAAATTACGAACTTGTTATATCTTCAGCACACCGTTCACCTGAGCGTACAAAAGATTATATTAGTGCAGCTGAAAAAAAAGGGGCACAGGTCTTTATTGCGGCAGCTGGTATGGCCGCACATTTGGCGGGTGTTTTATCTTCAAAAACAGTAAAACCAATCATCGGTGTTCCGATGTCTGCTTCGGCTTTGAGTGGTATTGATGCACTATTGTCAACGGTACAAATGCCAGCTGGAATGCCAGTTGCTACAGTAGCGATAGGAAAAGCAGGCGCAATCAATTCTGCGTATTTAGCGATGCAAATTTTGGCTCTTGAGAATGAGGAGTTGGCAGTCAAACTCAAAGAAGACCGCATTGCAAAAGCGAAAAAAGTGGAGCTCGATTCTTTAGAGATTGAGACGATTATCAAGCTATAGATTTTCCTATTTGAAGGGGTATGTATGAAGTGGATGCGTGACGATGAGTACAGTGAGTTAACTGGTTTAGAGATATCGGCGATAGATGATTTGTGTGAACGCGGTAAACTTACAGTTAAAGTTGAAAACGGTATCAGGATGATAGACCCCTCAAAAGGGACTTCTGACGTTGTTCCTGCGACACTTAGAGAACTTTCTAGACGCAATACGCATGAGATGCTGGTTCAGCCGCAATTTGTTGAAAAAACAATAGGTACCATAATCAATCTTCATGAAAAAGTTTTGGACGCAAAAGATGAAACACTTACTGCTGTACGAGTAGAAAATGAATTTTTACGTGAAGCTCTTGCTTCTTTGCAAGAACTTTATGATGAAGATAGAACGACTATCCATACTCTTCAAGAACAGCTCAAACTCTCCCAACAAGAAGTAGAATTTATGAGAAGAAAATATAAGCTCATGTGGAATAAAGCCATCGAAGAGCATACAAACTAGTGAAGATAGAAGAAGCTTGTATTGGCTGCATAATTAACCAAAGTGTGCGCGTTGCGGATGCTATCCATGCAAACGCAGCACTTAAAGAAGAACTCATTTCCAGTGTAGAGACGATGAGTAAAAGCTTCTCGTTTGCCCATACACCTCCAGAAATCGCTGCTGATGTTTATGCGCATATGGCGCGTATCGCTCAAAAATACGATCTCTATGATAGAGTCAAAAAACTCTCTACTCTAAAAGCACTCTCTTTTTTGCCGCTACTCAAAGAGAAACTCTCTTTGAGTGATGATAAACTTCTCACAGCAACGAAAATAGCCGTAGCAGGCAATGTTATAGATCTCGCAGCAGAAGTTGCGTTTGACCTTGAAGAGGAGCTTGAGAAGATTTTTCACACTGCGTTTGCTCATGATGATTTTGCACTCCTTCAAACGCAACTTCAAAATGCAAAAAAAATTGTTTTACTTGGGGATAATGTCGGAGAACATATTTTCGATTTTATCTTTTTGCAAACACTTCAAGAAGTCTATCCAAACGCAAGTTATAGCTATTTTGTGCGAGGAGTACCTATCATCAACGATGTGACGATGCAAGAAGCCAAAGAAGCGGGATTTGAGAGTATTTGTGAACTCGTTGATAGTGGCGTCAATACTCCCGGTTTTACATACGCTAGAGCAAACGGACACGCTCAGGAACTTTTTGACGCTGCCGATGTTGTCATCTCAAAAGGGATGGGTAATTATGAGTGTCTCACTCCATCGCACAAAACAAATATTTGTTTTTTACTCAAAGTGAAGTGCTCCGTTGTTGCCAGTTCACTTGGCAAAAATATAGGGGATATCATATGCAAAATGGTTTAAAAAATTCTCTTTTAAGTATCACTCTTCTTGGCTCTTTGAGTTGTGTTTGGGCAGAGTCAAAAGTAGTTGCTTCGTTTGCGTTTGTTGGAATGGTGATGGATTATCGTGAATATAGCAATGACGGTACTATTTTAGATAGTGAAAAATCTACTTTAAATGAGATACTTGGGCTTGATTTGGGGCTGGGATTTTTACTTGATGAGACGCGAAATGACTATTCGTATCTTGATTTTCATCTAATGCGTTTGGGTGGTGAGACGGACTATAAAGGCTCACTTCATGGGAGTAATGCAGGCTATGGTTCGTATATAAGTACAACGCTAAACGCAGTGATAGACACTGATGTTACTTATATGTATCACAATATCTTAAGCGATTCGTTGGAGATTTCTTGTGGGTTGGGGCTTGGATATAGATATTGGGAACGCCAACTTTCAGTTTCTCAGATAGAACTTTATGAGTGGTTTTCATTGCGTCCAAAAGTAGGAGTTATGTACAGTTTGTCACATGAGCTGCGTTTCGCTCTGGATTTGGAGTACCAATATGGTATCAATCCTACGATGAGTGAGAGTTATTATGGTCTCGACTTTGATTTGGGAGCGGCTGATATACTCAAAGTGTCTGTGCCTGTGACGTATAGATACAGCTCTACGATGGACTTTTTTGCAGAGGGTGTATATGAGCGTCAAGAAATTGAAATCTCAGATATAAAAACGATAGTTGAAAATGGAATAGTGACAAATTCTCATGAACCAGATAGCACTGCTAACAACATTTATCTCAAGCTGGGATTTATTTATAAATACTAGTTTGAGTTTTTCGGATGTGTTCGCTCAATTGCGGCTTTTTGTCGCTCACTCCAAAGCTTTGAGAGTTCAGATTTGTCGAGTTTGTTTACTTTTTGCAAAGCAGAAGCTTTTTTGAGCGAATTTTTTTCATATTTGATACCGCTTGGAATAAGCCTATTTTCCTGAATTGTGGCATATTCAAAGTTTTTAGTTTCTTCGTTATATTTTAAAATTTCCCCATCTTGCGTTTGTATCCAGTTGAGGTGTTGATTGCCCTGTGCTTTTGCCATAAATGTCGTGCCGTCTGCGTTTGTAAACTCTCTGAGACCATCAAACGCAGGTGCACCGAAGAGTAAAACACAGCTTATGAAGAGTAAAATCATTGTTTTCATCATAATTCCTATTTTATATTTAAGTTCATAACAGAGGCTCTGGCAGAGATACCATCGACTAAGGTTAAAAAAGAGTTGACATTTCCTTCATAATAAAGTGCATTTTCATTTCCTCCACTAGCATTTGTATCAATCGTTCCAGCAACTGCTTCAACCAGATCTACGCCTTTGTTTGCAGTATCTGCGTTTACTGTATTTGCATCAAAGTAGTCACTTGTAAGTTTGGTTTCATCTATTTTCCAAATTGCCATGCCCCCGTCAAAGACACCATCGAGCATATAGAGACCTTTGTCATAACCGTTGTTATTTCTATTTTCCAAAAGATAGTAGCTAGTTGCGTTTATAGGGATTTTTATCATGTCATAACCCGCTGAAAAAGTTTCAGTAAGAGTCGTGCTGCCATTGAGCTCTTTAGGTGTAACCCAGTTGTTGTAGTATTTGCTCCATGCGCTAAAATGTGTAGGGGTATTTCCCGGGTATTCGCTAGAATTTTGTTGCGTCCATGTTCCTGCTCCCATGAGCCCGAAATAACCTATGCCTCCACTGTCTGTGTTAGCGGTATTGTAGAGGTCTGGCAGATGAAATGCAGAGTGTCCAAGCTCATGAGCGATGATACCTATGGTAGCATCATGAACTGGGATAGAAGGTGCTTTTGGGTTGTAGTGTCTCTCTCCAAAAAGCGCGAAGTTGCCATCATTTGCACAACCCATAAGTGTTACTCCATCGAGTGTTGGAACATTCGCACTATCATACATACAGTACTGGTGTGCCCAAACGCCATTTGTGACATGGTAGCCTGCATAAGCATCTTCGTAACCTGCAATAATAAATGTCAAAAGAAGCTCATCGGGAGTAATATATCCATCTGCATTTTCATCGTAGATTGAAAAATCAACAAATTCGTCTAAGCCAACAAGTGCAGTAGTGAGGTCGGGGTAAACATTTGTTGAAAAAAGCGATGGATAATCAATACTTGTATTTGGATGGTTTTTTAAAAGTCGCACTGAAGCAACGCCATCATTGAGGAATCCATGGCTTTCAGTGGCTCTTCCAAACTCAAAATTACCATGGCTGACTTCTAGATAGTAATGGTTGAGTTGATGAGCAGATGTACCAAAAAGTTTCTCACTCCAAATATCTTGACTGGATGCGAAACTTTGATTGTTATAACTTACAAGGACACCAAGCATAGGAATGGAAGATTTTTTAACAGGAGCTGGAATGGTTGCGGGGGTTGTTTCAGGAGAACTACTAGACCCACCATCACAAGCCAAAAAGAGAAAAGAAGTGAGTAAAATAATCAAGATTTTTATCATAATAAGCCATCATTTTTTTCTTTATTATACCTTTGCATTTATTAATAAACAAGCACAGAGTGGCTACAATTGCGCAAATTATTTAAGAGGTTAGAGATGATAACTTTTAGTGAAATGTTACTAAAACTACAAGAATTTTGGATGAGGGAAGGGTGCAATATTGTACAGCCTTACGACATTCCAGCGGGTGCGGGAACTTTTCATCCTGCTACTTTTCTTCGCTCACTTGACTCAACCCCGTGGTCGGTTGCTTATGTGGCTCCATCACGCCGTCCGACTGATGGACGTTATGGGGAAAATCCAAACAGACTTGGAAGTTACTACCAGTTTCAAGCGCTCATCAAACCTTCACCGGACAATATTCAAGAACTGTATCTGAAATCTTTAGAGTATTTGGGGCTTGATGTTTCACAACATGACATCCGTTTCGTAGAAGACAACTGGGAATCTCCGACACTCGGCGCATGGGGACTTGGCTGGGAAGTTTGGCTTAACGGTATGGAAGTGACACAATTTACCTACTTTCAACAAGTTGGAGGGATTGAGTGTAATCCTGTTGCAGTTGAGATTACTTACGGAACAGAGCGTCTTGCGATGTACCTACAAGGCGTGGACACAGTTTTTGACATCGTTTGGAATGAAGACAAAGGCGGCAATAAAACACTCTACCGCGATGTACATAAAGAAGCAGAAATAGAGTTTAGTAAGTACAACTTTGAAGTAGCCGACACAGCGATGTTATTTCACGAGTTTAATGCAAAAAGTGCCGAGTGCCTCCGCACGCTTGAAGCGGGTTTGCCACTTCCAGCATACGACCTTTGCATGATGGCAGCAAGCACATTTAACGTCCTAGATGCCAGAAAAGCCATCAGCCAAACAGAACGCCAAAACTACATCCTAAAAATCCGTGAACTTTCAAAAGGGTGCGCAGAGCTTTATAAAGCGCAAGAAGTTGAAAGAAACGCGAGGGTGAAAGCGTAAAATTATGACAATATGTCATAATTATTAACACAAATATTTCTTGGTGATACAATTTTCTAAATTAATTTAGGAGATTCTTATGACGGTGCCAAATTTATTTACAATATATCAAGAGGCAGAGAAGCGGATAAATATGAATATGCGAATGACTGGACAAAAGAACATTAGAACTGTTGAACTGTTTGCTGGTGTTGGCGGTTTTCGTATAGGACTTGAAAAAATCAATAATTCTGATAAAAGATATGATGTAGTATGGAGTAATCAATGGGAACCTTCAACTAAAACACAACATGCTTCTGATATCTATTGTGCAAGATTTGGATATGCGAATCATGCTAATGAAGATCTATCCAAGGTAAAAGTTTCTGAGATTCCTGAACATGATTTATTGGTTGGTGGATTTCCTTGTCAAGATTACTCAGTTGCAAGTACACTTAAAAATTCTCATGGGATAATTGGTAAAAAAGGTGTACTCTGGTGGGAAATCTATAGAATCCTTGAAGAGAAAAAAGATAATGCTCCTAAATATCTAATGCTTGAAAATGTTGATAGACTTTTAAAATCACCTGCAAGTCAAAGAGGTAGAGATTTCGCAATAATCTTAGCATCTTTAAATACTCTAGGCTATGGGGTTGAATGGAGAGTCATTAATGCTAGTGAATATGGTATGCCACAAAGAAGACGAAGAGTATTTATTTTGGCATACAAAAAAAATACGAAGCCTTATAAAACTTTACAAACTAATAGTTCTTCAGATATTTTGGCAAAAGATGGATTGTTTGCCAAAGCATTTCCTATTAAAGAAGTAAAAAAAGAGAATGTAATAGCTGCCGAGTTAAGTAGCGATTTAGTTGATATAACTCATAACTTTAATAAAGATACACCAAAACAAAATGCTTTTTTAGATGCTGGATATATGATAGCCGGTACTTATTATACATCCAAGATGGAAGTGAATTTCAACGAAAATTATTCTGTTTTAGGTGATTTTTTACAAGATGAAAAAGATGTGCCAAAAGAGTTTTATATAAGTGATGAAGAGCTTGAAAAATGGAAATACCATAAAGGTTCAAAATCAATTGAGAGAGTAAATAAAACAACAGGACATAATTATACATATAGTGAAGGTTCTATGGGTTTTCCAGATTGTTTAAATAAGCCTTCAAGAACTATTATTACAGGCGAAGGTGGAGCAAGTGCATCAAGATTTAAGCATGTTGTGCATATAAATGGAAAATATAGAAGATTAACGCCATTGGAATTAGAAAGGCTGAATATGTTTCCTGACAATCATACGGCGGGAGTAAGTGACACAAAAAGAGCTTTTTTGATGGGGAATGCTTTGGTTGTAGGAATAGTTGAGAAGCTTGGAAAAAAATTACTCGAAGAACTAGAATAATGACAGAATTTCCGTACAACAAACATAGCAAAGCCTCGATTATCGCCTACGCTAAAAAATTGGTTCATCAAACACTAAGGTTTAAATGTAAAGAGATTCTTGAATCAAATAAAATAAAGAACAAAGGAAATTTTGGTCAGATTTTAGAAAAGTACTATTTTCAATATGAACCAAATTCAAACTCTGAAGCTGACTTCAAAGAAGTTGAACTTGAATTAAAAACATCTCCGATAAAAAAATTAAAAAAACTTCAATATGTTTCAAAAGAAAGATTAGTTTTAAACATAATTAATTTTATGGAAGTTGCTGAGCAAACTTTTGACAATAGCTCTTTTTGGAAAAAAAACAAAAATTTACTTTTGATTTTTTATCTTCACGAATTAGAAAAAAACTTTTTAGACTATACAATTGAAATAGTAGACGAGTGGTATTTTCCTGAAATAGATTTAGAAATTATAAAAAATGATTGGGAGATAATTACAAGTAAGATAAAAAATGGAAAAGCACATGAGCTCTCTGAAGGTGATACCCTTTATTTAGGAGCTTGTACGAAGGGTTCAAAAGGTGGTAATTTACGAGAACAGCCCTTTTCACAAATTAAAGCGAAACAAAGAGCTTACTCTCTAAAGCAAGGCTACGTTAACCATATCATAGCTTCGCTTTCTAATAAAAACCCAATATATGGAAAAATTATTTCATCATTAGAGGTTGCAAAATCATATTCGTTGGAAGAGATAGTAGTTTCAAAATTTAAATCTTACTACGGTAAGTCAATTTTAGAAATTTTAGCAATACTTGATATACAGATAAATCAAAAAGCAAAAAACTTTTATGCAAATCTTTCAAAAGCAATTTTAGGAATTGAGTTAAACGCAGATATCGAAGAGTTTTCAAAAGCTGATATTGTAGTTAAAACTGTGCGTTTAAAAGAAAATAACCTTCCTGCTGAAGATATCTCATTTGCAGTATTTAAATATAAAGAGATTGTTCTGCAGAAGTGGGAAGAGTCTGATATGAAAGATATTTTAGAACATAAATTTTTATTCGTTTTTTTTAAATTTGAAGATGAGCAACTTGTTTTAAAAAAAGTAAAATTTTGGAATATGCCCTATAAAGACATAAATGAAGTGCAAAAAGTATGGGAGCAAACAAAAGAAGTAATTTTAAGTGGAGAGATAGTCAAAGGTTTTAAAGTAGATAAAAATGGAAAAAAAACAAGAGTGACAAATTTTCCATCTAAAAAGTTCAGTTCAGTATCTCATGTAAGACCTCATGCACTCAATGCAGATGATGTTATTGAATTGCCAATAAAAGACAAAATTACGCAAGCCCAGAAATATACAAAACATTGTTTTTGGCTTAACAACAGTTATGTCAAACAAATCTATTTGAAAGATTAGAAAATTCAGGAATTAATTTATGCCTACATCAAAAGAAATAGCTTATGAAAATGCTCTCAAACAAATTGAGACGGCAGCAAAAGAGTATAGAAATCTTTGGAAGAGAGAGATTTGCGAATCTGTCAAAATAGAAGAATACGGTTTGAATGAATTTTTTGGTGGCAAGGCAGAGGGTTTTGAAGAGGCTTTGGAAATTTTAAAAGAGCGTATGTCAAAAAGCTAAAAATTCCTAAAAATAGTGTATTATTAGGAATACATTCTTTATTTAGGAAATAAATATGGATTCAATTCTTTTAGAAGACAATCGGCATTGGGTAAATCAGAGTATATATGGTGATTTTACCTCAAGGGAGATTTTGGCGAAAGCTGTAAAATATCTTGGTGCAAAAGAAATTTTGGCTCTTGTTGGTGCAAGACGAGTAGGAAAGAGCACTTTGGCAAAATTGCTTATACATGAGCTTTTAAAAAGTGTTGAGGCAAAAAATATATTTTTTATCAATTTGGAAAAACCAGAATTTATACCCTACAAAGAGGATGCTTCGTATCTTAATGTGATTTTCGATGCGTACTTAAAACTTGCAAATCCAAATATACAAAACAAAATATATTTTTTTATAGACGAGGTGCAGGTTTTCCAAAATTGGGAAGTTTTTGTAAAATCAAAATATGAAAACTCTAATATCAAATTTATCATAACCGGCTCAAACGCATCGCTTTTAACTTCAAATTATGCAACAGTTTTAACAGGCAGAGTGTTAAGACTTGAGATATATAGTTTTAATTTTAGAGAATTTTTACAGTTTAAAAAGTTAGATTTTTCTTCAAAAATTCAAAGAGCGGCAAATAAAATCGAGATAAGCAGGGCTATGGATGAGTACCTTAAATGGGGCGGATACTACTCGGTAATCTCAAATAACGATGAGATGTTAAAAAAAGAGTATCTCATGAATGTGGCTGAAGATATCATACTCAAAGATATAGTTCCAAGATACAACATAAAAAGCTCTCAAATCATAAGAGACCTCTTTTATTATCTTGTTTCAAATGCGGCTACAACACTTAACTATAGTTCGTTAGCTAAAAAACTCGGCGTTGACCCAAAAATGATAAAAGAGTACATCGGATTTTTTGAAGATAACTTTTTAATCCATACTATTTCTGCGTACCACGATAAACTGACCTCGCAAATAAAATCTGCTAAAAAGTTATATTTGAGTGACAACGGTTTTTTAAATTTAGGAGTAAATAGAACAAAAAACCTAGGGACTTCTTTAGAAAATTTGGTGTTTAACGAACTCTACAAAAAAGATGAAAAAGTAACATATAGAAAAGAAAATCAAGAAATTGATTTTTATAGCCAAAAAATACTCTATCAAGTTGCGTACGATATAAGCGATGAGAAAACAAAAAAGAGAGAGTTGGGCGCTTTTAGAGAGTTTAAAAAAGAGGATGACAGATGCATCTTGATAACATACGATAGCCATGAAATAGCAGACGGTGTGGAAGTGTTGAGTATAGATAAGTTTTTGCTAGAGGCTGGTGAGGAACTTTTTTTTGAAAGCTAAGAATCTATATATTTGCAATTAGTGGCATTTTTTTACAGAAGTGTCTATTTTGTGCGCTTATTGATGGTTTCGTCGGATTTATCGAATGCTATTTTGTCTTATCATATTTATAAGAATTGATTTTATATTTATTTGTTATTATCATAACAATAAAGAGAAAAAGTGAAAGAGTAAAAGATGCAATCAATTGACATTTTTCCATGGGATGACCACTTTAATACGGGAATCCAGACGATAGATACACAGCATCGTAAGCTTGTAGCTATACTAAATTCTCTCGCAACAAAAATGGCGTATGGTTCACATCAAGAGGGGCTTAGCGGTGTTTTTGATGAACTTATAGAATATACACTCTATCATTTTCAAACAGAAGAAGCGATTTGGAGTAAGTACCTAGCAGATGATTCTTTAGATGAAGAACATAAGAGCGTGCATCAATCTTTTATAGATACTGCGCTGCGTTTGAAGAGTGAACAAGATTCTAAGCCTTTATCTGAGTTAGCGGATGATACTCTTGGCTTTTTGGCGCGTTGGTTAGCTTCACATATTTTAGATACAGATCGTCATATGTCTTATATCGTTTTTGCTTTGCAAAATGGCAAAAGTCTTGAAGAAGCGAAAGTTGAGGCTCAAACACAGATGAGTGGTTCGAGCCGTTTACTTATTAACATCATTCTCTCCATATATAGCACCCTTTCTTCAAATACCCTTCATCTCATGCGTGAGCTCAAATCTCACATATTTTTTGAAGAAAAAATAAAATATCAGGAAAAATATCGTCAGTTTCTTTTTGAACTCTCTGTCTCTTTTATCAATATTCCCCTTCATGATTTGGATACTGCGATAGATGAAGCGCTTGAGAAGATGGCCTCTTTTGTAGGTGCGGATCGTGCATATATCTTTGTCTATGATGTAAACGCACAAACAGCGTCCAATACCTATGAGTGGTGTGGTGAGGATATCATACCGCAACTCAAGGTCTTGCAAGAGCTACCACTTTCATTGATGCCTGGGTGGTATGAGACCCATAGCCGAGGTGAGGATATTTTTATCGAAGATGTTACAGCACTCCCTGAGGGAAGTTTGAGAGAGATATTGCTGCCTCAGGAGATACAAAGTTTACTTACTATCTCTTTGATGCAAGGCAAAGTTTGTCAAGGTTTTGTAGGTTTTGATGCAGTCAAACACAAACGCAGCTTTTCAAAAGAGGATAGAGAACTTCTCAAACTCTTTGGTATATTACTCTCCAACGTCAATGAACGCAAAGATAAAGAAAAGGAACTTAATACTGAGAGAAGTTTTCTAAAAACACTCATTCACACTCTTCCGGATTTAATATGGTTCAAAGATCCTCAGGGTGTTTATTTGGCGTGTAACACTCGTTTTGAAGAATTTTTTGGAGCAAAAGAACACGATATCATTGGTAAAACGGATTATGATTTTGTTACAAAAGAGTTGGCGGATTTTTTTCGGAAAAATGATATAAACGCAATGCAGAGTGAAAAAGCGGTTATAAACCAAGAAGAGATACCTTTTGCAAGTGATGGGCATAAAGAGATAGTGCAGGTTACAAAAGTTCCTATGTATGATGCTAGTGGGAAACTTATGGGGGTTTTGGGTGTCTCTCGTGATATTACACAAAGCACACTCACAGCAAATGCTTTGCAAAGTGAAAGGATTATGCTTCAAGCTATCTTGGACAATGCGCCAATGGGCATTTGGATGACTACACCTGAGGGAAAGGTAAAATTTGTCAATAAGACTTTTTGTGATGCAACAGGAGTGAGTGAAGAGCAGTTTTTGAATGCAGAGCATTATGTCGATTTGTTTCCAATTGATGTGACCCAAAACTGTATTCACTCAGATAAACAGGCTCTTTCACTTGAGTTTGGAGCCTATAGCACGACGCAAACTTTGCCGTTTGTGGATGGAAACAATCATCTTCTTGAGATTACAAAAGTAAAGATTCAAGATGCTCAAGCCAAAATCGGCATCATAGGTTTGGCTATGGATATTACAGAACGCCAAAAGCAGCAGCGTCATTTGGAATATATCGCTCATTATGACATGATTACAGGATTGCCAAATCGGGTTTTGCTTGCGGATCGTCTGCAACAGGCCTTGCTGCAGGCAGGCAGACACAAATCCTCTTTGGCTGTAGTTTATCTTGATCTTGATGGTTTTAAAGCGGTTAATGATATTTATGGGCATGACAATGGAGATAAACTTCTCAGTGTGCTTGCCAAACGCATGAAACAGACACTGCGTGATGGTGATACTATCGCGCGTCTTGGGGGCGATGAGTTTGTAGCGGTTTTACCTGATATGAAAAACTTGCAAGATAGTATCGTTATGCTTGAGCGACTTTTGTACGCATGTTCTCAAGAAGTTTTTATAGATGATATCCATATGCAAGTGAGTGCGAGTTTGGGTGTTGCGTTTTTTGAGTCGGAGGATAGTGTTGATGCAGAACAGCTTTTGCGTCAAGCTGATCAGGCGATGTATCAGGCAAAAATTCTTGGCAAAAATCGTTATTATATTTTTGATGCTCTTCAAGATAAAAGTATTAGAACGCATCATGAAAGTCTCGAAGAGATAGAAAAAGCAATAGAAGAAGAAGAGTTTGTTTTGTATTATCAGCCAAAAGTCAATATGAAAAGCGGTGAGATAGTTGGTGTAGAGGCTTTGGTGCGTTGGATACATCCAGAAAAAGGTCTGCTTGCTCCAGCTGCGTTTTTACCGCTTATCGCAGGACATGAGCTCTCTGTTAAACTTGGAAAATGGGTTCTCAAAAGTGCAATACAACAGATGGATAGATGGAAAAAAGAGGCGATAGATATTCAGGTGAGTGTGAATGTAGATGCATTGCAACTCCAGGAAAAAGATTTTATAAGTGGTTTAAAATATATCTTGAGTATCTATCCTTTGGTAGAAAATAAAAATCTTTCTTTGGAGGTGCTTGAGACGAGCGCGCTTAATGATATAGTTCATGTTACACAGATTATGAAAGATGCTCATGAGATAGGTGTTCATTTTTCTTTGGATGATTTTGGGACGGGCTACTCTTCTTTGACTTATCTCAGAAGACTTCCTGCCAAAGAGCTGAAGTTAGACCAGAGTTTTGTGCGTGATATGCTGGATGACCCAGATGATTTGGCTATCTTAGATGGGATTTTAGGTTTGGCAACCGCGTTTGATCGTCATACTATTGCTGAGGGAGTTGAGAGCATAGAACACGGAGAGATGTTGCTTCATATGGGTTGTGAAGTGGGGCAGGGATATATTATCGCACGTCCTATGTCTGCTGAGTTGCTTAGTTCATGGATGCAAGAGTGGAAAGTCGATGAGAGATGGGCAAATGTCTCTGCTGTAAATCGTGAAGATATGCCTCTTTTATATGCGCTTGTGGAGCATAAAGCTTGGATGAAAAATATCATCGGCTACTTGAACAATGAGCGTGTATCACCGCCGATACTCAGTCACCTCAAGTGCCATCTTGGTATTTGGATCCAAAAAAATGGATATAAACATTATATAAATCATCCTCTATTTGAACAAATAGAGATAGTACATGCCCAACTGCATGAAAAAGCGGATGGCATCATTATGAAGTTTCATGAGGGTAGTTTATCTGATAGTCAAAATGCTATAAAAACTCTGCAAAAATATAGTGATACCTTAAGTGAAATGCTTAAAAAACTGATAAAGTAAATCAACTAACAAATAACTCCTATGAAGCGCAGCTCCATTTTTATACAATAAAATAAAAAATGGAGCGCCATAATGAAACGTGCTATTTTGCTTATGAACATGGGCGGAGTGAACAATCTTGATGAGGTTGAAATCTTTTTAAACAATATGTTTAATGATAAAAGAATCATAGGCGCACCAAAATTTATTCGCTCGATGATAGCGAAGTTTATAACGTATAAACGCAAGGATGAAGCAAAGGCTAACTATACACATCTTGGCGGCAAGTCTCCATTGGTAGGATATACGCATGAGCTTATAGAGAGTCTTGGAGACAGTATCAAAGACGCTTCTATCCATATGGTTATGCGTTATACGCCTCCTTATGCGAGTGACATTCTCAAAGATCTTTGTGATGTAGATGAATTTTATACTATACCTATGTATCCGCATTACTCTTCTACGACGACACTCTCAAGTTATGATGATTTTTATAGTGCGATGGATAAGTACCGTATCAAAGCAAGAGTCAAAACTATCGATGCTTATTATAAAGACAGCTACTATATAAATGCAATCATACAGAGGATAATAGAGAGTCTAGCAGGAGAAAATCCAGCCGAGTACGAACTTGTCTTTTCGGCTCATGGATTGCCTAAAAATATCATCGCAAAGGGTGATAGTTACCAAAAACACATCCGTCAAAATGTTTATGCTGCGAGAAAAGCTCTCCTAAACGCAGGGGTACATTTTCACAATACACATCTTGCTTACCAGTCACGTTTGGGACCGCTTGAGTGGATACGTCCGTATTTGGAGGATAAACTTGCAACGCTCAGGAAGAAAAAAGTCATTATTTTTCCTATTGCTTTTACGATAGACAACTCTGAAACAGAGTTTGAGCTTGAGATAGAATATAGAGAAAAAGCACATAAGATGGGTTTTGAAGTTTATAGAGTCGCAAAAGCACCCAACAACCATCCAGAATTTGTAAAATGCATCACTAATATTTACGAAGATATGAAAGCGGCGCGTGCGTAGATGAAAGATTTTGCAGTGGTGGGTTCGGGTATAGGCGGAAGCTCTATAGCGGCTTTGCTGAGTGCCAAAGGTTTTGATGTCGTCTTGTTTGAAAAAGAGGCGTATCTTGGCGGATGCAGCTCTTCATTTTCGCACAAAGGACACATCTATAATACAGGAGCGACGACGCTTGCAGGTTATGAGACAAAGGGTATCGTCAAAGATGTTTTTGACACAATCGGGCTTGTCCCTGAGATGATACAAACAGACCCTGCTATCGTGGTGGTACACAACACCAAAGTTACACCGCGTTTTTGCGATTTTGAAAAGTTTTTTGCGTATCTTGATGCCAACTATCCACATGAGAAAAATCGTGAATTTTGGACACTGATATATGAGATAGACGCTGCGTTTTATAAAGTGCAAGGGTATTATTATTCAAATGCATCTTTTTTTTCCAAACTCAAATCACTCACTTCGTTTTTGCCTTTGTGTGTGAAGTTTCAAAAATATCTACGCAAGAGTGCTGCTGCGTTTATCCAAAACTTTTTTACAGAGATAAGTGAGGAGTATATTCAGTTTATGGAGTCGCAGATACTTATCGTCTCACAGGCAGGTCTAAGAGAGATAAACTTTTTTACCGCAGCACTTTCACTTGGATATACCTTTCATGATACTTATTATGTCAGAGGCGGCATGAGTACACTTTTTGATGCGATAGTAAAAAATGTTCATGAAGTTCATAGAAACGCAGAAATACTTTCTATAGAAAAACATAACTCACATTATTCTCTGCATACAAAGCAGGGAGTTTTTGAAGCCAAAAAAATCATCTTAAACTCTACCGTTTATGAGAGTGCGAAGCTTTTTGCAAGCGATGAGGTAAAAAACTACTATAAAAAATATGAAAAACTCGATAACTACCAAAGCTCTTTTATGCTCTATATGACGATCAAAAGTGAAAAAGATTTTTTTCATCATTATCAGCTCATAGAAAAAGAGCAAATCAAATATACACTCTCAAACGCAGTGTTCGTCTCTTTTTCGGATAAAGATGATATAAAAATAGCACCGCAGGGACACTACAGTATCACAGCATCTATCCATACAGATAGCCGCTTTTGGGAAGATAAAGCAAAATATAAAAGCCAAAAAAAAGAGCTTGAGAGTTTTCTTTTTAATACAATAACCGCTATACTCAAAATCGAAAAAGAGAGTGTAATTACCTATTTTTCAGCCACACCTAAAACATTTAAACGCTATATCAACAGAAGCCAACTAGGAGGAAACGCAGTCACTATGAAAAACTTCCTTCCCTTTTTACCTGCAAATGATACTCCACTCAAAGGTCTTTATAATGTCGGAGATAGTGTATATGCGGCACAAGGATGGTCGGGTGTGATGCTTGGTGTGAAAAATCTGGATAGGCTTTTGGATGCATAACATTGCTTTGCATATCAAGATGCAAGATTGGCTTTATATCCTACTTGTTGGTGTAGCTTTTGGGATGTCTCTTGGCTCACTGGGTTACTCACTTCTTGGATATACCTTGCTTGATGGCGCTTTGTTTGGTCTTTTGCTTGGTTTTAGTATCACGCTACTTTCACTTGTTTTTATTACTTACATGAATAAAAATATTTTGCCAAAAGTTCGCGAATTTTTTTGGCTTCCATTGGCGATATTTTTCTCTTTTGCTTCGGGTTTTTTGGGAACGTATCTTGGAAGTTTGACAGCAGAGTTTTTGAGATTAGAGATGATTGCTGCGTTTGCAACTTCACGGCTGGAGATTGCTTTTGCCATAGGGCTTTTGACGTATATCGTAGGGGCATTGCTTTATAGATTTGTTAAGATGCGTAACGAAAAAGAGCTTATCGACCATGAATATGTAAAGTCACGTTTGGGCTCACTGGAACGTCAGCTCAACCCGCATTTTCTCTTCAATGCCCTCAACTCCATAGCAGAACTTATCCATCACAATCCCAATAAAGCTGAGATGGCAATCCTCAAAGTTTCTGCGTTTTTACGCAACACCATGAATGAGCAACCGCTTCTCCTGCTCAGTGATGAAATCAAAAATGTCAGGGATTATATTGAGCTTGAAAATATCCGTTTTTCGGAGAAAATCCAACTGCATATAGATGGAAATATGCCTCTGTGGCGTGTCCCAAAATTTTCTATCCAGTTGCTTGTAGAAAACGCAATCAAACATGGATTTTTGAGTAGCAGCAAAACTCTTAATATCTCCATCAACTTTGAACAAGAGGGGATTGTCGTCTCAAATGACGGTGAAGCGATACAAAGTACAAAGTTTGGAGTAGGGCTTAGCAATCTTGACCAAAGGCTCAAACTTCTCTGCAAGGGTTATGTAGAGATCAGATCCAAAAATAATCCATCTTTTTATATTCATATAGGAGTGTGCTGTGAAAATAATAATCGTAGATGATGAGGAGCTCGCAAGAGCCAGATTGCTTAGAATGCTCACAACTTTGGGTTATAGTGAGATAACAGAAGTAACAAACGCAGATGAAGCGCTTGAAGCGATACAAAAAGAGAGCTTTGATCTTGCGTTTTTGGATATTAATATGCCAAAAATAAGCGGACTAGAACTAGGCTACGAACTGCGTTGTATAGATGAGCGCCTACAAATCATCTTTCAGACTGCGTATGAAGAACACGCTCTCAAAGCCTTTGATATAGGTGCTTTGGGCTATCTCGTCAAACCTTATAGTATCGATCAGCTTAAAACTTTGATGCAAAGAGTAACATCTGCACAAACGCAGCAAACCAAAGATTTACGCATACTCAGTAAAAATGGGGATAATTATCTTCTGCTCAAACCCGAAGAGATTTTTTATGTCAAAGCCGATCTCTCTGAAGTGATGCTCAGAACGGCAAAAGGTTTTTCTTATCTTTCACAAAAGATATCGGATCTTGAGAGAAAACTAAGCGGACACAATTTTATAAAAATCCATCGTTCCTATCTTATCAATATCAACGAGATAAAAGAGATAGAGACGATAGAACAAAGCAAACTGCGTTTTTCATTTAAAAACTGCTCAGACGATATAGAATCAAGTAAAGACGGAGCGAAGGCGTTTAGGGAGAAGTTTACAAACAATTGTTGACTTTTAGTATAATATAGCATGAAAAATTTAGCACTTGAAAAGATATTTATGCCTTCAAAAATCTCATTTTGAATATTATAAAGCCAATCAGTGGAGGTGAAAAATGGGATATGATCTCAGTAACAAACTCGTAGTAGCCGTCTCTTCAAGAGCGCTTTTTGACCTTGAAACCGAAAACAAAGTTTTTGAAGAAAAAGGCTTGGATGCATACTACAAATATCAACTTGAAAATGAAAATAATCATCTTGAGAAAGGAACAGGTTTCAGACTTGTAGAAAACCTGCTAAAAATCAATAAATATTTTACTCATGAGGACAGACAAGTAGAAGTGATAATCCTTTCAAAAAACAATGCAGCCACAAGCCTGCGCATCACAAACGCAATCAACAAATATGACTTAGAGATACTTCGCTCAGGCTGGACAAGTGGCAAAGATATCTCTCTCTATCTCAAAGCCTTTAAAGTCGATCTCTTCCTCTCCGCCAATGATGAAGATGTCATCAATGCACTTGAGAGCGGAGTTGCTGCCGCAAAAATACTCCCATCAGGTCAAGCTGTGCATAACTCACTTGGCGATCAGGTACGTATTGCCTTTGATGGGGATGCTGTACTTTTCTCAGAAGAGTCAGAACTTATCTATAAAGAACACGGTCTGGCTGCGTTTATCGCTCATGAAAAAGAAAACCGAGATAACCCGCTAGAAAAAGGTCCATTCGCAAAACTACTTTTGACTATATCTGCGATACAAGATAAGTTCAAAGATAAAGTATCACCTATCAGAACAGCACTGGTCACCGCAAGAAGTGCACCGACACATGAGCGAGTCATCAAAACACTCAATGTCTGGGGTGTCCGTATTGATGAAGCATTTTTCCTAGGCGGAAGTGAAAAGTATGAGATACTTGAAGCCTTTGGTGCAGATATATTCTTTGATGATCAGGATGCGCATTTAGAACTCTCTTCATGTGTTGTTCCGAGTGCTAAAGTTATGTATAAGAGTATAGAAGTTGCTTCAATAGAGTAAAAATTGAAGTGAGACAGATTGAATCAAATCCAAACTTTAATCTTATAGCATAGGAAGAAGCGATTATTTTTACTTTAAAATCTTTTGGATTTCGTTTGATATTTTTGCGGATATATGTCAAAAAATGAAAGGGAAAACAGTAAGCATAGATAGGGTAAAATGTTTCTTTATATTGCACTACGAGGGGAATGATTTGCCATATGATGCATAATAAACTCCTCTCTTGGTACAAAACACACGGCAGACATGAGCTTCCTTGGCGTAATACGGATGATGTTTATCATGTTTATGTGAGTGAGATTATGCTCCAGCAAACGCAGGTGAAGCGGGTGTTGGAGGAGTTTTATCCGCAATTTTTAGAAAAATTTCCTACGCTAGAGTCACTTTCACAAGCAGAAGAAGCCGATGTTTTGGCGGCTTGGAGTGGGCTTGGTTATTACTCACGGGCGAGAAACCTTCATGCGAGCGCAAAACTTTGCCCGCAGATTCTGCCGCAAAGTTATCATGAGTTACTTAAACTTCCTGGAATCGGGCGTTATACAGCAAGTGCCATCTGTTCATTTGCCTACAATCAGCAAATAGGCGTTGTGGATACAAACATTGAGCGTGTTCTCAAACGCTTTTTTGCTCTGGCTTTTGAGGGAGAAAAAGAACTTTACAAACAAGCGGAAAATTTTGTAGATGAGCAGTTCCCCAGAGCGCACAATCTTGCACTTATGGATTTGGGTTCACTGGTTTGTCTGCCTACAAATCCAAAGTGCCACGAATGCCCCTTAGCTTTTGCTTGCAAAGGCAAAGATGAACCCGAACTTTATACAAAAAAAGAGAAAAAAATGTATGAAAATATGGAGCTTTTTTACGGTATTTGTCAAAGAGATGAAAAAATCGCTCTGCTTCAAAGTGTTTCTCGTATGTACAAGGGGATGTTAGAACTCCCTTTTGTTGAACCTGTAGAAGAGGATTTTATAGCTGCGTTTAAGCACTCTTATACAAAATATAGACTCACGGTAAAGTTGTATAAAATAGAGGAAGTTGCGGGCGAAGTCGTCTGGGTAGCATATGATGCGCTACAAAACGCAGCCATATCTTCCATGACGAAAAAAGCTTTGGTTTTGTATGAAAAAAACACAAAAGGAAAACAACTTGGCTGAGGTACTTATAGGTCAGATAGAGAAGATTCTTTTTGAAGAGAGCGGTTTTTTCATAGCGCTGCTCAAGAGTGGAGAGAAGATAAGCGGAACCTATTTTGAGAGTGATGTCGCACATCTCAAAGATTCCGCCATTACACTCCGTGGTGTTTGGGAGGAGCACAAAAAATATGGCAAAACCTTCAAGTTTGAGTCCATCAAAGTCAACCAAAATGAACTTTTTTTCTTTCTAAATAAAATCATCAAAGGTTTTACAAAAAAACTCTCTGCGGAGCTAATCGAACACTTTGGCAGTGAAGGGCTTGTCGAAGTCCTTGATAACGATATAGAGAGACTTTTGGAGTTTAGCGGCATCAAAGAAAAACGCCTCAAAAAGATTCAGAGCTCATGGAAAAAATTTCGTTCTATGAGAAGGTTAGGAGAATTTTTGACTCCCTATGATGTTTCTCCAGCGCTTTTAACAACCATCGCAACGGCTATGCGGGATGTGGACGAACCTTGCACTAAGATAAAAAACAATCCTTATATCCTCACCTCCATCAACTCCATAGGCTTCAAACGCGCCGATGAACTAGCTCTGAAAATGGGCGTAGAGAGAGAAAACGAAGGACGCATCTCGGCAGCTATGGACTATGTACTTCTTAATTACTGCGAACAACAGGGAAATAGTTGCGTTTGTAAGGACATCTTGTTCGCAGGTCTCAATGAACTTCTTGCGTTTCATGACAAAGAATATCTCTACGAAACTGCACTTATTGAAAGAGTGGCAGAGCAAAGTATCGTTATTATGAAGAACAATCGGGTATCGCCCGCACGGCTTTATGACGCGGAAAAATATCTTTATGATGAGTTCAAGGCAAGAGCGAAACTCGATAGTGGAGGTTTTGTCAAAGATCTCGATGCGTTTTTGGCTGAGAGTGATTTGCAGCTTGGGGAGCAGCAAAAAGAAGCAGTTGCGAAGATAAACAGCGGCGCATCTTTGCTTTTTCTTGTGGGGTATGCGGGAACGGGAAAAAGTACGACCTCAAAAACTATTCTTAATCTTTTAAACCTTAAATATGACAAAAAAGAGATAATGACCTGTGCGCTCAGTGGTATCGCTTCGCAGCGTATCGCCGATACTACAGGTTATGAGAGTGGGACGATACAGAGTCTGCTTGTGCGTTATGAAGAGGCGGATAAGTTTCCTTTTGGGGTTGTGCTTATCGATGAAGCTTCTATGATAAACTCCTCTTTGTTTGCACGGCTCATGGCAAAAATATCTCGATCTGCTATCGTTATAATCGTTGGAGATGACGCACAATTGCCGCCTATAGGTGCGGGAAATGTACTGAGTGATGTGCTCACGCTGAGTCTTGGGGCTATTGTGAAGCTTACAAAGATTTACAGACAAAGTGAAGAACAGGCAATCACTTTTATAGCCAATGAGATACGCAAAGGTGAAGTGCCTGAGTATAAACGCAGCTATGAGGATTTTGAGTTTATTGATGTTTCTATCGCAAACTACTACAGTGCGAAAAATGCGCTTTCCCCAACAGAGCTTCATGAGCTACGAGAATCTAACTCAAACGCAATCATCGCGGAGATAGTGCATAAGGTGGTAGAGTCCATAGAAAAAGCAAGGTACAGACTCAAAAACAAAGAGATAAAAGAGTATCTTAACTATTTTCAAGTCATCACACCCATGAAAGGTGGTGTACTAGGCAGCACTAATCTTAATCAAGTTCTTCAAGAATATTTCAACCCAAATCCCAGTAAATGCGTCAAACGCGGTATGCAAGAGTTTCGGCTCATGGACAAAGTCGTCCATACAAAAAATGAAAATATGACATCGTGGAGCAGTGAAGGTTTTAAAATAGGGGAAGAATCTGCTCAAAGACGCATCTTCAATGGCATGAGCGGACTACTTTTTAAGATAGACGAAGATGAAGAACAAGTGTTCGTATTTTATCCAAATGAAGATGTGGTTGTAGTTTATGAGTACGAAGAGCTCAAATCATTTTTGATGCTCTCCTACGCGCTTACTATCCATAAAGTCCAAGGTATGGAGTACGATATCGTCGTTCTTCCGATGACCTTTTCACACTACATCATGCACAATACCAAACTTATCTACACAGCCATCACAAGAGCAAAACACAAATGTATCGTCATAGGAGAAGGCGCTGCGTTTGAGAGCGGATGCAGAAAGTTTGAAAGTACCCAAAGAGATACGGTGCTTTTGGAGTTGTAAAACAATTCTTATTTTAGTCTTAACATATTTGTAACATTATTATACGATAATCATCACACCAAAAATTATCATTAGGAGTTAAAAGGAGAAAAAAGTCGCAGAACTTAGAAAACCACGCTCCGATTGCCTTACGAATTGGACCTCTGAGGCGAACGGAAAAAACGTATTGCATAGCAACGCCTTATTATAGCGTTTTTTCGTTATAGCTGCGACGTTGTCGTGCATACACTTTATTTGATAAAAAGAAAATGTATGTTCGACGCCCTTGAACTTTGTTTGTACCTACATTATCTTTTTAAATACATATAACACTTAAATCTCATAGGAGGATTTTATGGATTTGTTAGGATTTTATCCCTTATTTTATGTTCCTGAAATTGGCTCAGCTTGGCTGATGGGTATCACAGGAGCTATTCACATTATGGCATCACACACCTCGGTTGGTGCGGCACTGTTGTTTGCTTTTTTAGCTCATAAAGCACAAAAAGAGAACCGAACTGATTTGTATGATTATATGAAACGCTATGGAATGTTTTTATTGATATTTTCATATGTTATTGGCTCTATCACGGGACCAGGAATTTGGTACACCGCAACTGCCGCCAGCCCTAGAGGTATTAGTGCACTTATTCACAACTTTGTATGGGTATGGGCTACAGAATGGGTATTTTTTGTGTATGAAGTACTCGGCGTTTTTGCCCTCATCTATTTTATAGACAAAGTAGATCGTAAAACGCATCTCAAACTCACTTACACTTTTGCTATTGCCTCAGTTGGGACGCTTGCACTTATTATAGGGATTATCAGCTTTATGATGTGGCCAGGAACCGAAGCCTATTACGCAACAGGTTCTGCCAGTGATGCGTTTTTTGGTACAAATACCTTCCCGCATATGTTTTTACGTATAGGTTTTATGATTATGATGTCAGGAATAATCGGGATGATTATCTCCTCTGCGATGCGCAAAGAAAATAAAGAGCTCTCAGAAGAACTCACCCAAAAGATGGGATGGGTCAGCTTACTTGGCGGCTTTGTTACTGTATTTTTCTTTATGTGGTATATCGATACTCTTCCAGCAAATGCGCATGCACTTTTGGGAATGGCAAAAGATTCTATTATTCTCAACCGTATTATTTTGGCGATTCTATTTTCAATTTATTTCTTGATTGCGATCGCAAAACCGCAATGGGTCACGAGAACACTTGCCATCACCATGATGTTTATTATCGGTATCGTGGGAGTATGGCCTGGTGAAAAACTACGTGAAACGATGCGTAAACCGTGGGTTGCAGGACAATATGTTTATAGCAATCAAATCATCGGTCGTGATGTCCCAGGTAAAGAAATCAAAGATGAAACGCCACTCTTAGCAGAAAAAGGTCTTCTCAAACTCAATCCATGGATACCTGATCGTCTTCGTACTATCACTCCTGAAAACAAACTCGAAGTAGGAAAATTACTCACACGTATTGCCTGCTCAAATTGTCATTCACTTGAAAAAGAGGGACTCTACCGACCACTTATGCCACTAGCTGGACCTATGGGTGAAGATGGAATCAGAGATTATATGAAAAATGTCATTGGCACGGGTTCAAGCCCTTATATGCCTACAATTGCTCTTCCAGATGAAGAGTACGATGCGATGGCGGCTTATATCGCATCGCAAGCTAAATAAAGGAGAAATGTTATGGATGCAACATTCATCAATGTAATGAAGGATGCCGCCGGTGTACCATTTTATCCGGTAGTATTTCAAGGACTCTATGTCCTCACATGGGCTCTGCACGCCGCCTTTGTTTTATTGGCACTGGGTTCTATGGGACTTTCGATCTACGGAAGCACTCAACAAAAAAGTGATCCGTATTGGAAAATATTAACCCCGCATCTTATTATGACGGGGAAAATCAGTGTATCGGTTCTCATCGTTTTGGGGGTCGCCCCATTGCTGTTCACTCAGGTCATTTATGATTCTGGCTGGTATGTGGCGAACACCCTCTCAGGGGCATGGGTATTTATCTTTATTTATGCACTTGTAATCGGGTACATGATGTACTACTGGTATCAATACGCCAATAAAAAAGGCTCTTCCGGTAATACCCTTATCGGGATTATCTCGTTTGCTATCTTGGTCTTTTGTGGCGTTTTGATGCACAACTTCGCAGTTGAAGCGATCTCACCAACTAAATGGATGGATTGGTATGCCCCTAACGGTGTTGTGGATAATGCCGGATGGAATATGCATCTCGATCTTCTTCGACTTGGATTTATGGTGAGTTTGATGATTCCGGTTACTGGGATTTTTATGCAAAACTACAGCCGATTTTTGAGCACACGTGAAGATTTTGAACCAAAATATCTTGAATTTGTGAAAAACATCGGAACCAAAATGGCGGTTATCGGTTTGCTAATCAGCGCTGCATTATTCGCGGTATGGATGCTCAAAGAAAATCTCTTGCTTCACCCACTCTCATTGGCTACAGTTGTCTCAGTTGTTATACTTCTTGTATTAGCGATGAGAAATAAAAACAGCTATGTCACTACTGGTATGTTAGTTATTGTAGCTCTTTTTATCTCAGGTATTCGAGAGCTTATCCGATATAACATCATGTCTGGGATTGGCTATGATTTGTATGGGTATCCGATGAATTTGGAGTGGGAAACTATCATAATGTTTTTACTGACATTTGTAGTCCTTGGATTTACAGGTATCGCTTTTATCCTTACTATGGCATGGAAAGTTGGCAAAACAAAAGGTGTCTATACGGCAACAGAAGGTTCAGCAGTATCACGACTTGCGAATGCTTCTTTGACACTATTTATCTTATGGATTGTTGTCTATTTTGGATGGGGCATGGTAGCTCTGTTTAAAAATACTCTCTAAACTTTTGTATCGAAAAACATAATTTTTCGTAGCTTTCGGGGTAGGGACTTTAGTCCCTGCCTCTCAATGGGCTTTGCTCATTTAATGCGTAACATTAGTTAAAAGTTAATTTACTTTTGTATCGCTATTTCTAATTCTTGTGTTGTTGTAAATGTTTGAATATCTGTGATGATTTTGTTCTGCAGAGATACTAGAACTATTTTATCACTTTCTACCCCAGCTTTATACGTTGCTGCGATATCTTTATCTTGCAACACCCACACTGTATGTTTAAAGTCTTTGAGTCCTGGAAGGATAAACATACTTCGGATAAGTGAAGGTGCTCCACTGACATCTGCTACAAATATAGTTTTGTTTTCTTGAAGATACTCAGGTGCTTTTGTCGCAAGAAACTCGTTACACGCGTGCCCAATATCTTTAGAAAAAGCAAAAATTACCTTTTGTGTTTGCGCATCTAGCTCGTGTGAAACTTCAAACTGATCATTTAGTTTGATACTCTCAAGACTTTGTTGTACAACAAGTGCGGGTTTTACAGTCTCTGGCGTTGCGTTTGAGCTGCAGCCCAAAAAGAAAAGAGCACTGAGTGCTGCTAAAAGAATTTTTTTCATAAGGTAACTCCATTTTTTTGCCAAATCATACAAAAGCCTTACTATAAATATAATCTGAAATAAACTTAATTATCATGATTAATAATTTTTAAAGCAAACAAAAATAGTGTAAAATACGCCCACAAAACGAACAAAAGGATATTTTATGGCGTATGCAACAGCAAGACATATACTCGTACACAGTGAAGATGAGTGCAATACTTTAAAAGCAGAGATAGAGAGCGGAACTTCTACATTTGAGAGCATAGCTGGCTCTTACTCACAGTGTCCATCAGGAAGAAAAGGTGGAGATTTAGGTAAATTTGGTCCAGGACAAATGGTGCCTGAGTTTGATAAAGCGGTATTTACAGGTGATGTCGGCGTCCTTTACGGTCCAATCAAAACACAGTTTGGTTACCATTTGCTAGAAGTTACAAGCAGAGGCTAAGACTTCAGACTCATGTGGAATTCTCCATATACCACTTTGTATAAAAGCGTGAAAGTTCTTTTACTCCTTCTTATATCTGCCGAAGTAGAAAATTACAGAAGTGGAAAAATAAAAACAGTGCCTTACGCTGAAGGTATGAAAGCAGGCGGTGTTGTAGTAGGTGAAGAGGTCAAAATCTCGATAGAACTTGAGGGTATTTTAGCCAAGTAATAAAGTGATGTATGCCAAGTCATCAC
>MIBW01000033.1:6327-22119 GCA_001829625.1 Sulfurimonas sp. GWF2_37_8 | reverse complement strand
GCTGAACTTGATTCAGGGTCATGCGAAACTCTCCACATAACGCCTTTTTTACATCAGCGCTAAAGCTCTTTGACTCCATTTTCATACTCTTTTTTAAATTTACGGAGCACAATTTTGATGTGTTCTATCATCACTTTTGGAGCGAATTGGAGCAATTCTAAAATCTCGCGCGCATCTTTAGAATAACGCAAATTGTACTCCGTCGCATACTCAATGTCAAAACGAAAAAGTTCCTGTTCATCCACACCCAAAACTTCGGCGATATAAGGAATAAGTTCGATTTTTAGTTCGCGTTTGCCGTACAAATAGCCCAAAATAGTTTGCAGCATAACAAAGTCTCATTTCCTTCTTTCTCCTGAGGTTGCTCCCGTTTCCATCGTCCTCGATGCAAACGCATACAGCCCCAAAACTTCAGTATATGCCGCTCAACACATCCAAACTTGATTTGAAATTCCCTTCTTGATTTTGCTTTATCAAATAAAATTAGAGTAAAATTCCACATAAAAACTAGAGCACATGGAGAATGATGATGGTGAAAGTTGCTGCTATTCAGATGAATATGAGTGAAGACAAAAGCTCAAATGTACAAAAAGCTAAAAGATTAGTTCAAGAAGCTGCTTCAAATGGTGCTCAGATTATACTTTTGCCAGAGCTTTTTGAAGGTCTTTACTTTTGTAAAGATATGGACAAAAAATATTTTTCTTGGGCGCAGCCGCTTGAGGGGAATCCTCTTATCGCGGAGTTTGCAGCTTTAGCAAAAGAACTTGGTGTTGTCCTGCTTGTGAGTTACTTTGAGCGAAGCGGTGAGGAGTATTTTAACTCGTTGGTTGTAGTAAACGCAGATGGAACTGTGATGGACAACTACCGTAAAACACACATTCCTGATGGTCCTGGCTATGAAGAAAAATTTTATTTTAAACCCGGAGATACGGGCTTTAAAGTTTGGGACACTGCGTTTGGGAAAATAGGTGTGGGGATTTGTTGGGACCAATGGTTTTGTGAAACTGCGCGCGCACTTACACTCATGGGTGCAGAGATTATTTTCTACCCGACCGCCATTGGAAGTGAGCCTGAGATTCATGTGGACTCCAAAGACCATTGGCAAAGAGTGCAGATGGGTCATGCTGCTACAAACACTGTTCCTGTCGTTGTTGCCAACCGTTATGGAGAAGAAAAAGGGGAATGTTGTTCACTTAATTTTTACGGCTCTTCCTTTATGACAGACTACACGGGAGCCAAAATCGCCGAGGCAAGCCGTGACAAAGAAGAGATTCTTTACGCAGAATATGACTTGGAAGGAAATGCCAAACAAAGAGAATACTGGGGACTTATCAGAGATAGAGAGCCTCATACGTACTCTGTGATTTGTAAAAAATAATCTTTTTTAGAGAATAATTTCCTCACTCGTTTGAGTGAGTGGAGTATCTGGATGGATACTCGTTAAATCTTCATGATATTTCAAAAACACCACTTCAGCCATCGTGATAAGATTTTTCCCTATGTTGTAAGCGTAACTACTATCGTTCATCAGTGAAGTCGCCATTTGATTAGTTATGAGCTGGTTTCTGATGAGATTATCGAGTGTGCCATTGGAGAGAAGATCATTTTTTTCGATGTGTGCCTTTGCTTTTGCAAGTGCTATCACTATCTCATCTTGCGCTTCACTCAAGGCTGCTGCGTTTATATATCGCAAAAGTTGCGCAAGAGATTTTTTGATATTTAGATATTCATCACGTATCTGTTTATTTGGATTTGACGCATATTTGAGGATATTTTTTTGGAGATGTTTTGTATCTTTGACAGCTTCTACAAGGTCTCTATTGGCAAGTTTAAATCTATAAAGCTCTTTGATGTCATCTTGGCTCATATTGGCTTGCGCTTTTGTAGCAAAGTCTAGGATTGCTCCATAAATATCTTTGATCTTGTGGTTATAAAGTGCATCGATATCAGCTGTTTTTTTTGCGTGAGGCTGTTTGATGAGCGTATCTAAATCCATATCAGAAACGATGGCACTGCGTTTGAGATTGAGCCCATGAGCTATGATCTCAAAAGCATTATCATAGAGATGTCTGCTCTCCCGCAAGATAGCAGCTTTGGTACTTTGAGGAAATGCTAGAACCGCATCACTGAGATACTTTGCACTCTCAAAAGCAAGAACTCCTTCCTCTTCTTGTTTTGGTTTGATATTTTTCTCCAAAAACGTAACGAGTCGCTGTATGAAGGGCAACATAATCATAAGTCCCAAAAGGTTAAAAATAGTATGAAAAAGTGCAAGTTTGAGTGTGTAATCTGCAGCACCTATCCCTATAAACGCAGCTCCGATATCGACGAGAAGAATAAGTTGATGGATAAAAACAATAGCTAAAAATGCGCTAGAGAGGTTAAATATGAGATGCGCGGCGGCGAGTCTTTTTCCATCGACATTGGAGCTAAGAGAGCCGATTATGGCGGTGATAGTTGTTCCGACATTTGCGCCTATTGCCAGAGCTAGGGCATTTTCATAACTTATTTGCCCAGCAGAGAGAGCGGTTAAAAGTAAAACAAGTGTGGCATGAGAAGATTGCATCACGAGAGTTGCAAAAATACCGATGGTTGTGAAGATTAAAAGCCCTTTGATACCACCGATAGCAAAAGTAGAGAGGTCAATGGTGCTTTTAAAAGCTTCAAAACCATTTTTCATATACTCTATACCCAAAAACAAAAATCCAAGTCCGATGAGTACATACGCAAGACCTTTGAGCGTTTTGTTATTTTCAAACATAAATACCACGCCAAAAACAAGCATAGGCATAGCATAAGCGGCGATATCGATTTTAAGCCCGTAGTAGGCGATAAGCCATGCACCCGTAGTTGTGCCGAGGTTAGCTCCAAAAACGATACCGATAGCCTCCGTGAGTCCCAAAAGCCCCGCTCCCAAAAAGGAGATAGTTAAGAGTGAAATGAGAGAGCTTGACTGCATAACACTGGTGCTTAAAGCTCCAAAAAGGATACTTTTATAGATTTTATCTGTGGAAATTTTTAATATTCCTTCCAAAACGCCGCCAGAAAAAGATTTAAATCCATGTTCGAGCGCAAGCATTCCAAGCATAAAAATAGCCACACCAGAAGAGATATCCTTGAAATTTGGGCTTACCCATAAACCATATGAGAGGATAGCAAGGACGGCAGGAAGAAAGAGAAACTTTAGCATGAGATATGCTCATAAATGATTTGTTCAAGTGCTTCAAGCGGTGCTGCTATACTCTTTTCAAACTGCGTTTTGTTAAATGTCTGTTGGCGTTTTGCTAGCTGGGCTGTATGTGTAGCGATATTTTCAAGCATCTGTTTTTTATCTACTTTGCCATCAAGAAACTCTAAAACTTCGACGATACCGATAGAAGCCATAGCGTTTGGCAGGCGTGAATATTTGTGTTCGAGCGCACAGACTTCATCTATCAGTCCAAGAGAGAGCATTTTGTGTGTGCGTTTTGTGATGCGTTCACGAAGCAGGTCTCGTGCGACTTCAATGTTAAAAATAGGGATGTTTTCAATGATAGGTTTTGGAGGGTTTTGTAAAAACCATTCACTTGGAGTGAGCCCAGAAGCCTCATAGATAAGATAGGCTTTTTCTATTCTGTATCTGTCGTTTTTGTTGATGTTTTGCATATAAGTAGTATCAAGTGTGTATAAATATTCATAAGATTCATGCAGTAACTCAAGCCTTTTTTTGACTCTGTTTTTGACCTCTTCATCGATTGTCGGGATGTCTGAAATACCTTGTAGTAGGGATTTTAGATAAAAAGATGTACCACCGACGATGATGAGATTTTTTTCTTCTTTTTGACATACTTCCAAAACACTTTTGTAAAGGTTTATAAAAATATCTACACTGAAATATTCATTTGGGTAAAGCAGATTTATACCAAAATGTTTGATAGTTGCTAGCTCTTTTTTGGAGGGTTTTGCTGAGACGATATCTATATCTTTGTAGATACTCAAAGAGTCGATGGAGAGAATATGCGCGTTGATGTTTTTTGCGACATTTATAGCCAAATCACTTTTTCCAGATGCAGTTGGCCCGATAATAGCTAGTTGTTTTACCTGTGCTTTCATCGGGAAATTATATCATTTTAAAACAAGTTTGGCTAAAATAAGCCTTAACTACGCACAAGGTAAAGTATTGCAAAAAATTATTAACAAATTTAAAGATTTTAATGAACTTGTTATGTTTGAACACTCTATATTTTCACTTCCATTTATTTTTATAGCGATGATTGTAGCTGCAGATGGATGGTTTGGATTTGGGATGCTTTTTCTTGGGGCTCTTGCTGCGATTAGTGCGAGAAATTTTGCGATGGGTGTCAACAGATTTGCTGATAAAGATATAGACGCACAAAACCCGCGTACACTTGGGCGTCCAAATGTGGACGGAAGACTTGATGAGATGAGTATATTGCTTTTTATCGGTGTAAACGCAGTGGCTTTTGTTTTTATCGCTTCTTTATTTAACTCTCTGGCTTTTTGGCTCTCTTTTCCTATCTTATTTGTTCTGGCTGCTTACTCTTTTTTCAAAAGATTTTCTTCTTTGGCACATATCGTTTTAGGTATTTCCCTTGGACTTGCCCCGATTGCAGGAGTTATTGCTATTAGTGAGAGTATCACACTCTGGTCCGTGTTACTGAGTTTGGGTGTGATGTTTTGGGTGGCTGGTTTTGACCTTTTATATTCACTTCAAGATATGGAGTTTGACAAAGAAAATGACCTGCACTCCATACCATCGCGCTATGGTGCAGAAGCAACACTAATGCTTTCCGCCATTTTTCATCTTTTGAGCGTTATATTTTGGATACTTTTCGCATGGGCAGCAGGTCTTGGGATTTTTGCTTTTATCGCTGCATTTGGAAGTGGTCTTGTTTTGGCGTATGAACAAATGTTAGTGCGTCGTGATTTTACAAAAATTGACCGTGCGTTTTTTACCGTAAATGGGTATCTCGGCATTGCGTTTTTAGGTCTTATCATTCTTGAGAAGGTTTTTGCATGAATGTGCGTTTAGTCCCAGCACCTATTACAATCTCTTTTAGTGAGAAGTTTGTCGATGAGGAAGCCTTTGTAAGAGAGTATCATCAACTTGCAGAGTCGGATGAAAACGCAATAACGCAGTGGCTCAAACTTGCAAAAGCACGAGGTGAAACTTCTGAGAGTGACCCTGTTTTACTACAGTTGGTAGTTGAATTGCACAACAAAATCGATGCGCTTGAGATGTTTTTGAAAAACGAACAGCCAAAACGTGTTTCATTGATTGATGTGGCGCAGATAGATTCTATCGGTTTTGAGCATTTTCATCTTGCGGATGAAGTTTTACAAGAGGCTACGGAGTATTATGGGCGCATAGAGATGCCCGTACATCCAAAACGCGATGTGGGTGTTTTTTTCGTTGCTCGCACTAAGTCTTTGGCGGAGATTATCAAGATACATGAGCGCGATGAAAAAGAGTGGAATGGCTACATGACAGCCAGAGAGAGAGTTCTTATCCGTGAAGCGAAAGAGAAAAAACAATGAATCTTGAGATACTGATACCCAATCTAGTCTATATAGTTTTGGTTCTTGTTGCGGCATTTGGGTATATGGTCTATCATGTACTTTCCAAAGATGCACAACATGAACGCAATATCCGCTCCGTGGCTACGGTCGTAGAAGAGCTTAACAGAGAGATTTTTTACCTCAAAAAAGAACTCACGGAGATAGAAAAAAATCTACATACAGAAGTGCCTCGAATGAGTGATGAGGAGATTTATCAAGAGATAGAACGAAGTGTTTATGATATGGTTCGTCCTTTTTCTGCAAATATGCAAGAACTGCATCAAAATATGCTTAGGATAGATGAGCAGATAGAATCAAGAATCACATCCCTTGAGAGTGGTGTAAAACAAATATCGATGCCTTCTTATGTTCATGCAAATGATGATGCAAAGATTATTTCACTTTTTCAGCAGGGCATAGGTCTTGATGTTATCTCAAAAGAACTCAATCTTTCCAAACCTGAAGTTGAGTTTGTTTTGAAAATCAATAAAATTAAATAGGGGCTCATGTGGGTGCGGACAGAAAACTTTTTACATTAGCCGCCGCATTGATTGGTATCAGTATTGTCCTCTCTTATACCCTTTCTGTTTATACAACGCTCCTTTTTGGAGTAGGTCAGTTTCACTTTGTTATTAGACAACTTCTCTTTGGAGTGTTGGGTATCTTCATTATTTGGGGACTTTCGCGCTTAGACCCTGATATATGGCTCAAGCGAATTGGTCTTTGGATGTTTGTGATATCTACGCTGCTGATGATTGCTATGCCCTTTTTGCCAGAGTTTTTGGTATCAGCTGTAGGTGGGGCAAAACGATGGATTAAAATCGCTGGTTTTTCGCTTGCACCTGTAGAGTTTTTTAAAGTTGGATTTATCTATTTTCTTGCATGGAGTTTTTCACGAAAACTCGGTCACAATGACACGATAGGATTGGGCGGTGAGCTAAAGCGTTTCGCTCCCTATTCGCTTGTTTTTATAGGGGCGATGTTTATCATCGCATTTGTACAAAACGACTTGGGACAGGTTGTCGTTTTAGGACTTACCTTATTGTTTATGCTTATGTTCGCAGGAAGCAGTTTCAAGTTTTTCTTTAGTATTCTTTTGGTGGTGGTTGCCTTTTTGTTATTTTTTATTATGACGGCACAACATAGGGTTTTACGTATAAAATCTTGGTGGGCTTTGGCACAAAACAGTGTTTTGGAACTTTTTCCAGTATCTATCGCCGAACAACTTCGCGTTCCAACTGAAGTTGAACCTTATCAGATAGGACACTCGTTAAACGCGATACATAACGGTGGACTTTTTGGTACAGGTCTTGGCGGCGGCACATTTAAACTAGGGTTTTTAAGTGAAGTGCATACAGACTTTGTTTTAGCAGGTTTGGCTGAGGAGTTTGGATTTGTAGGTGTTGCGTTTGTAGTTTTTCTTTTTATGTGGATGCTTCAGCGTATTTTCAAAGTGGCAAATAGAACGAAGGATGCGAGTATCTACCTTTTTAGTCTGGGTGTGGGTCTGATGCTCTCATTTTCTTTTTTGGTAAATGCATACGGCATAAGCGGAATCACACCTATTAAAGGTATCTCTGTTCCTCTTTTGAGTTATGGAGGTTCTGCCATGTTTGGAGCTGCCATAGCTATTGGGATGGTACTTATGGCATCAAAAAAAGCAAAGTTAGATTAGGAAAAGTATGAAATTATGTATAACGGGCGGTGGGACAGGCGGGCATCTTATGATAGCTGGGGCACTTGTAGAAGCTGCAAAAAAAGAGGGACATGAGGTTATCTTTATCGGCTCAACAAAAGGGCAGGATAAAAAATATTTTGAACACGATTCACTTTTTGATGCAGTTTATTTTCTTGAGACAACTGGTGTGGTCAATCAAAGCGCACTAGGAAAGATTAAAGCACTTTTGAAAATATTTAAGGCCTTTTTGCAAGCGCGTAAAATTTTACAAAAGCATAAGATAAAAGCACTTTATAGTGTGGGTGGTTTTTCAGCAGCGGCCGCATCTTTTGGAGCTTTAAGTCTGCGTTTACCGCTTTTTATACATGAGCAAAACGCAGTAACAGGAAAACTAAACGCAATCCTCAAGCCCTTTGCGAGACGTTTTATCTCTGCTTACGAAAGCAATTCTCCTATCCAAGGATATCCTGTAAAAGATATCTTTTTTCAAACAGCAAGAGTAAGAGAAAATGTAAAAACTATTCTCTTTTTGGGCGGTTCTCAGGGGGCAAAAGCTATCAATGATTTGGCTCTAAGTATCGCACCGATACTCAAAGAACTGAGCATAAACATAGTGCATCAAGCAGGTGAGAGTGACTTTGAACGAGTGCGACAAGGGTATGAAAAGCTGGGTGTGGAAGTGGAGCTATACGGTTTTACCAAAGAGCTTGAAAAACTTGTACAAAAAGCAGATTTTGCAGTAAGCCGCGCGGGGGCGAGTACACTTTGGGAGCTAACATCCAACGGACTTCCTGCGTTTTATGTCCCCTATCCTTATGCGGCAGGAGACCACCAGTTTTACAACGCTCGTTTTATCGTGGAAAATAATCTGGGATGGTGTGAGCGTGAAGGAGGTAATCTCAAAATAAAACTTCTGGAAATCTTAGATGAGCATCTTGATGTAAAAAGTAAAAAACTTATACAATACGCAAACGCAGACGTAGCGTTTTTAATGATAAAAGATGTTGCAAAAGAGTCAAAATGATTCCTCTCATCAAAGGCAAAGCTTTCGGAGGTTGCATAACATCAGTTATATGAGATTTATTGGTAGGAACTTCAATGTTAAATAGAGATGGCACAGATGATTATCGAGTTGTTTACATAATCGATATCAACAAAATAAATTATAAAAAGGAAAATTAAAAATGATAAACATAGTGTATGTTGTGGGTGAGAGTTACCTTGAAAAGGTAAGAAAAGAGTATGAAAAACAAAGCATAGAATATGCTCACAAAAATGTAAAAAAGGAATTTCAATGTTAAAAGAGATGGCACAGACGATTGTTGATTTGATTTTTGATTGGGGATATGCTGGTATTTTTATACTTATGGCGATAGAGAGTTCATTTATCCCTTTTCCGAGTGAAATTGTACTAATCCCCGCAGGATATCTTGCATCAAGTGGAGAGATGGATATCGCGGCTATCATGCTAAGTGCTTTGGGAGGCTCTTTAGTTGGGGCATTTGTAAACTATTATCTTGCCCTTCTTTTGGGAAGAAAACTTCTCAAACGCTATGGTAAATACTTTTTTATCAAAGAGAGCGCATTAGATAAGATGGATGCTTATTTTATGAAACACGGGCATATATCAACATTTATAGGCCGACTTCTTCCAGGTATTCGTCAGCTTATATCAATTCCTGCAGGGCTTGCGCGTATGGATTTGAAAACATTTACGTTTTACACTAGTTTGGGTGCAGGTATTTGGGCTGCGATACTCGTTTTGCTTGGATATTTTATAGGAGAAAACAAAGAACTTATAGATCTTTACCTCAAACAGATAACCGTAGCAGTTGTCGGTGTTTTGGTTATTTTAGGATTTGTCTATTATAGATATCAAACAAAACGAAATAAGTTGTAAAAAGGAAAATGAAACATGATACAAATAGATACAAAAGCTCCTGAGTTTTGTCTTCCAAATCAAGATGATATCGAGATATGTCTGCGTGATCTTAAGGGCAAGTGGATAGTGCTTTATTTTTATCCAAAAGACAGTACACCTGGATGTACGACTGAAGCGTGTGAATTTAGTGAAGCGGCACCTGATTTTTCAGAGCTGGATGCTATCATCATCGGTGTAAGTGCGGACAGTACAAAACGCCACAGAAACTTTATAGAAAAACAGGCACTCACTATCACGCTACTAAGTGATGAAGATACAAGTATGATGCAATCATACGGTGTTTGGCAGATGAAGAAAAACTATGGTAAAGAGTATATGGGCATCGTCCGTACAACGCTTATCATAGACCCTGATGGCGTAGTAAAAGCACTTTGGGAAAATGTAAAAGTTAAAGAGCATGTAGCCAAAGTTCAAATAGAATTTACAAGATTGCAGGGGGAAAGGCTTTAATTAGCGTTACTTGATATGCCGCGTAAGATAAGTCATATAGCACTATTATTTGAGCTTGATTTATTAAAATTCTGGAGACATCTTTTATAGTGAAAAGCTTTTTTTAAATATATTTTAAGTACAATTCGCGGATTTTTCTTTTGCTATATGCATCTGAAAACATTAACAGACTATGTCAAAAGTCAGTGCAACCCTCTTTTTAGGGGAAAATTGTTCGACATATTCAAAGCTAACTGATAAATTTTGGCTCAAAAAGCCCTTAAGGATACCCTATGGTAACTATGAAAGACCTCTTAGAATGTGGTGTACACTTCGGACACCAAACACGTCGTTGGAACCCAAAAATGAAAAAATTCATCTTCGGTGTTCGTAAAAATATTCATATTATTGACTTACAAAAAACTCTTCGTTATTTCCGTAACACGTACCAAATCGTTGTAGATGCTGCAGCTGAAGGTCAAACAGTTCTATTTGTTGGTACTAAAAAACAAGCTCGTCAATCTGTGAGAGATGCTGCTATTGCTTGTGGTATGCCGTATGTTGATAACAGATGGTTAGGTGGTATGCTTACAAACTTCCCAACAATCCAAAAATCAATCCGCAAACTTGATGTAATCACTGAAATGCAAGAAAACGGTCAAATCGATCTTTTAACGAAAAAAGAAGCACTTATGCTTTCTCGCCAAAAAGAGAAACTAGAAGTTTATTTTGGCGGTATCCGTGATATGAAAAAACTTCCAGATATGCTTTTTGTAGTAGATGCTGCAAAAGAGCACATCGCAGTTTTAGAAGCTCGTTGTTTAGGTATTCCTGTTGTTGCTCCACTTGATACAAACTGTGATCCAGATCTTATCACTTATCCAATTCCAGGGAATGATGATGCTATCCGTTCTATCCAACTTTTCTGTCGCGAAATGACTGAAGCAATCAATGAAGGCAAAGCTATCGCTGGTGGTGCTGTAAAAGATGTTGCACAAGATATGGCAGAACAAGTAGAAGAAACAGAGGAAGCATAATCATGGAAGTTACAGCAGCAATGGTAAAAGAGCTCAGAACTGCAACTGATGCTCCGATGATGGATTGTAAAAAAGCTTTAGTTGAAAACGAAGGTGATATGGCGAAAGCTTCTGAATGGCTAAAAGAGCGTGGTATCGCTAAAGCAGCAAACAAATCAGATAGAATCGCAGCAGAAGGTCTTGTGGGACTTAAAATAGCTGATGACTTCTCTAAAGCAACCGTAATTGAGATCAATTCTGAAACAGACTTCGTTGCACAAAACGAAGGTTTCAAAAACCTGGTTTTAAAAACAACAGAAGAGATTTTCACAACAAGTCCTGCTGACGTAGAGAGTGTAAAAGCTTCTGCGTTTGGTGCATATTTCAATGAATCAGTAGCTAAAATCGGTGAAAAAATCGAACTTCGCCGTTTTGGAAATATAGTAGCGGATGATGAAACTGTAGCTATCAACGGATATGTTCACTCGAACAACCGTATAGCTGTTATCATTAAAGCAAAATGTGACAGCGCAAAAACTGCATCAGGTCTTAGAGATACTCTTAAACAAGTTGCAATGCACGCTTCTGCTATGAAACCAACGACTCTTTCTTACAAAGATTTTGATGCTGCTTATGTTGCATCTGAGACTGTTGGAAGAATCGAAGCTATTAAAAAAGAGAATGAAGAACTTTCTCGTTTGAAAAAAACACTTAAAAATGTACCTCAATATATCTCTATGAGCCAATTGAGTGAAGCAGTTCTTGCAGAAGCAGAAGCTGAAATCAAAGCATTATTAAAAGAGCAAGGTAAGCCTGAGCAAATTTGGGACAAAATTGTTCCAGGTTCATTGGCACGTTTTATCGATGACAATACAACTTTAGATAAAGAACAAGCTTTACTTGATCAAACTTATGTTTTAAATGACAAATTAACAGTTGCACAAGCTGTTACTGAGGCTGCTAAAGCACTTGGCGGAACTGCTGAAATCGTAGATTTCATTCGTCTTGAAGTAGGTGAAGGTATAGAGAAAAAAGTTGATGACTTTGCTGCTGAAGTTGCAGCACAAATGAGTTAAGGAATTTTCCTTAACTCTCCCCCTAAGAACTCCTTTTGAAAAAAAATAAAATCATCATTATCGGTGGCGGTTATGCTGGTATCCGAGCACTTGAAAAACTCAGCAAAGACAAATTCAACGAAATTATTCTTTTAGATGATCATCCTTATCACTATATGCAAACGGAAGTATATGGTTTTATCGCAAACGAAAATGACTTCTCAAAAATCACCGTTGACCTTTTTACTTTATGTGCAAGTTTTGGCTCTCATGTTGCGTTTCACAAGCAAAAAGTGACATCCATAGATTTTGATGCGAAAAAAGTTATGACAGATGAGCAGAGTTATGATTATGACTATGTTATCGTTGCTGTTGGCTCAAGAACAAAGTTTTTTGACTCTATTATAGGGTTAAAGAAGTATGCTCATGGGATCAAAGCACTCTATCGTGCACTTTACTTTAAACAAAAGTTTGAACTCTCACTTTTTAACAAGATAGAAGAAGAAGGTACATACTGTAAAGCGCTCAATATTATAGTCGCTGGAGCAGGTCTTAGCGGTGTAGAAATTGCTGCACAAATGGCTTCATTTTCACGAGATTTTTATAAAGAAAATAACTTTTTATGTAGAAAACTTACTATTGTGCTGATAGATGCTTGTGAGAGAATCCTCCCTGGTATTGATGATTTTCTTGTTGCAGCTTCTATTAAACGTCTTTTGGAGCTTGAAGTCATCATCAAAGACAATAGAAAAGTTATAGAAGTGACAGAAAATAGCGTCTCTCTTAGCAGCGGAGAAGTTTTGCCGATGGATTTTATGATCTTTACGGGTGGCGTAGAGCCTAAAGAACTTGTCTATGATTTGGATGTGCTAAAAGATAGACGAGGGCACATCGCCATCAACGAATATATGCAGATAGAAGGCTACGAAAATGCGTATGCTATTGGCGACTGTACTGCAATCTATAATGACGGTATCCTTGTTGCACCAACGGCTGATGTGGCGGAACAGATGGCGGAGTTATGCGCAAAAAATATTAGTAATAGCAGTAAAAATAAAAAACTTGAAAAAGTTATAATCAAATCGCGTGGTATTCTAATAGCACTTGGTAGAGGGTATGCTGTTGGGAAAATCTTTGGTTTTTATGTCGATGGGTATCTTGGATATTTACTGAAAAAAGTAGTAGAAAAAGTTTATTCAAAAAGATTGTTTCTACGTTCAGGACGAGGAAGTAAAAAGATATTTTCCAAAGGCGCATAATTGGATATAATCCTCCTATGAATTTATTAACCGCAAAAAATATATCCCATACTTTTGAGTATGAACTTTTCAGTGATGTCTCTTTAGAACTGCATGAGCGAGACTCAATAGCTATTATAGGCACAAGCGGCAGCGGAAAATCTACATTGTTGCATATACTTTCCACCCTCTTAAAGGCACAAAAGGGTTCTGTATCGCTTTTTGGTGAAGATACTTCAAAGCTCAAAGAAAAAAAACTCTCACAAATAAAACGCGAATCACTTGGGCTTGTTTTTCAGTCGCATTATCTTTTTAAAGGTTTTAGTGCTTATGAAAATCTTGAAGTTGCAGCAATACTATCAGAACGCTATATCGACGAAAACCTATTACAAAAACTAGGGATAGATGGCTGCATCAAACAAAAAGTAACAGAACTCTCAGGAGGACAGCAACAACGTGTCTCTATTGCTAGAGTTTTGACAAAACAACCTCGTATTATTTTTGCAGATGAACCAACAGGAAATCTTGACAAAAAAACAGCAGGCGAAGTGATGAGTCTTTTTTTTGAATATTTGGAGACAAACGCAGCGGCAATGGTTCTTGTGACACATGATGAAGCACTTGCTCATATGTGCAAAAGGGTTTATAGACTTGAAAATAAAAAGCTTGAACTTGTAAAATGATTTTTTCTCCTATGAGCTAAGAGGTTAAGTTGAGCTGGGCGCAGGTATTTACCGAAAATTATATGGTTGGTTTTGTCCTGCTCTTTTTTCGTATGGCTGCACTTTTTATCGCCACTCCTATATTTTCACATCAAAATGTTCCAATCTCTATCAAAGCTGCGATGGCGTTTTTCTTTGCCATATTTTTTTACTCATCTATGCCTCCTCTGACAATAGCTATAACAGTTCCTACTATTCTTATTGCTATTCTGAGTGAGTTTATGTTTGGTCTGGCAATCGGTCTAATCCTGTTATTAGCATATAATGTTATAACATTTGCAGGTGGACAAATCTCTTTTATGATGGGTTTTTCTCTTGCAAGTGCCATCGATCCACAGACGGGTGTTTCAATGCCTATCATCTCTCAATTTTTATCCCTTTTGGGTCTTATGATACTTCTTGCTATAGATATGCACCATTGGATTTTACTTTTTATTGACACTTCTTTAAGTAAGATTCCTTTAGGTGGATTTTTGATGACACCCAATATTTTTGAGTATCTTATGCATGCAACGGCAAATATGTTTATAGTTGGTTTTATGATTGCGTTTCCTATTATAGCTCTCTCATGGCTTGCAGATGTAATCTTTGGAATGCTTATGAAAACTATGCCGCAGTTCAATCTTCTTGTTATTGGTTTTCCTATAAAAATTATAGTCTCATTTGCGGTTATCATAGCGACATTAACAGCAACTATGCTCATTTTGAAGACACAGATGCAAGATGCATTTAATGCTTTGGGAATGTTTTTTTAGTTTCAAGTATTGCTAGAGTGTGCTTATTTAGCTACAATAATGTCAAAAGAGCCGCATAAGGAATAGAAGTGAAAATATTGCTTTTAAATGATAATCCAGTAGTTAGCAAATTAGTTACACTCAGTGCACAAAAAACTTCAGACGAATTAGAAGCGATACGCTCAGCGGAAGAAGTAACAGAGGGAGCATATGATTTGGTTGTGGTTGATGACGCTCTCTACAGTGATGGTTTACTAGAAGCACTTCAAACAAAGATAGATTTTCAAAAGTCTTTATTGATAATGGCTAAAAATGCAGAGCTTCCAGAAGGTTTTACTAATACGATAAAAAAACCATTTTTGCCTACAGATTTGGTAGAACTTTTTGTATTACTTGACAAAGAGGTAGGTGATACTCATAAGATGATGCATAGTGAAGCATCTGTTTCAAATAGAGAAGAAACACCACTTCTTGAACCTGAGTTTGAAGAACTTGAAGAAATTAGTAGTTTGGATGATATTTTGGATGGAGATGAGTTAGACGAACTTGACATTCTTGAAGATTTTGAAAGTGATGATGTATTGTTAGATGATCTTGATGATGATACAAATAGCGATGATTTTGATCTTGATGAAGCTTTATTTGAAGATGAGGATGAGCTTTCATCTCAAGGCGTGTTGGATAAAGAGGAACTTCAAGAAGTTCAAGATCTTTTGGATGATACAGAAGATGAAAATGAGGATTTGGATAGCGCATTTGAAGATTTGGATAAGGAGCTTCAAGGGCTAGAAGATGAGGGTGAAGAAGAACTCAGCGCATTAAGTGATACCTTTGAAGATGAGTCAAACGAAGATGATGTATCAGAAGATATACTTTTGGACGAGAGCGACTTGAAGGTGGACGAAGAAGAACCACCACGTGAAGATTCTGCTGCGTTTGAGTATATGCTCGATGAAGAGATAGATGATACAGAACTTGAAGCAAAAATAGAAGAAGCGATGTCTGAACTCAGTGAAGAAGAGTTAGAAGAGGAGATAGAACTTGATGAAGGTATCTCAGAGCTTATAGAAGATGAGATTGTAGAAGATAAAGTTGCAGAAGACACGCTTGTCGAAGATATGTTCGCTTCACTCAAACAAAGAGATATTAAACTTGCTGTTGGCGAAGAAGTTGAGGATAATGCAGAAGAGTTGTTTGAAGAGATAGCTGCAGAAGATTTTAAAACAATCGATGAAGAGATGGAAGAAGATATCGCTGTAAATTCTTTGCAGGATGATAATAAAAATGATGTTTTTGAAGATAAAGATGAAATCGAAGTCGAAGGTCTTGCAGCGCTAAAAAATCTTTTAGCAGTATTAAGTGATAAAAAAGTCGCGGCTTCACTCAAGGGTATGCAGATAAGTATCAATATCACTCTTG
>MIBW01000033.1:0-6316 GCA_001829625.1 Sulfurimonas sp. GWF2_37_8 | reverse complement strand
AAAATGGAGTAGTGCTTGTGCTCTCAGGTCCAAGTGGTGCAGGAAAAAGCTCACTCATCAATAAAATATCTGAGGATATAGGGGATTTTTATTTTTCTATTTCCACGACTACACGCCCTAAACGTGATGGAGAAGTTGATGGAGTGCATTATCATTTTGCTACACACGAAGCATTTCAAAAAGATATAGAAGAGAACCATTTTCTTGAGTATGCGCTTGTTCATGGAAACTATTATGGTACATCCATAAAGCCCGTGAGAAAGGCACTTGAAAAAGGACAGCTTGTTATTTTTGATATAGATGTACAGGGTAATACGGCAATAAATAATCGTCTTGGCGATATCACGACTTCTGTTTTTATCACACCGCCAAGTCTCAAGGAGTTGGAAAAACGACTTAAGAACCGTTCTACTGACTCATCTGAAGTGATCCACAAACGCATAGAGATGGCAAAACGCGAAATCCAGAGAATATCTGAATATGATTTTCTTGTCATCAATGAGGACTTAGACAAAGCAGCGGAGATGCTGAAGCAAATTGCTATAACAGCAAAACTAAAAATCCCACTTTTGGAGATAAATGAGTTTGTCCAAAAATGGGAAGATCTATAGCATAATTATTTATGATAAGAGTAGTTACAGCAAAGAGTAGATATACTCACGCCAATTATATTTAAAAAAGAAGGACTTATAAATGAGTATGCCTAGTGGAATGGAACTATTACTGATTTTTGGAATCATCGTGCTTTTATTTGGTGCGAAAAAAATACCTGATCTTGCAAAAGGAATCGGTAAAGGAATCAAAAATTTCAAATCTGAAATGAAAGAGGATGAAGCTGAAACAACTGCTTCAGCAGAAGCTCCTAAAAAAGTAGAAGCAAATGAAGAAATTGCTTCAAAAGAAGCTCCAAAAACAACAACACAAGCATAAGAATTGAAACAACGAGTATCGACGCTACTGCGTGAAAAATTTGGTCGTGAAGTTGTTTTAGAGAAGCCAAAAGATCGTTCTTTTGGCCATTTTGCTACTCCAATCGCATTTTCTCTAGCAAAAGAGTTAAAAAAATCCCCTATGGTTATCGCTGAAGAACTTGCATCTTCTTTTGAGCAAAATGCGTTCTTTTCAAAAGTGGAATCTGTAAAAGGCTATCTCAATTTCCGTTTAAGCGAAAACTTTTTGAGTGAGTATGCTGCTTGGGCATTGGAAAACCCTGCTGCGTTTGGTACGCAAGAAAATAAACAAAAAATTCTTTTAGAGTTTGTAAGTGCAAATCCTACAGGTCCTTTACATATTGGTCATGCAAGAGGTGCAGTGTATGGAGATACACTTTATAGACTTGCAAAACATCTAGGGTATGATATAACGGCAGAGTATTATGTTAATGATGCCGGCAATCAGATAGATCTATTGGGACTCTCTATCCAACTTGAAGGACGTGCAAATGTTCTTGGTGAAAATGTTGCGTATCCTGAGAGTTATTATAGAGGCGAATATCTTGCTCCTTTAGTGGACGAAGCTATAAAAAAGTTTGGCATCGAAATACTCAGTGACGAATCACGCCAAAAAGAGCTTGCTATGTGGGCTAAAGATGGTGTGATGGATCTTGTTGTAGAGACTTTGGCAAACACAAATATTCACTTTGATACCTTTGTAAACGAATCTTCACTTTATGATGATTGGGAAAGAGTCATGAAAAAGATGGGTGATAGTGTTTATGAAAAAGAGAGCAAAATGTGGATCGCTTCAGAGAGTAAGGGCGATGATCATGATAGAGTTGTGGTACGTGAAGATGGCAGACCAACTTATCTTGCGGGCGATATCGTCTATCACAACCAAAAGTTTGAACGTGGTTATGACCACTATATAAACATCTGGGGAGCAGACCACCATGGCTATATCCCACGTGTAAACGCAGCGGTAGAATTTTTGGGTTATGATCCTAATAAACTTGAAGTATTACTCTCTCAAATGGTAAGTCTGCTAAAAGACGGCGAACCGTACAAAATGAGTAAACGTGCAGGTAATGTTATCCTTATGAGTGATATAATCGAAGAGATAGGCTCAGATGCGCTGCGTTTTATTTTTGCTTCAAAAAAATGTGATACGGCGCTTGAGTTTGACCTTGCTGAATTTAAAAAACAAGATAGCTCGAATCCTATATTTTATATCCAATATGCTCATGCAAGGATTCAAACACTTCTTTCTAGGAGTGATATGAGCGTGGATGTCATACTTTGCGCAACTCTCAAAGGGCTTGATGAAAACGCAGACAGCTTGCTTTTTGACGCACTTCTTTTACCAGAAGTCATAGAAGATGCCTTTGTTTCTCGTCAAGTACAAAAATTGCCTGATTACCTCAAAGCTCTTGCAGCTGCACTCCATAAGTTCTATTATGATATTCGTATCATAGGGACACAAGATGAAGCAAAACTTTTAAAACTCTTACTTGTTGTGGCTCTTTCACTCAAAACAGGTCTGAGTCTTATGGGTATCCAAGCAAAAGATAAAATGAGTAAAGAGGACTAGTCCTCTTCTTGTAAAAGCTCCGACTCTTTGAGCTGGGGATAGAGGTTTATGATCTCTCTAGACGATGATTTTGGTATTTGTATCAAAATTGGATTTTTCTTCTTATCAAGCCAAGCACTTATTTTTTGTATCTCATCCAAGCGCATAGCACTGCAGCCTGCTGTAGATGCTTCTTGTGATTTTTTGATATGTACAAAGATACATGAGCCTCTGCCTGCACTGGCATTTTTATTATGTGCTACAACAATTCCAAGTTCATATTGATTGTCTTTGCGTTTCATATATTCAAAACTTTTTTCATCACCTCGTTTTTGGATAATCTGATTGTAAAAAGGTGAGTCACTCTCATCTACACAGATCAACTCCTTTGATGCATATAAATAGGGCATTGAAAAGTTTGTATCTTTGGCATAACCATAAATGTCAGTGAGTTTAAATACACCTGAGGGAGATTTTTTATCTCCTTCATATTTTAGTGGTTCATCAACTTTTTGTGTCAGTGGCACTTCTCCAAGACCCCACGCCAAACCATTCGTACCAAGATTTATTTCTACTTTTTCAAAAACTTGATTTGCATCTTCATAACAAATTAGTTTTGCTTTTGGCGTTTGAAAATCATCTGCAACAACGAGGATTATTTGCTGTGACGCAAAAAGGAAAATTTCAAAACTTAAGAGAATTAAGAATGTTTTTATCATAAAGTATGGTACTATTACTAATATGTGAAACAGATTAAAATTGATGGATGAGGTTATGGCAATTACTATACGAAAAGCAACTGAGAACGACTCTGCGTTTTTGGCACAAATGATATTACAAAGTTCAAGAGCTGAAAAGATTGAGTGTGTTTTCAATTTGATTTTTCAAACAAATGATACAAAGGTATTACTTGAAAATATAGAAAAATTGACCAAAACAAAGGCAAAAAGTCAGTGCCATTACAGTAATTTTTTAGTTGCAGAATCAGACGGGAAACTTGTCGGTTCTTTATGCAGTTATGAGCCGCGTATCTCTACGAAACAGGTTTTTTTGAATGCACTTCTTGAGAGTGGGTGTGATGAAACCGTTAGTGAAAGACTTGAAGTGCTTTATGGATGTGATTTTGATCTTAACAATAGAACGCTCATGTTTGACTATATGGAAGAGCTTGAAGGATTTGTAGATGTAGGTGTCATGAAAGCACTTATGCAAAAAAGTCTTCTTAATGCAAGACTCAAGGGCTATCGCATCGCACAATCTATAGTAGAAATAGGTTCGTTGGAAGCACTTCTTTTTTACAGAAAACTTGGATTTACAAAAGTTCAAGAAAAAGAGTGTGAACTGTACAAAGAAAAATTTGGAAGAGCAGGTCTTGTTCTTCTTGCCATAGAGTTCTAAGGCTTTTCATAGAACTCTCATCCCTTTCGCTTATCCCGCCAATACTTGCTATTGTTTTAGCACTGACTACGAAAAATGTTCTTTTGTCACTTTTTGGCGGAACTTTTTTTGGGGTTTTAATACTCAATAACTTTTCGCCAATAGATACGCTGCAATCGCTTTACTTCCTTTTTATCTCTCTTGTAACGCAATCATGGATACTCAAGACCTTTGGTTTTGCTATTTTGGTTGGAAGTATTATGGCCCTTATAGAGGAGAGTGGAGGTATCAGAGGATTTATAGAGTATCTACAGGAGAAGAAGGGTTTAGTAAAGTCGGAACGTTCAGCCTTGCTTTTGAGTTATATTGTTGGAGTTGTCATTTTTATTGAGTCTTCGATAACATCGCTCATTAGTGGAGCAGTGGGCAAACCATTTTGCCATCAATATAAGATACCACAAGCGAAATTGGCTTTTGTCTGTGATTCTACAGCTGCACCTATAAGCTCTCTTATTGCACTTAACGGCTGGGGTGCACTACTGCTTGGACTTATCACTACTCAGGTTACCGAAGGATTGTTAAAGTACGAAAGCTTAAGTCTGCTTGTTTCTGCGCTTCTGTATAACTTTTATGCGATGAGTGCCTTGCTTGTTACATTTTTGTTTATCTGGTTTAAGATAGATATAGGTCCGATGAAATATGCAAAATACAACTTTGTTGCGTATAATGGTGCACAAACGCAGAAAAATGCAAGCAGCCTGTTTATGCTTTTGCCTATAGTGCTTATGGTGGTTTTAGCATTTGTATTTTTATATATTAGCGGAGATGGAGATATACTCAAAGGAAGTGGCTCAAGTGCTATCTTTTATACTATGCTCACAACTCTTGCGTTTATTTTTTTTTACTACACATTTAGTAAAAATATGAGTATAAAAAAGTGGAGTAAAACTTCATTTTTTGGAGCGAAAAAACTTTTTCCAATTGCGATGATTTTGCTTTTTGCTTTTTCTATTGGAGAGGTGACAAGCCAGCTCAAGACGGGTCTTTATCTTGCATCTTTGGCAAACGAATCTTTGAGTCCTTATTTGCTTGGAGCTGTGATATTTTTACTGAGTTCACTTATCTCCTTTGCGACTGGAACGAGTTGGGGGACTTTTAGTATTATGATCCCCGTTGCCGTGCCTATGGCTGTTGGCATGGACGCTGATATTGCTTTATGTCTAGGTGCTGTAATATCAGGAGGAGTTTTTGGCGATCACTGTTCACCTATCTCAGACACAACCATCATTTCTGCAATGGCTGCCGAGTGTGAAGTTATCGAACATGTTAAAACGCAACTCCCTTATGCCCTTATTAGCGGAGGGATTGCGCTTGTCTTATTTTTATTTTTTGGGATATTTTAGGCACTTAAAGCGGTATTGATAGAGTAGCGCATATCATCATCGAGGTTTTCCATAGATGTGAGCATCCAGCGTAGATAACCAGCGTCACTTCTAGCGACTTCTGCAAGTGTTTTTCCTTTGTATTTCCCAAACTTGAAAAGAGTGATAAGAATAGGCGTATTAGTGAGATCTACCATTTTTTCAACAGGATTTTCTTTTGGAAATTTTTTTATCACTGCTTCTTTGAGTTTGGACAAAAAAAGTTTTAAAACTAAAACATCGCCTATTGCATCATGCGCTTTTACTTCGATACCAAGGGTATTTGCCTCTTTTTCTTCTTCTTTATAAAGCTCCATTTTGTAGCGAAAATATTGGAGTCTATGGGCATCTTCATCTTCAAAAATATGTTTGGCTACACGCAGTGTATCGATGACTTTCATCTGCGTTTGAAATCCCTCTTTTTCAAGCATATCCAAATCAAACTTTGCGTTATGAATGATAAGATAGTTTTCCCAAGTGTTGAGCTCACAAAGTCGTTTATAGGATGTACTTGTCTTACATGAGCCTTTGCCTTCAAGCATTGCCGGTGTGATACCGTGGACTTCCATAGCAGGGATACTTATGGGGACTTCGGAGTTGAAAAACTCATTGTGGACTTCTATCTCTTTGGCTCCAAGAACCATATATCCGAGTTGTATAACTCTGTCTAGCTCTTGTGTTCCTGTCGTTTCTGTGTCTAAGATTATATATTTTGCTGCCACAATTAGCCTTTATTGTTTTAAAAAGTATCTATCATATTGAATCATGCGTGTGAAGAAACTCATCGCTTAGCTCTATGAAGACCGTATCTTGTATTATCTCATATTTGAAGAAAAAGATAAACCTTTGTGAATAATATGCTGTTTGTATCTTAAGTTCAATACTATAATGTTCTCCTTTTTTAAAACGACTAAAGCAAGTTTTTTTATTTTGCTTTTGATTAGTAATACCAAACACAATTAACCATACATTCTTACAATCATCCAATCAGCAATTAATTGCCACTGTTCTCT
>MIBW01000032.1:30678-32853 GCA_001829625.1 Sulfurimonas sp. GWF2_37_8 | reverse complement strand
TACATTAATAATGCAAATGACAATACAGCCGAAAGCTGCAATATTGTCAGTAATTCCAATACAGGTCTTTATGCGTATTACAGTTCAAATTTCACTGCCGCGTATAATACAGTTAGTCAAAACGGAGGTACCGGAATTTCTTTTTATGTGGTTACGGGCGGAAATATTTCAAATAATTCAGTAGATACCAACGGCGGCTACGGCATTGGAGTAACAAGTCAGGGCGGTTATCTGGTCTATAATAATATCATGCATGGAAATACAGCCTCCGCTTTAAAATTAGAGAAATCATATAACTCATATTATTACGATAATGTAATCACTAATAATTCGGGCAGCGGAATAAGTCTGGCATATTACGGCGGCGGCGCAACTAATAACAACAAATTTTTCAGGAATGTCATTAAGCAAAACGGCTCGTATGAAATTCATTTGAATGCCACATATTCAAACAAGTTTTATCAGAATGATATTTCCGATACGTTTTGCAATGTGTATATTGATTCACAATCCTATTCAAACATTTTCAGTTATAATAATTTTAAAACAATTGCCGACACTTATTTTTATTTGCCTTCAGACTGGGCTTCGAGTTCTTATAGTAATACATACGCTTACAATTTTTTTGGAACTCAGGATTCTCAGCTTATTTATTCAAAAATCGCAGTTTTTCCCGATTCAGTAAATTTTAAGCCTTACCGATTTACAGCAGTTGATACTGCGGCTGGAGCGGATACAATCGCGCCGAATGCCATTGCTTTTGTCTGCGATACTTTTCTTGACGGCAGAATAAAATTAAGATGGAATACAGTAATAACGAACGAATTAAACAATAGTCTTGAATCCGGCGATACAGGCCTTGCAGGTTATCACATTTTCCGCGCGTCCAATACTCAGTTGATTTCAGGCGACACTTCAAACTGGTATCAGTATTTATACGATACTGTTTCAGCGTCGAACACAAGTTATGTTGACGCAAGCGTTAATTCCGGCGTAATTTATTATTACAGAATTACAGCGTTTGACAGTCATCTGGCGAATGGAATAAATTTTTTTAATGAAGGATGGTATTCAAATATTCAGGGAATTACAGGGATAAAAATTGATACTTCAATTGCAAATAACTGGTATGTTAATATTTCTTCGGGTAATTCTGATAATGATGGACTTTCTTTAAATTCACCGAAAAAATATATAAGCGATATATCGCATGGAACTATAAACGGAACCCGTTTTTTACTGACTTCAGGAGACACAATAAATGTTTCATCTGGAACTTACGCTGAAACTGTAGTTATTGATACAAATAATATATCTTTAATTGGAGTTGATTCATCAACTCCAATCATAGATCCGCCGGGCGATTCTTCAATTTCAACATTATTTGGAATTTATACTTCAAATTCAAATAATCTACTAATCAGAAATCTAAAAATATTTGATTGCAGAGCAGGCGTATATCTTGTTAATACTAATACATCTGTTATTGAAAATATTACCACTGAATACTGCGGGTATACAGATTTGAGTTATGGTTACGGTATTCGTATTGGTTCGGGTTCACAAAATAATATCATTCAAAATTGCTACGTAACAAATTCGCAAAATGGTATTACAATTATGGGCGGATCAAACAATACAATTCAAAACTGTGTAATGATAAATCCCGGGGGATATATTAATTGTTATGTAGTAACAGATACAAATATAATAAGAAATAATTATATGTCAGGCGCCGGTTTTGGGCTGCAGTTTCGCAATGCTAATAATAATTCAGCATATAACAATACAATGATCGGTGCTACGCGCGGAGTGTTTTTCTGGATGTCAAATAGAAACAAAGTTTATTCCAACCGGATTGCAAATAATTTATACGGAATTTACTTTTACCAAACTGCAGAAAACAATAATATTTTTCAGAATGATATATTTTCAAGTACAAATGTCGCTGTATATATAGACAGCGGAACTTCCTTGAATACAATATCGTATAATAACATTTATACAGAAGCAAATAAAGGCGTATCAAATAATACAAGCGGCTATAACTGCATCGTAAATAATTACTGGTATTCAACTGATTCATCGGTAGTTTCAGTATATATCACCGGCGTATATAAACCATCGTCGATTTTCAAGCCCTATCGTATTTCTTTAATAGATACTGCTATTGGC
>MIBW01000032.1:27719-30613 GCA_001829625.1 Sulfurimonas sp. GWF2_37_8 | reverse complement strand
CGCTGGACAAAACCTTCCGTTGATGAAAACGGAAACGCGCTCGGAGCTTCTTCTTCCTCACTTGCGGGTTATAGAATTTATAGAAGCATTTATTCAGAAACAAATAATTGGGAATATTATTTAATAAAAATTATTTCAAACTCAAATGATACTTCATACATCGACACAGGTTTTGTATTAAACGCAGTGAATTATTACCGCGTTACGGCATTCGATTCGCATCTGACTAATAATTCCGTCGAATTTCAAAATATAAGCTGGTATTCTTTTTATTTTGCGGTTCTCTGTAAATGGAATACGCCGCCGGAAACACCTGTTTTATTGTCGCCGGTAAACTTGCCTGCGCCTTACACTGCATTCGATACTTACGGAAGAACCTTATCGCTGCGGCCAAAATTATTATGGCGCTGTCCGAATGATGTTGACAGCAATCCTCTGTATTTCAAAGTTTACTACGATACAGGCACAGGAAATACTTTATTGGCCAATTCATTTTTAGACACTTCAGGTTTTTATTATTTTAAAAACAGCGCATACAATACTTTTTCTTTAGGCTGCGTGGACTCAAGCGTTTTCGGAAATACAATATACTTTAAACCGCCTGCGAATTTATCTGAAACAATTTACGCATGGACGATTCAAGCGTATGACAGTTGCGAATACAGCGATACTTCTTCGCCGAGGCATTTCCGCGTCGGGAGTAGAATCTGGACTGACAGCGATATAATTCCCGGAACTACGTTAATCCGAAAACCGCATATCGACGAACTCCGCGAAGAAACAAATTATGCCCGTAAATTTCGTGGGTTGACAACATATAATTGGACTGATTCCAATATCATATCAGGACAAACCTTAATTAGAAAAATCTATATAGACGAATTACGAACAGCTATCGAAGAATATCTTTCGGCCTCGAATGAACCCGCTCCGATATGGACTCTTATTACTGCCGGCGAAACACTAATAAGAAAAATTTTCTTTATTGAATTACGTAATAAAACCGGTGAATAACTTTCATAAAAGAATGAGGGAAAATATATTTCAACATAAACCTAAACCTGTACTAACCAATTTTTCAATTTTCTAATTTAATCCTATTCCCTTTTCTATGATTCAAACCCAAGCTATTTTCTAAGTTTTTTTAATGATAAATTAATTTCAAGCTATTATTCACCGAAAGTTATAAGTCAACAGATTATTTTGACATCAAAATCCACTCTTCGGATTTAACAATAATCAGGTGAATGATTTAAAAAAACTGCTAAAAATTTTAAAGCTGTTTTGTACTTTTTTGTACATTTGAAAAATTGTTAAATCCTAATATTTTGCATATATCCAAAAATTTCTACAATGTCTAATTCAGTTTTCGGCTTTAAATCAGAATTGTTATAAACTAAATTTTAGAATTACAGAGGAATTCAGACTAAATAAATAATTTATCAGCTATCTTTTATTTGATAGGGTGTTAAAGTTGCCTCAAACAAGTTCAGCGCTTTCAGCAGGTATCCAGCATTCAACTCCATTGTCGAGAAGAATTCTATACCATTCTTCTTTTATTTCAATAACCTTAAATTCAACGCCTTCGTTCAGCGGTTTGTCAAAACTTTGTTCATAACTCGAAGAATTTCCTTTTCTGGCAATAATTGAATCCTTAACAATTACCCCGCGTGGAGTATATGTATCATCATAATATTGAAAAGCTATTGATATGCCGAAACATATTAAAACTATTGTTGCGATTTTCATTGCAATGCCGGTAATTTTCCATTCGGTGAATAATTTGATTGAAGCGCAAATAAAAAAAACATTAACAGCAATTATAAATATTAGAATACGGTTTCTAAGATTCATAAAATAATGCCAGAAAAAAACAAGATGCATAACCTCGTTAATTTGTTTTCTTTTTATCGAAGTTTCTACATTTTTTTGAGCTGCGCTAAGATTAAGTTCTATATTTCGTTCTCCGGGAATATATTTTTTTGCGCGGTGATAATTTACAATCGCGTATCCGTATTGTTTCATCATAAAATAACAATTGCCAATATTATAATAAACATAACCATTAGGAGTATTGAGGTTCTTCAAAATTTCTTCGTATTTTGTTTTTGCCGTTGAAAAAAATGGTTCCGCTTTTTCATCGTCTTTCATTTCAATTCCTTTCCGGAAAGCCTGTTCAGCTTCATCGCGCAACAATAATACTTTTTGAGAATTATCAATTGCATATGCAGATTGATTGAGAAATAAAGTTAGAAATATACAATATAAAATATTAGTAAATATTTTTGAAAATATAAATATCTGAGGTTTATTATTCGTATTTTTTTTCATTTTTTCACCCGCTTCAAAGCCGGAAGTTTTTTTATCTTATCAATTAAATCGTTTTTATCCGAATCTGAAACTGCAGCGCTTGAAAATCTCGCTTCATCGCATTTCGCAAATATAATTTCCACATTTTGTATAAATTCAGCAGGAAAATTTTTTTCAACAAAAAATTTACGGACATCTTCCTGAGTTATTTCACCGACAGGCAAATTAAGAATATCAGAAATATACAATTGAGCTGTTTTTGCCGCATTGTTGAAGAAATCTTTGTTTTTAGTTTGTTTTTCAAGTAGCAAAATATTATTTTTCAGATTGGATTCAGCTTTGATCCCCCTGGAATATGCAGTGTCAAATTTAAGCCTGAGTCTGCGGGAATTGAAAAGAAATAATATAATATAAATTATAAACGCCGGTATGGTATATAATAATTTTGTATAATTACCCGTATGTTTTTTCAAAATCCGGTTATCATCGGAAAAATTAGCGAATATGCCGCCTGATATTTCTCGTAATTCAGCCTTTTCTTTTTCCTTAAGCGGATTCTGTTCAAAAACCGAAAGTACATTTTT
>MIBW01000032.1:27342-27642 GCA_001829625.1 Sulfurimonas sp. GWF2_37_8 | reverse complement strand
TCAAGGCAATTAAATCTCACACGTTATCAAAGAGCGTTAATGGGATTATTGATACACTTATTCAGGAGCCCAGTGTTTGGGGTTCTAATTTTGGTGCCTTTGGACAAGATTGGTTAATGCAATGGTTCCAAGCTCCTACAGATTTAATCATTAAAGAAGTTGGTTTCAGTTGTTATGACCCAGCATCTCCAAATGTTGAAATTAAAATTGTTAGAGTACTTTGGACAAAAGAGCAGTTAATGGCAGCCGGTGAAAAACAATTTGGTTATTATCAAGCGACCGGAAACGGCTATAACAATA
>MIBW01000032.1:14281-27143 GCA_001829625.1 Sulfurimonas sp. GWF2_37_8 | reverse complement strand
CATCCATACGACAAGCGCGTTGATGTGTATGATTCTAGCAATAGAAAAGTCAACTATTTCAAAAAGAAATGCCGGCATTACATACTGAATCGCTGCAACCAGACCAAAAAGCAACTGCGCCCCAAAGATGATGGCGGCAAAAGTAAAGTACCAAGTCGCTAACTGTTTTGATTCTGATGTTAAATGATTATTTGCCATGAACAGCTCCTTGTATTTTTCCGAAGTTTCTTGGGAAACCATTTGTATCTATAGAAGACATATGTTTCAAGAAAGCTACTAAGCCTTTTGCTTCTGCTGCCGTAATCCCAAGGTCTGGCATCATACGTGCATGAGTAGGATACTGTGAAGGATGTTGCAAGAACTCAGCCATAGCCTCTTCTTTTGTATCTTTACCTGTCATAGACTGCATAGAACCCTCAGGTCCCCACGCTGGATCTAACCATGATTTTGTCAAATCTGGAGCATAATATGCGCCGTTTCCAAGAAGTGTATGGCAATCCATACAATTTTTTGCTTGTGAACCAAGTTTCCCTAAGTGCAGCAATGCTCCTGCTTCATCTTCAGAATAATCATCTCTTCCAAAAAACTTCTCTTTTTCTCCGATTACTGGTACTTCATGTCCGCGTTTTGCATCCATTTCGTATGTAATCTTATAATTGATAACCGTAGGTCCTGGAACCCTTTTTGTTACACCGTTTTTCAAATCTGTATCATCACCCATAGAGATTTGTGCCGACGTATCAAATGTCAGCCAAATCAATAATACCGATGCAAATCCCGTCACCCAAGTCGCTGAACGTTGCCAGAAACGATTATCGCTCCATACGGATTTATTAGCCACTATACCCTCCTAAAATTTTTATAAAATTCACACATCACAATGTTCATTTTCTTCATGTACGCGATGCTGCATATAATAAACTGCGTGAGGAAGCATTAAATACCCCACCATCGCAACTACCAACGCTTTTGCCGTAAACGCATCGACATGCATCAAGCTCCCCATAATGTAGAGCATATAACACGTCAATATCCAAAAAAAATAAGCGAAAACCATCATCCACTTTTTAAGCATATTGACCTTCACTGCCGTATATACACCGACATATAACGATCCAAATACTAAAACAAATGCTGAAGAAACAAAAATCGGTAAGAAGTCATCTAATGCTATTTCAGGTCGAATTATCGTCTCAATCATCTCAATTCTCCTCAATGATATTTTTAATCTTCAGATTGCTTGATTGAAGTTTAGTTGATTTCAAAAGTGCTTAGCTTGACATATATCAATTCTTTTGAATTACTATAATAATTTAAGATTTTTTTTTGTTTTCTTTGTAAAACTGTTACTAAAGTGAAAAAAGTCAGAAGAATACTAATGCGAAGTTGGCTCATGTCTATCGTAGTTTTTTTTGATAGAGAGCATTTCATAGAGTGTTATTTGCGGCATCGCTTTTTCTATTTGCATATCCACATCACCATAGCGACCCTGTATCTTGCTGATATAGACATAACCTTTAGGTGAGATTTCATTGAGAGCAAAACCAATAGAAGCAGCCCACATGAGCGCAATCATCGTCCAAACAATATTTCTGGCTTTGGCATAAACACCTATAAAATGAAAGATAATACTGAGTATTATCCCTACTGCTAAGACTCCATAAAGATTCATAAAACTATCCTCTCTCCTACAGGTTTTATCGATATATCGCTCCCTTCAAACATCATATTTCCAAAACTTTTGACAAGAGTGGTGCCCACAAGCATCAAAGCTATCACAAACGCAAGGATCAAAAAAGCAAGAGCGTAACGCTTGAGTCTCTCCATCATCCTAGCTCTCATTTTGGTGCTATAGGTCTGTAGTCAACACATCGGGAGGTATGAAAATCTCGTACATGATTATCAGAAACCAGTAACTCTCCTTCAAGTCGCCACTCCAACTCTTTTGAGATGAGAACTGATTTGGAGATAGTTTTGTGCATCTTGTTTTCGCAGATGATTGTGCCACCCTCATTGAAGATAGTTTTGACTCCATCCATTCGCACAATCGTCGTATAGTAGTGCGCAGCAATCATCCCTGCAAAGATGCTAAAAACTCCAATCATCCCGTATTTAAAAGATTGTTTCGGCAGAGTTGAGCGTGTTGTCACAATAGCTGTGATGATGAGAAAAAAGATGCCTATAGCGATATATGCGCTTTCAAGTTCTAAAAAAAGATTCATGACACTTCCTTATTTTTATAGAGATTTTCCCACTGCTCAAACTCTGGAGCAAAATATTCAATCCTTACTTTTTTAAACTCACGCGAAGAGTACAAAGGCATATGAGAGTGGGCATCTATCTCATGAGCCATCTCGTCTATGATACTGTTTGTCTCCTGCATCGTTTTTCCATGCACCATTGTAAAAAGGTTATACGGCCAGTTTTCATATTTTGGTCGCAGATAACAGTGGCTCACGGCACTAAACGTCGCAGCTTTTTCGCCGACAGCTTCGCCTTTTATCTCATCTACATCCCAGACAACCATTGCGTTTGCGCTAAATCCTGCATTTCTGTGGTTGAGTATCGCTGCAAAACGCCGCATGATACCTGCGTTTTGCAACTCCTCTAAAATGGCGAAAAAAGTCTCATAATCTATCTCCAAATCCTCGATGATTTGTTTAAACGGTTCACTTATAATCTTGATATCGTACTGCACCGCTCTGATGATGGCGTGGTGGAGTTGGGTGAGTTCTATCTCTTTATGTACAACTCTTTTGACCTTCTCTTTTTTTGCATCACTACCTGTTGTGTCAAGTTTTACGGAGATTTTGAATAGTTTGAGCGTTGGCAGTACGATATAACTTTGCGCCTTTGCCAAAGATGCCAAAACGGCGATACTTTTCTCTAGTCCTAAAAGAGAGTTTGGAGCAACCGCTATCGTAAACCAGATGTTAAAATCATGGTTGCGTTCATAATTGTGAGATACTCCCGGATGTGAGTTGATGATGGCTGCTGCTGCATCTATATCTTTATCCGCAATCCTAAACGCAACAAGAGAAGAGAGATATCCCAATCGTTTCGTATCAAAAATAGCAGAAGTTTGTCGAATAATTTTGTTCTGTTTTTCTTCTTGCAAAATAGCGATAACAGCCTCTTCGCTCATCTCCAACTCCCGTGCGAGGACCGCAAAGGGTTTTGCTACAAGAGGAAATGATTTTTGAATCCTCGAAAGTATCTCTTGTTTCATTATAAGTACCCTCTTTACTTTGATTTTGAACTAATTGTAATCTCTTTTAAAAATTTATCTATTGATATGCGTCAAGTCAAAGATGCTGATATTTCTGCTATGCTACGGGGACAATTTATCCTCTCAAAGGTTTTTTTATGGCTTATTTTCCTGCTTTTATCAAACTAGACAATCAAAAAATCCTTATCGTCGGGGGCGGAAAAGTAGCGCATGAGAAGCTGGAACATCTTTTAGATTTCACACACAATATAGAGATTATCGCCCTCTCTTACTCTACGCAAATGTCTCAAAGTATCCAAGAAAACAATCTTTTACATCAAACACGCGCTTATCAAAAAGGCGATATTAGTGGTTTTGCTATGGTTATCGTAGCTGTGGATGATATCCCTTTACAGGCAGATATTTTTACTGAGTCAAAACACTACAACTGCCTTTGCAACTCAGTAGATTCGGTAGATTATTGCGATTTTATCTTTCCAGCGTATGTCAAAAAAGGTGAGCTTACTTTAGCTATCTCGACTTCAGGCGCTTCTCCTGCTTTGGCAAAACACCTCAGGGACTACCTTATAGACCTCATCCCCTCTGGCATCTCAGATTTTTTACACGAGATGAGAGAGCTGCGTTTGACACTGCCAAAGGGCAAAGAACGGATGCAAACGTTAGATAAAAAAGCGCAAGAGTATATTCAAAAATGGAGACAATCATGAGTAATATTAAAAAGGGTCTGTTTTTAGGTGTCTTATTTGCGTTTTTAGTTATGGGGTTTGTTGCGATGCAGCGCGCTACACCCCAAGCAAAAGAGGAGCGTATCTATAAACAACTCAAAGTTTATATGCCTTACAAACTTGAAAAAACCATAGGTGGATTTGTCATCATCGACAGCCGTGACGCGCACAAAGAATCACCAAGCGCCGCGGAAGTGATGCTGCGTTTGGATGAACTCGAAAAAGCGTGGGGAAAAGAACATCTCAGACTCAATGAACAAGATGTCGAAGTTCTAAGTGACACCAACCAAAGTGTCCTAAAGATATCTATAGAAACTCAAAAAGAGCGTCTTTTTCTCAAACACTTTTTTGGTATCTAAGGGTGATATGATAAAATACGCCACTTAAATTGAAGAGTCGTTATGAAAAAAATTAACTGCAGAAGATGCCAACACTATTTTGTCACATGGGAGCCTTCAAGACCTCATGGATGTAGAGCGTATGGATTTAAATCAGCACAAATCCCTTCGCTTGTCGTATTTCAAAGCAGCGGAAGTGATTGCAACCTTTTTGTTATGAAATCGCTTCCCAAATAAGTTTTTTACCAAAACCTAAAGTATTGTCCGTCATTTTAAAATGATTTACTTTTATCTGCCAAAGTTTGGGACTTAGCGCAAGTGCATAAGGAAATTTTTTGAAGTAGCAGTATTCAAGTTCACTGTTTTGAAGCTCCATAAATACTCCATTAAACTGTACGCCTTGAACTTTTCCGACCATTTTCGTCTCAAGATAGATATTTCCTGAGACTTTATTGTTCTGCGCTATATGGCTCATGTGCGTCGTATCTTCATTACTTGCTACGATAAAAGAGTTTGCATCTCTGTTATAGGCGTAAAACAAAGAACAAACACTCTGCATTTTATGATCCGTTGTCGCCAAACTCATCACATGATGTTTGTTGATAAAAGTAGATATTTTAAAGAGTTCTAGGTCCATTATTTGACCCTAACGAGATAATTTTCCATATCTTCCGCATCAGTGATATCGCGTTTATCAAGCATCATCTGCCCCAAATCATCTGCTGCAAGAGAGTCATAAATATCATAAGGATTTGTCATATTGTAAAAACTTTTCAAAAAATCTAAAAGTATCTCAAAATTATCCTCTTTATGACTATGATGTTTATACTCTTTGTACTGTTCCCAATTTATGCGTACCATCATCTGCTCCCAAATCTTCTCTCTAGTGCGTTTTGCAAAAGAGAGATAACTTCTAGCATTTTAGCATGTGAAAGTGCAAAGTTCAAGCGCATATATCCACTTCCTTCTCTGCCAAAACTAAGTCCAGGACTCAAACCCAACTTTGATTCGTTGATAAAAAACTCTTTAAGCTCCCTATCTCCAAACTGCATCTCTCGACAATCAAGCCATGCAAGATACGTACCTTCTAGTGATGTTACTTTGATGACATGAGCATATTTACTGCAAAGTCTCTCAAGTAAAGCAGCATTGCGTTGTAAATGTTCTATCAAATCCTCAAGCCAAATATTTCCATCTTTGTACGCACTCTCAAACGCAACGTGAGAAAGTACATTTCCCTGTGCAAAATGGATTTTGTCATATACTTTACGAAATTTTTCTTGCAAATCTTTATTGGGTATCGCTACAGAACTCATCGCAAAACCCGCCATGTTAAATGTTTTTCCTACTCCTATGGCTGTGAGAGAAATATCTCTCGCTCTTGCGTTGAGTGAAGCAAACGGAATATGTTTGTGTGGCGGGTAAATCAAATCTGAATGTATCTCATCGGAAAAAACCACAATGTTGTGCGCATGACAAAGTTCAAAAAGTGCTTCAAGCTCTTCTCTTCTCCAAACACGACCGACGGGATTGTGAGGGGAACATAAAAGCAGCAGTTTTGTTTTAGCATCTATTTTGGAGCGCAAATCATCCAAATCAAAAGTGTAACTTCCATCTTCAAGCTTTTTGAGCGGATTGAGGAGTAACTCTCTTTCATGTTCTTTGACACATTTAAAAAATGGAGGATATACAGGTGTTTGTACGATAACTTTGTCGCTTTTGTTTGTAAAAGCCTCGATTGCGACATTCATACTCGCTACAACCGAATGTGAATGCAACATATCCTGCACCTCAAACGCAACACCATGTCTCTTTTGTAGCCATTTTATCTGGGCTTCAAATGCACTGGAGGGCACATCTTCATACCCTACTATAAGATGTCCTAGTCGTTTTTTAACGCTCTCCAACACAAACGCAGGGGTATCTATATCCATATCCGCAACCCATAGAGGTATCACATCTTTGGTACCAAAAAGCTTTTCTCTGAGAACATATTTCTCTGCGTTTGTCTCTTCTCTAGAAGCTGCAATCTTAAAACTTGTACTCATTTTTTTTGCCACACACTCACCTGAGAAATTGTGTGCTGGTATTTGCGCGCACTCTCTTTGATAACAAAAGCAAGATCTTGAAGATGTAAAAGTTCAAACTTTGCACCCAAAACTTTTTGAAGTCTCTCAATAGTCTTGATCTCATGACCCGCTTCATCGATGTAGCCGCCAAGCCAAAGCTCTTTTTTGGTCGAGCTCTCCTGCCATGTATAAGGAGAGGTGAGTATCAAAACGCCGTCTTTGTTGAGGCGTGTATCAATATTTTCCAAAAAGAGCATCGGAGCATAGAGTCTATCTATAAGATTTGTCGCCATGATAAGGTCATAGCCAGTAAAATTTGGTTTAAGATTGCAAGCATCTCCCTGCCAAAACAACACCTTCTCACGAAGTAAATCATATCCAAGTGTCGCAGATGTCACTTTTTTATAGCTAAGAAGTTCACCCTCTTCTTTGGAGCTAAACGCAACATAACCCTCAGATTTGAGTTTCGAACCGACCTGAATAAAACGCACAGAAAAATCAACGCCTTCTACTACTTCAAAATGACGGGCAAGTTCAAAAGTAGCACGACCAGTTGCGCAACCCAAATCTAACGCTTTTGCATAATTGTTCGTATATTTTGCAGCTATTTTTACACACTCGATGGCAAAGTTTGCAACACCAAAATGGGTGTCACCATACTGAAACTCACAATACTGCGAAACAAGCTCATCACTCTCATAGATATCTTTTGTCTGCGTTTGCGCTGCATCACTAAGCACATAACGAAACCCTGCGTTTTGATGAAAGTGTTTTCTAAACGCATAACGAGAGTGTTTCATAAGCAGATTGCCACTGCTAGCCCATGAAGAACCTGTGATAATGTTATGTTTGCCATCAAAAGTCGGGCTTGAAAAATCATCATACGCAGGGTGCACTTCAAATCCATCAAAACCAAAAAAAGCAGTTCTACTCCACTGCCAAACATTACCGACAACATCACCAATACCCTGAAACAGGTACTTATTTACAGGTGATGAACAGATGTTTATCAAGTTTTGATTTGCGTTTTTTGCATCCAAATCCAAAACTTCATCCAATCCAACAGACTCATACAGCACTCTATATTGTGCTTCACTTGGAAGTTGATAACTAAGATTTTCTTTTTTACTTTTGTATCTGCAAAAGGCTTCTGCCTCAAGAGCATTGACTTCAACGGGCCAATTTTGTGGCATATCTCTAAGAGAGGCTAGTGTTCGGTATTGGTAAACACCCTCTTTTAATACCCAAAATCTTGGATGTTTTGCACTTGTAATATGCAGAAACTTTTTTCCCTCTTCATCCCAAAACGCTTCATTTTCATAACCGCCCTCTTGAACAAAAGGCATAAACTCTGCATTGCTTACGAGATATTGAGCCACGTCAAAACTCTCTACTTTTTCTTCATAAAATCCATACTCATTGTCCCAGCCGTAAAGATTATGTGATTTTTCTTTGCCTAATTTCACATTACTGGCTTCTATACATACAAGCGCATTTTCTACAGCCGCTCCGCTCTCTTGTGTACAAAGAAATTCCTCCACCTCTTTGACAAAATCAAGTGGCATCTGACGATGTAAAACCAGAGAAGTTTCTATATGAATACGCTCATGTTCTATCCCCATCAGCACAATCCACATAGGGTCACTCGCATCAATTGGCAGAGCAAAAGCCATCTGAGTGATCAGGTTATCTACACACGCTCGCACCTGATTTCTATATGCTCGTACTTCTGAAACACGAGGCCATTGATAACTATTATCACGCATATCATCCCAATCCATCTCATCAACACCGATGGCAAAAATGGACTCATATTCAGGATTGATACGCTTTTGCAGGATATTTGCACCGATGAGTTTATTGATAAAAAATACAGCCGTATGCCCAAAATAAAATATCATAGGATGGCGCGTTGGTTCAGATTTTTTGTAAAAAACTGCATCCTCTTTTAAAACTTCAAATATCTTCTCAAAAATATTAAATGTGTTGTGAAAATATTCCCGTATCTCTTTGCGTTTCTCTTCTACACTGACACCATCTAGTGTCGGAGGATAGTTACTAAATCTATTCAAAAATCAAGCCTTTAAATTTGATATAATGATTATATGAAATTTTATCAAAGCAAATTATTAAACAATCATCTGGGGCTTTTGCACCTCTTTACTACTAAGCATAGCGGTGTGAGTGTCGCGCCCTATGAGAGCCTCAATCTTGCGTTTCATGTCGGTGACGATCCACTGAACGTGGAAAAAAATCATGAACTTCTTGCCAAAAAGTTTGGCTACAACAAAAAAACACTTGTTCATATGAAACAAATCCACTCAAATATTGTCAAAATAGTTGATGAAAATGACCATTTTTATGCCCCGCCAACCTGCGATGCGCTCATCACAAACAAAAAAAACATACCGCTCATGGTGATGGTTGCGGACTGTTCACCTATGCTTTTTTATGACCCGATACAACAAGTCATAGCTGTCTCTCACGCAGGACGCGCAGGTGCTTTTCAAAACATTACGCAAAAAGTCATCACCATGTTTCAAGAAAACTTCGCTTCAAAAGTAGAAGATATTTGTGTAAGCATCGGCGCAAATATCGGTAAATGTTGTTATGAGGTCGGGGATGAGATATTTGATGAAGCAAAACAGCTAGGCTTGGAATATGCTTTTGAGAAAAAAGAGACAGGATACTATCTCGATATCAATACAATACTCAAAACGCAGCTGCGCTTAGAAGGTATCCCAGACGAACAGATAGACTTTTTAGGTGAATGTAGCTCATGTATGTGTGAAAAATATTTTTCATACAGAGCCACAGGTGTTACAGGAAGATTTTGCGGTTTAGTGATGTTGCACTAGATATTTAAATTTTCGTAAAAAGAGATGCTGTTTTTACCTGCTTTTTTTGCATTGTACATCTCTTCATCCGCTTGAAGTAAAAGAGCATCCTTAGAGAGCTTCTCTCCTTTAAAAAGTGCGACACCTATACTTGTACTACATCTGTATTCTATTCTTACAAGCTCGGATTCGGTACCGATACTCAAATGATACACTTTTGCTATAGATGAGGATATTTTTTGAGCAACTATAATAGCACTTTTTTTTGCACTTTTTTTATCTTCTGCAAGAGCACTAATTAGGACGATAAATTCATCTCCGCCAAACCTTGCAACCGTATCTATCTCTCGCACACAAGCTCGAAGGCGTGAGGCAACTTCTATAAGCAATTGATCTCCGACTTCATGCCCATAGGTATCATTGAGCGGTTTAAAGTTATCCAAATCTAAAAACATCACACAACCATACGCACCGTTGCGTTTACTAGAAGAGAGTGCTTGCAGTAGCCTATCATCAAACAAACGACGGTTTGGTAAATCAGTCAAATGGTCATAAAAGGCCAAATGGCGGTTTTTTTCTTCGATATCTATCCGTTCAGTGATATCCGTAGATATCCCGCAAAGTCCATAAATCTCACCATTTTCATTGCGCAGCGGTGTTTTGATAGAAAGATAGACTCTTTTGTTATTCGCTTCATCTGTACGGCTCTCTTCTTGTTTAATAGTAATACCTTCACGTATAACATTTTTATCATTTTCTAAAATCTGCTTGGCACTTAAAGCATCAACAAAAGCCCTGTCATCTTTACCAATAATATCTTCATATTTTTTGGAAAAAAGATTACAAATATGTTTGTTGACATAGATATATTTGTAGTTTAAATCTTTGATATAGATGTATGCTTCGATAGTATTGAGAATTGTGTTAAGTTTTTCTTCATTTTCTTTGAGCCAAAGCGTTCTTTGTTTTATTTTTTCTTCAAGTTCTCTATTGTTTGCATTGATAACTGCGAGTAGTTTTTTAAATCTTTCAGAGAGTTCTACAATCTCTTTGCCGCCAGTAGTGTTTATTTTTACATCATAAGAGCCGTGTTCAACACTAAGCATTTGGTTTTGAAGTTCTCTGAGTGGACGCAGGATTACTTTATTGTAGATACTATTTACAATCAAAAGAAACAATGAAAATAAAAAAGTTAAAAATAAAAAAACATTGGTATTATCTATAAGCGTAAGTTCCTGTGGATCAATAATCGTTAGGTTATACCAACCAAGTTCCCTTAGATATACCAGACCTACAAGTTTTTCTTCACTCTCAAACGAAACCCATAAAGTCTTAACCTGATTTTCTTTGTCCGAATTTTTCAGTACATCCATCAGAATCTTGATGTTTTGCAGATCTTCTTTTTCTTTGACAAGCAGCTCAAGTTCTTTATGGTTTATTTTGTTTTTCACAAGACTTGCATGATCAATGAGATTGCTATCTTGCTCTAGTTGAATCGCCATATTTTGATTGATAAAAATATTGCGTATACCCTCTTGCCCTATAGCAACCGACTCTTTCAAAAAAGCACTTAAATCAAGCCCCGTTCCTAAAACAGCCACTACTTTACCATTATCTCTAAGAATATAGTTTATCCAAATATTTGTAGTACCAAGCAAAGTGTCTTTGTTGACATTTATCTGATAATTTTCATCAAGACCCAAAAGCGTAAAAAACCAAGCATCATCTTTATTTGTCTCGGAGAGCCTGTAGCGGAATTGTGCGTTTTTATATCTATCATCAATATCATTGAAGTAGTAGTTGTTGGATGCAACAAAAGCGATAAAATAACTTCTGTCTTTAAGCTTCAAGCGATATTTTTCTAAAAGTGCAATACCTGCTTCTTTTTTGGTGCTATTGTGCTCATCAAGAGCCATCTCTCTGATAGCGTTTTCTTGTGCAAGCGTTTTAACAAGAGCAACTTCACGCATGATAGGTAAGAGTGTACGGTACTTATCAAAAAGCACCTGTTTCTTGATAAAACGCTCAGCCCACTCTTCATTGAGTTGTTTGTTGAGCATCGATGAGTAAAGCCATGCTATAAGTGAAAAAAAGAGAAATAAAAGAAGATGTAATATAAAAAGTTTTCTTTTTATACTCATTTTTGCATTTCCTTTCACTAAATACTGTCTATCTTTTGTGCTAGTTGCTGGGGTAAAAGTCCCAAAGACTCTTCGACTAACTTTGTATTTCCGTGAGTGATAAAGCTGTCTTCATATTCAAAACTGCTCACGAGAACATCAATGATTTTTTCTTGCGCTAAAAATTCTAAAAGTGCAGAACCAACTCCGCCCATTTTAGCACTATCTGAAAAAACATACCATTTTTTATGTTTATCTGCCAAATGCAGCAACATCTCATGATCCAATGGTTTCACAAAACGCAAGTCTAAGATACTTACCTCTTTTTCTAAAAGTTTCGCTGTCTTATATGCCCGTCCCACGCCATTTCCATACCCTATCAAAAGTGTATCACCTTCACATGAGCGCAAAAGTTGAGACTTTGCCAAAACAAAAGGCTGAGACTCAGGAAGTGTTGTCTCTATAAAAGAACCTCTTGGATAACGCAGCGAACAGGGATGTTGGTACTGATGCGCAAATGCCATCGCCTGATGAAAAGATTTCTCATCTCTAGGGGCAAGAAGTGTCATATTTGGGATAGCTCTTAAAAAAGAGATATCAAATACTCCTTGATGCGTTTCACCATCTTCTCCAACTATTCCCGCACGGTCAAGCGCAAAAACAACTGGCAAATCCATCAAACAAGTATCGTGAATAACCTGATCATATGCGCGCTGTAAAAAAGTCGAATAAATCGTACAAAAAGGCTTAAAACCTTCTTTAGCTAAAGCAGACATGGAAGTAACCGCGTGCTGTTCAGCAATCGCCACATCCCAAAATCTATCAGGAAAAGTCTCCATAAGCTCACTCAAACCTGTACCGCTAGGCATTGCCGCTGTTGCACCCACCACTTTTGCATCATTTTTCGCTAAGTGCATAAGCGCTTCTGTATAGATCTGCGTCGCACTTTTTGTACTACTTTTTTTCGCCGCATCCCCGCTATCTAAATCAAAAGGACCAACTCCATGCCATTTCTCTTCATGCCCTTCTGCAATATCATAACCCTTGCCTTTGAGGGTTTGCGCATGAACAATAACAGGTTTTCCAAGTTTTTTTGCTTTTTGAAGTATCTCGATAAGTGACTTCAAATCATGCCCGTCAATCGGTCCGATATAGTCTATTCCCATCTCTTCAAACATAATCCCTGGAGTGATAAGCTTCAAACTCTCTTCCATCTTTTTTGCAATGTAATGAGCACCTTCTCCAAAGTTATCTACAAAATTTTCTGTATGTTTCTTAAACTTTTGATAAAAAGAACCTGCCATCGCAGAACTAAGCATACGACTCAGTGCTCCAATAGGTTTTGCGATACTCATTTCATTGTCATTGAGGATGATAACCATTGGATATTTTCTATCGCCCAGTTCATTAAGCGCTTCATAAACCATACCTGCAGTCATCGAACCATCACCTATCATGATAACAGGGATACGCTCTTTTTGCTCTTTTTTGAGCTGTATCGCCTTTGCTGCACCAACACCAAGGGAGATAGAAGTAGAACTATG
>MIBW01000032.1:0-14235 GCA_001829625.1 Sulfurimonas sp. GWF2_37_8 | reverse complement strand
CCACACAAACCGTTAAACTCTCTTAAGGTATCAAAAGCTTCCCATCTTCCAGTTAATAGTTTATGTGCATATGCCTGATGTGATACATCAAAAATAAAAGGGTCTTTGGAAGAGTCAAAGACTTTATGCATCGCAACGATAAGCTCAGTCGCACCCAAAGTTGAACTAAGATGTCCTCCATTTTTACTTACAACGCGTAAAATCTCTTTACGTATCTCTTTGCATACCGCTTCGAGTTCTTGTATGTTTTTTTCTTTTATATTCATATATCTTTTACTCACTTAATGCCGCTTTTTTTACTCTCTCAAATCTCTTAGATATCTGTGCATCGATATTACCAGCATCACTCATAGCTATAACACCGCCTTCACTTACCGCACTATCTGAGAGAACACTAACGTATTCTAATGAACCTACTTTTTCAGAGAGAGCTCCATGATCTTTTGGGTTTACACGAAGCGTTATCTTTGATGCGTTTTGAAGTTCCTTGATAAGTTCTTCGGATAATATTTTTGCAACATTACTTGAATTTGCACCAACTTCTACATGAATAACTTCTTTAGCTATATCAAGTGCTGCTGTTACAAGCTCACTTTTAATTCCCTCTAAAGCATTTTGAAAATCTTTTGCTGTTTTATCTAACTTTGCAACTGAAGCTGCAAAAAGTTCCTGAGCATTTGTAATACTTAGGTTTGCATTTTTTTTAGCTTGATTCAACCCTGCTTCGACACCTTGAGCAAAAGCTTCTTCTTTTGCTTTTTGCAATTGCGATTGAAACTCTTCTTCTTTGGCTTCAAGTTTCATTTGAAGTTTGATAAAGTTTGAAGACATTTCATCTGTTTTTTTGAGTAAAGACTCAATAAGAGAATCTTTAGAACCTTGGCTCATGGCACTCGCATCAACATCACTTTCTCTTTGTTGGGGGTGATTTTCTTTCGTGTATTTTTCTTGTGTATTTCCTTCTAAAGCACTGTTTCCTTTTTCTGTACCCAAAGCCAAAATTTTGAAATTGTATTTATTTACATTGTGCCCTTCAATACAATCACCTGAAATTACCGTTGCCATTTTTAACTTACCATCTCTTCATTTGATCCAAGTTGGATTGTGCCTGACTCAGCAAGTCCATTGACAACCTCAACAATTCTTCTTTGCGCATTTTCTACATCTTTCATCTTCACAGCACCAAGGAACTGCATCTCTTCTTCAAATGCATCTCTCGCACGCTCACTCATAGCAGAGAAAAATTTCTCTTTAAGCTCTTCTGGAGAAGATTTAAGTGCCATCATTAAGTCACCTTTATCTACTGATTTAAGTGTTTCTGTTATTGCACCTTTGTCAAGAGAGACTATATCTTCAAAAGTAAACATCATCTCTTTGATGAGATTAGCAAGTTCTCCATCCACCTGTTCTATAGTTGCAAGTGTTGATTTAGCAGATTTTGCACCTAAACGGTTAAAAACATCCGCCACAGCTCTAGGTCCACCTACTTCAACTTTATATGAAGCAAGAGATTCAAGCTTAGACTCTAAAATTGCAGAAACTCTTTTGATAACAGAAGGTGAAATATCCCCGAGTCTTGCCATTCTCATCGCCACTTCACTACGCAAATCATCAGGAAAAAACTGAATAGTATCCGCAGCTTCCGTCGGATCCATATGCGCAAGGATAAGTGCGATTGTTTGAGGATGTTCGTTGATAATAAAATCCGACAACTGCTGCGGCTTAATTTTTGAAAGATAGGAAAAGTTTTGGGTATTTTGCATACTTCGAGAAAGTTTTTCCAAAACTTTCTTTGCCTCTTCTGTACCTAATGTTCTATATAAAAGTTCTCTTGCGTATTCCATGCCGCCCGATGTAATATACTGTCCTGATTGAAATATCGCATGGAACTCTTCCAAAATAGCCGTTGCGACTGCCTTCTCAATTGTTTTTGATCCTGCTATAAACTTTGAAACTTCAGTGATTGCATCCACACTCAAATTGGAAAAAATAGCTGCTGTAGTATCTTCCCCTAGCTGTAAGAGAAGAATAGAAATTTTTTCCGCCATTCCCATTTCATCAAAAGAAGCCTGTTGTGCTGGTGATAAATTCGCCATTATTTATCCTTTGTCATGATGTTTCGTACCACCTTCAGCTTCTTCACTTAATAGCGCTTGAAGCAGTGATCCTATCTCTTCTGGGGCATCTTCTGCCATACTTCGTATTTTTTCTAAGAGAACTTCGTGTTTGAGTTCATCTTCATTAAAGCCTCTGCCGAATCCAAGTTGCTCTTCAACTTTTTTACGCATTGATTGGACTTTTTCTACAAGATCATCTGCTTCATCATCTTCTATATCCAGAGAAGGTCTTTCAAGATTATCATCTTCTTTGGATACCTCAAGCATTCTCTGGGCAAACGGTGTGATAACTTTTTTGTATAACACAAACAAAAGTATAAGTACAAAAATATACTTAAACAATCCAGCAAATGGGGCAAGATAAGACTCACTCAAGAGTATAACCTGTGAAACTCCATCTTTCACACTATCACCATCTGCTCTTTTAAACTGCAAGTTTTTAACAGATATCTCATCTCCGCGAGTTGGATCAATACCAACCGACTGGCTCACTAAAGAAGCAAGTGCTTGTAAGTCTGTTTCATCCAATGCTTGATATTCATATTCATCTGTAGTTGCTCCATCCTCACCCACCTTAGGTTTATACTTTCCATCAACTACAACCGCCGCTGTAATTCGCTTGATGCGAGCAAACTGGGACTTTGTTGTTGAGACTGTTTTGCCTATTTCATAATTTGTCGTACCTGTGTTTTTCTCGTATTTTTCACTAGCTTGATTACTAGCGAGTCCTTCAACAGGACCTATATTACTCACAGTTCCAGGAACGCCACCTGTTTGTTCACCCGAACCGCCTTCGCGTTTTTCTTCACTTATCTGTTCACTTCTTACAATATTTTCAGGGTCAAATTTTTCAGAAGTCGAACTTTGTATAGAAAAATCAAACTCGATACTTACCTGAGCCACTACTTTATCATCTCCGCCTACAAAAGGAGATATAACCTGAATAATTTTTTTCTGCTGTTTTTTTTCTTCTTTACTTTTGAAATTTTGCTGTACAGTTGAAAGCTCACTCATTTGAGACATCTCATCTTCATCACCAAGCGTTTCACCATCACTGCTCACAAGCATAACATTGGCTGATGTCATATTTGGTACAGCTGCTGCAACAAGGTTTTTGATGCCTCGGATCTGTTTTGTGGAGAGTGAGCGTCCTTCAACTAAAGTGACCATAACCGATGCTGTCGGTTTTGTCTGCTCCGCTACGAAGAGTGTCTCTTTTGGAAGTGCCAAACTTACCGCCGCTGACTCTATCGGGGCAAGCGCATTTATAGTGCGTGAGAGTTCACCTTCAAGCGCACGAAGATGTTTGATCTTTTGATCAAAACTTGTAGCCCCAAACTCTTGTTTGTCAAAGAGTTCAAAACCCACACCGTTATCTTTTGGTATCCCAAGAGAAGCTATAGCAATTCTTTGTTTGTAAACATACTCTTTTGGAACTTTTATAATATTATTTTCTGAAAGTTCATAAGGTATAGCTTCTTTTTCAAGTTCTTCTATCACTTTTGCAGCGTCTGTAGAGCTAAGTGCATCAAAGAGAACTTCATATTTTTCATTTGTACTTTGTTTTGCACTATATACAACCATAAATATTATAAACGAAACTATCCCTACTATAGCTGCTGCTATGATAATTTTTTGTTGTTTATTTAATTTGTCGTATAAAATAACCAGCTGCGAAAAAAGTACTTTAAAATCCATTAATTTCCCATTTTATTTATGATAACAACTCTGATGTCAATTCAAAAAATCGAGTATTCTGCTCTGGTGTTCCTATAGTTACACGAATCGCGTTAAGACCATAGCTGCTGAGATTTCTTACAATCATTCCTTTTTGCAAAAGAGCATTAGAGAGTATTGTCGAATTTTGCGTTTCATTCAAACACAATGTAATAAAATTTGTAAAGCTCTCAATTATATCTATTTTTTTCGCTATTGCAAACTCTTCGTAACGTTTCATCTCTTCAAAATTTGCAGCGATACTTTTGTTTACAAACTCTTCGTCAGATAGTGCCACACTTGCCGCTTCAAGTGAAAGGGTAGTGATGTTAAAAGGCGGTCTAAGCTTATAAAGTTCTTGAATAATTTTCGGGCTTGCAAGTCCAAATCCTACACGCATACCACCAAGACCATATGCTTTTGAAAAAGTTCCAAGGTAGATGACATTTTCAAAATGCTCAATTAGCTCTTTTGCATCTAGCTTTTTACTTGCATCCTTAAACGCAGCATACTCCATATAAGCTCCATCAACCACCACTAAAGTATCTTTATCTATTTTTGCTAAAAACTCTTTGAGTTTCTCTGCGTCAATCGCATCACCCGTCGGGTTATTTGGCGTACATATAAAAATAATATCTGGTTTTTCTGCCTGATACATCGTATAAAATTCATCAAGGTCATGTTCTTGCGATGCTGTTCTAAGCACTTGTGCACCTACATGTTTTGCGTAGATTTCATACATCGCAAAAGTTATGCTGTTCATAAGTATCTTTGTTCCTGCATGCGCCTTTGCATGGATAAGAAATTCGATAACCTGATCGCTTCCTGAGCCGATAATAAGGCTCTCAACCCCTATATTAAAACGTTTAGCCAAAGCATTTTTTAGTTTTGTCATTGAATCATCTGGATAAAGTGCCATTTTTGAAACAATCGCACTCACTGCGTTTTGGACGTTTATTGAACATCCATAAGGATTTTCATTACTTGCAAGCTTAATAATGTTTTTTGGGTCTATCCCAAATTCACGAACAACAAGTTCTATTGGCTTGCCAGCCTCATACGTTTTTATATCTTCTAATGTTTTATTAAATTTCAACTTTCACCCTTTACGTAACTTCCAAGCCATGTCACTTCACCTTTGTGCTTTGAGAGAACTCTTTGCACCGCCTCATTGTCTATATGTCCATAAAAATCTATATAAAACCAGTATCCGAAACCACCTTTATCCCTTGAAGGACGCGACTCTATTTTAGATAAATTTATATTTTCTTCATCAAAATCTTGTAAAAAATGCACTAAAGAGCCTGCCTTGACTGCATCATTTAAACGCACTAATATAGATGTTTTGTCATCTTCGCTTGCACTATTTTTAAAATCACTCAAGATGACAAAACGGGTAGCATTATCATGCTGATCTTCTATATTTTCGAAAAGAGTAGGTATGCCATAAAGTTTTGCAGCTATATGAGAGCATATCGCAGCCGAAGATGGATCGTTTGCAGCCAAAATAGCCGCTTTAGCAGTGGACTCTACAGGAATTAGTTCTACATTTACAAGCGAATGTTCTTGTAAAAACTCTCTACACTGTCCAAAACCTTTGTCTTTTGAATAGATCTTTTTGATATCTTCAAGCTTTCGTGCTTTCGTTACAAAAGCCATGTGGATAGGCATATAAAGCTCTGCTACAATTTTGACACTGCTTTTTGAAAGTAAATCAAGTGTTTCACCTACTATTCCATCTCTTGAATTTTCAATAGGAACAACCCCAAATTTCGCACGTTTTGCTTCAAGAGTTTTAAATACTGAGTGTATAGAATTAAGAGGCATATAATCGCTCATGCCACCAAAACGGCTCTCGGCAGCCTGATGGGTAAAACTCCCCTCAGGTCCAAGATATGCAATACGTTCAGGAAGTTCAAGATTTCTAGCAACCGCAAAGACTTCAAGATAAATAGCTTCAATAGCGCCTTTGTTGAGTATGCCTCTATTATCTTCACTGCGTTTTGCAAGTCTCTCAACAATGGCTTTTTCTCTCTCAGGACGGTACACTGCAGTACCGCTTTCATGTTTGATTTCACCTACTCTGTGAACGACCTTCATTCTCTCATTAAGAATCTCCAGCATCGCATCATCAAGCTTATCTATTGCTTCTCTGCACTCTTTCAAAGTATTCATATCGACTCCAAAATCTCTTGCATATTTGCATACACCGCATCAGGTTTTAACGCATCATGTAAAAATGGCACAATCTCCTGTGCACTTTTATATTTACCGCTTGTGACAAAAATGGTTTTCATCCCAAGCTCTTTTGCACCGCCTAAGTCACCCTTAACATCATCGCTAATGATAGTCACATCTTTAAACTTTGCGTCTGGTGCTTGCAATCTCAGACGCTCAAGAGACTCCTCATAAAACGCAACACTTGGTTTTCCAACGACCGTATAAGAACAAGATGTTGCGAACTCCAAAAGTTTTAAAACAGCACCTACGCCTGGATAACGTCTGTTGTTTTTTGCATAGATGGAAGTCTCATGCATCCCAACCAAAGCAGCGCCTGCAAGGACAAAATCAATCATCTGTGCATACTCATGCGAAGTAAAATCTTCTTTTATCGCTACAAGAACCGTCTTTGGTTTTTCATAATCTAAAATATAACCCATATTTTGAAGTGTAAGCAAAAACTCATCTGCCCCATAAGCAGCCACACCCTCTTTTGCTACATGCGCTTCGAGTAGCATCAAAGGGTCGAGATATTTATCAAAAGTAAAATTAAAACCCAGCGACATTAAAAACTCATAAAAATCTTTTGAAGCTTTTTTTGTACTGTTTGTAATGACCATATAAGGCGTTTTTGTCTCATTAAGCATCTCTATAAACTCTCTGCTACCAGCTATTGGAGATTTATCTGTATCACTTATCAAAGTACCTTGAACATCTATGAAATACACGTCTCTACCCTTTTATTTTTCTAAAAAATCTGATTCTAAAGCTATCAGGTCTTCAAAAGTTTCGCGTTTGCGTATCACTCTATCTATGCCACGCTCAACTGCTATCTCCGCACTTCTTCCACGTGTGTTATAGTTACTTCCCATTCCAAAACCATATGCGCCTGCACTATGAACTACAAGCAAGTCATTGTGTTCAAGCTCAGGCAGTTCATAATTTTTTGCCAAAAAGTCTCCACTTTCACACACAGGGCCTACAATATCTACTTTTCTAGGCTCTTTGGTACTCTGCGTTATTGCTTCTATTTTGTGGTATGCATTATAAAGACTTGGACGAATAAGGTCGTTCATAGCCCCATCCACTACAACAAACTTTTTATGTCCATTTTGTTTTTCGTATAAAACTTTTGTCAAAAAGTAACCTGCATTTGCAGTCAGAAATCTTCCCGGTTCACAAATAACAGTCAAATCAAGACCCTTAAGTGTTCCTAAAATTGCTTGTGCATAATCATATGGTTTTATAGTTGTTTCGTTTTTGTAAACAACACCCAGCCCACCACCAATATCAAAAAATTTGAGCTCTATTTTGATATTTGCAAGTGAACGCACGAGGTCTGCTACAATTTCTGCAGATTCATAAATCGGCTGCAGCTCTGTAAGTTGCGAACCAATATGAAAATGGATACCGACTGGATCAAGAAATGTAGAATTATTTGCTTTAATATACATACGTTTAGCGCTCTCCAGGTCCACTCCAAATTTATTGTCATGAAGTCCTGTAGAGATATATGGATGTGTTTTTGGGTCAATATTTGGATTGACACGAATGCTGATACGAGAGACTGCACCGAGTTCTTTTGCTATTAGTTCTACGCGACCAAGTTCCGCTTCACTTTCAACATTGATATAAAGAATCTCTTTTTCTATTGCTTCGCGAATCTCATCATCACTTTTGCCAACACCTGAAAAAATAATCTTATAAGCAGGAATACCCGCCAAAAAGGCACGTCTCACTTCGCCTATAGAAACGCAGTCTGCACCCGCTCCAAGTTTCGCAAAATGTCTTACAACACTTAAGTTGGAGTTTGCTTTTACAGCATATGCAAGTATCGATTTTCTTGCTCTAAAAGCATCTTTAAGCTCACTGTACTGAGCACTCATATAATCAAAGTCATATACATACAAGGGTGTCTTATACTTTGTGGCCAATTCTTTAAATTGTATCATTAAAATTTCCAAATATTTTTGGATGATTCTACCCAAATAGTGCTTATATTTTTGTTATATTAAGTGCTTATAGAGCTTTTAAAGAAGGTGAACTGTAGTGATATATTTGTCTAATGGCAATCAGAAGAAGAAGAATAACTGGCGTAAGGATTCCGATTTCTCCTGAGATAGTCTTATTGTTAGCAAGTTCTATAAGCGTATATAATATTCCCCAAACAAGAAGTGTTGCCAAAATTGCCGAGAAGCTAAAGAGTGAAACATTTAAAAAGCGTACGCTAATAGGAACAAAAAAGAAGATAATAACAACCAAACACGGTACAAAAAATGGATATACAAATATCTTATATAAAGCCCCTTTTATCCCTCGTGTATCTATATGCTGACTTTGGAGTAGATCCATAGCAACAAAAGCATCTTGAATAGTAAAGTTCATTTTTCCTTCATACACCCTATCGAGTATCTTTGGCCTAAAACCCTGAAGCATTTTAAGGTCGTTATTTTCACTGACACTTATGCCGGATGATTCAAAATCCATCGTATCAGGTTTTGTAATAATATCTGCCTCTTTAATAATCCAAAAGTCATCTCTGTACAAAGCCGAAGAAGCGACAATAACCTCTTTTAACGAATTGTTTTCAAGACTAAAAACACGGATATCTTCTGCACGTTCTTGTAAAGGAAGTAACTTAGAAAAATAGACATATTTGTCTTTATAAGTAAAAAAAAGATCCCGCGTTGGACTCAGATATTGGGCATTTTTACGTATGTTTCTAGAAAATTCATCCGCTCTTGAAAAATTTGAAAGTGCGTGAAAGGATATAAAAAGTATCGTTATACCCAAGGAAACGAACAAAAAAGGGCGTAAAACATCTATTCTGGAATAACCTAGAGAGAAAAATGAGACAAGAGCATTGGACCTTATCAGATATATTTTTGTGCTTATCATTGCAAATAAAAGCGATAATGGAAGAAGTAAATCTATGGCATAAAATGATTTATAAACCAGATAAATAAGTGTAAGATTTGCAGACTTTGAAAGTTGCTCGGCATTTTCCATATAGTCAAAACCAACTAAAAAAAGCACAAGCGCTATGAGAATAATAAAGAAATATTTGAGGTAATGAAACGCAATGTATCGAAAAGCTAACATAGCGCTATTGTATCTGAAAAATTTTAAGAGAGTATTTTGAACTTGTATCTTCCATGGAATGTTGCAATAAAAATTCTACTGCTTCACATGTATGTCGTATCCAGTTATCCAAATGTTTTACTTCGCCCTCATTAAAGTCGCTTAAAACATAAGATGCGACTTCACCTTTATGTGCAGGTTTTCCAATGCCAAGGCGTATGCGTATGTATGCAGGGCTAATCTTTTCATCGGTAGATCTAAGACCATTGTGTCCACCGTGTCCACCGCCGTGTTTGAAACGCAGTGCACCAAAAGGTAAATCTAAATCATCATGTATGACAACAACCTCATCTATTTTATAGAAATTTTTTACGGCAGCTATTGCGTTACCTGAGAGATTCATATAGGTCAGTGGTTTTAATAAAAAATGATTTGAGAATTTATAAAGTTCGCCTTGAAAAGAAGAGGAGGAAAGTTTAGTCGCATTGTTACGTTTAATAAGTTCGTTTATCACTAAAAAGCCAATATTATGACGATTTTTTTCATACATCGGGCCAGGGTTACCTAGTCCGACGATAAGCATAATTATTTAGCTTTGATTACACCCAGAACTGCAACACGGTCAGAATCTGTAAATGTAACATTTTCGATTTTATCTAAGTCGCGGATAAGTTTAGAATCACCTACATCCATTTTAGTTACGTCGATGTTGATTACGTTTGGTAAATTTTCAATAGTAGTTTTTACTCTTAAACGTGGTTTTGAAATATGAACAAGACCTTTGTTTTTAAGACCAAACGCACTTCCTTGTGGTACAACTGGAACATGATAATGTGTAAGAACGCCTGCTTGTGCAACCATCAAATCAACATGCAAAAGTGTTCCTGTAACTGGCTGAGACTCATAAGATTGAGCAACAACTTTCATAACTTTACCAGCTACGCTGATATCAAATGCTAAAGTCTCTTTATTACGAACTGTACGGATATATTCGTTTTGTTTAAACGCAGCATGAACATTTTCAAGCCCTTTTCCGTATATGTTTGCAATTAGATAACCATCACGGCGAAGCGCTTTCGTTGCTTTTTTGCCAGTACTCTCTCTAACTATACCTTCTAACATTTTGAATCCTTAATTTAAAAAATAGGCGCAATTGTACCTAAATAATCTTTAATATTATTTTAAACAAAATATATCATCATTTTCGTCGATTTTTATATTTTCAGAAGGAGTGCTCAAAATTTTTCCACTTGTAAGTCCACTGATTTTAAGTGCCAAATCCGATGGACTCGTAGCATTATCCATCGCACGTTCTTTGCTTATGATACCTTCTTGATATAAACCCAGAAGTGACTGATCAAAACTTTGGGAATTATAGTGATCTTTACCATTTTCTATAGCATCATGGATCTCATAGTCACGGTTTTCCATGATAAGCTTTTCAATTGTTGGGGTACGAACCAAAACCTCCATTGCTACAGCTCTTCCTCCTGCAATGGCAGGAATAAGTCTTTGCGATATAACTCCTTGAATAACCCCCGCCAGAGAAAGACGTACACGATTTTGTTCCTCAGTCGGAAATTGTGCAATTATACGGTTAATTGTCTCTTTGGCATCGATTGTATGGAGTGTTGAAAAAACTAAATGCCCCGTATCTGCAGCATGAAGAGCAAGGTTGATAGTCTCTCTATCTCTCATCTCACCGACGAGAATAATATCTGGATCTTCACGAAGTGCCGCACGCAATGCATTCCCAAAAGAGAGTGTATCTTGCCCAACAGAACGCTGGTTGATAATGCATCCACGGTCTTTATGTACGAATTCAATAGGATCTTCGATGGTGATAATATGCTTTTTTTTATTGAGGTTTATGTCATTAATAAGTGCCGCAAGAGTACTTGACTTACCACTTCCCGTCACACCTGTCACAAGAATAAGACCACGTTCTTTTTTTGTAAATTTGTTCACAACATCAGGAAGTTTTAATTGATCAATAGTTGGAACTTCAACGGGAATAATACGAAAGACCGCCGAAACACCGTCCATCTGAAAAAAAACGTTTACCCGAAAACGATTTTTTTCATCAAAAGGATAGACCAAATCTATTTCTCGATGTTCTACAAATTCTGCAAACCTTCCTTTAAGAAGTTCTTTGGCAAAGACAAAAGCATCTTCTTTAGAAAAAATTCCTCCAGAAAACTGTACAAGATTTCCATTTATTCTTGCTCTTATAACAGAGTTTGCTTTAACATGTAAGTCACTACCACCGTTTTCTATCATCTTCTTGAGATATGTTCGTATTTTTTTTAACTGCTCAAACGTTAGCTTACTAATCTCTTCTTCGTTCATAGTGCCTCCAATATATCCCTAAATGCGTCTTTAAACGCAGTAAGTCCATCCTCAATCTGCTTCTCAAGCACCGCATCAAAATCAATACCTGCTGCAGCAATTTTGTTGAAATGCTCTTCTATTATCTCATCTAAAATAGGCAATGCTTTTTCTCTGATACCATTTGCATGGAAAGCTTTGATTGTATCTATTGGTGCAGTATTGACGCTATTATATGCAAGTAAGCCCTCTACATAATAGTGGGCAGGTAAAGAATCATCTTTAACTCCTGTACTTGCGAAAAGAACACGGCACTCTTCTACATGCATTGCGTTTACAGCATTGTAAATAGCGGCACTGTTGTAAATACCGCTCAGTGCCGTAGCGATACCGTGTTTTGCAAGATCAGCGTCAAGCGCTCTATCTACTCTACTTACAAAAACACTGATAACAGTGGCAACTTTTGAGCCATGGCGTTTTAGACCTTCTTCAAAAGCTTTTGCACACTCTATCGCTTGCTCTTTTGAGAAAATCAGTGTTGCGTTTACAGGAATTCCAAGGGATACGAGTTCTTCCATAGCTTTGTATCCTGCTTGAGTCGCAGGAACTTTGATCATGACATTTTCTCTATCAATTGTCTCAAAAAGTCTCTCACCTTCATCTATAGTGGCGCTTGCATCATCACACAAGAAAGGATCAACTTCTATACTTACATACCCATCATCGTTTGCTTCATAAAGAGGTCTCAAAATATCCGCTGCTTTTGTGATATCATAGATGGCAAGTGCTTCATATTTTTCTTTTGCACTGAGTCCCTTAAGTGTTTGAAGCTGTGCTTTATATGCAGGTGCATTTAAAATAGCGCTCTTAAATATAGCAGGATTGGAAGTAGCTCCATTGATAATGCCTTCATTGATCAACTCTCTAAATTCGTTTTCCAGATAGTCTCTTTCGATAAAATCCGCCCACAAAGAAAACTTCAAATCTTCTATATACATACACTACTTCCTAAATAAAATTTTTTTATTATATCCCAATATCACAAAAATCAAAATATGCAAGAGTGCTAAGATAAATACGACATCTATAAAAAGGTGATTGACTTTATCTTGTATATTTTGCAAAATATACATAGCATATATCTGCGCATCTAAAGAGATATAACCCAAATAAATAGACGCCATATAAACACTCCACAAAAAAAGTTCTTTTATTGACAAAAGAAGTTCACTTTTCTCTAAATATTTAAAAAGAAAAAACAGATTTATAAAATAGAGCAGATAAAATGTTGAGGCAAATATTTTTACCAAAGCTAAAAAAAACATTGGCATATAGAACAAATAAAATAGTTTTTTATTTTTGAAAAAGGTAGATACAAAAACAAGTTGCAGAACTAAATCCAATGTATATTCGCCGATAAAAAAAAGTGAGCAGCTCAGTCCGATATGCAAAAAATGTTTCATTTATGAGATATTTTTTGGTATCTTTACACTAAATATAGAGCCTTCTTTTGAAGTAGCAACATCAATAGTCCCGCGAAACTGTTTTTCTATAATCATCTGGCTCATGTAGAGTCCAAGTCCTGTCCCATTTTTGCCTTTAGTGCTGAAATAAGGCTCGAAAATGTGCGGCAAGTTTTCATCACTAATACCTGTTGCATTGTCTTGTGCACTTAAGACAATATTTTCATCTTCACATCTTGCGGATAATATAATAGTTGCATCTTCTTTTTTAAATTCACTCAAAACATCAATGGCATTATTGAGAAGATTGAGCATCACTTGCAGTAATTCATTTGAATAGGTGTTTATCTTAATACTCTCTTCTTTTTCTATATGTATAACCGCATCTAACTCTTTGAGTCTTGGATGCACAAAATTGACCGCTTTTTCTAAAAGCTCGTAAACTTCTATTTGTGTTAACTCTTTATTTGGATGAAAATAGGTCTTAAAATCATCAATTGTCTCAGAGAGATAGATGATAGTATCACTAATTTCACCAAGCGTTTTAGAAATTTCGTCTTGACTTGGGGGTGTACCTATAAGTCTTTGAAGTTCAAGATTTGAGATCTGAAGAGTAATTGTTGATAGAGGCTGTCTCCACTGATGGGCTATCATACTTATCATCTCACCCATAACAGCCTGTTTTGACTGAACGGTTAAGATTTTATCTTTTTGTATCAGCTCTTCTATTTTTGATTTGACTTTTTCTTCAAGCGAAAGATTCATCTCTGTGAGTTCTATGGTTTTATCACGCACTTGTTTTTCAAGTTTTCCATTAAAATCTTTAAGCATATTTTGCTGTGAAAGAATAAGCGCGCGACTCTCATCCATTTTTAATTGATAAAAATAAATAGCCAAAGTGATAATCAAAAACACGACAATAACATACGAGCTTTGAAAAAGTGAATATTGCACTTCTACAAAAGGCTGCAAGGGTGCAACAAGCAACATACTCACAACAAGTATAACCCAAAAAACACCGCGTTTTGTTCCCTGAAAATATAAAAGCATAATCGGGTAAGACAAAAGCCAAACGTGCTTTAAAGAGGCAGGATCACTTTTGTAAAACAAAAAGAGAAACAAAAAAGTAAATTCAGCCGTTAAAAAATTTGCAATCAGAAAAAAGTTTTGTTTATCTCTTCGGAGAATAAAAAGAAGTGTAAGATTGATTAACATAATAGAGACTTCTAAAGGTATAAAAAAAGGCGTTTCTCTCGCTATATTACAGATAATTCCATAAATGAGTCCCAAACTAGAGAGAACAATCGTGA
>MIBW01000031.1 GCA_001829625.1 Sulfurimonas sp. GWF2_37_8 | reverse complement strand
CTCAATATAGTCAACGCATGTTTTGCATGTCACAATGTTGTCCGTGATAAAGAAGTAGCAATAGAAAAGTAGTAAGCCTTTTGGCTTGCTCAAAGCAAAGGCTAAAGTGAAAATCTTTAAATATTCTAAGGTATTTAGAGTACCATTACGGTATGAATAACACACATAACTCCATTTTTTCAATACCATTTTTAAAATCATTTTTTTTTACTCAAAACAAATGGCATCAGCATGGTGTTTTTTTACATACAATGAGAGTTGTCTATTATACACTCAAAGGTGGGGATTTTAGATTTTTGGCAGCTGCGTTTTTGCATGACATCGGCAAACCATTTAGTGCTCATGTCAAAGATGAAGAAGATAAAGAATTTAACGAATACAGCTTTACCGATCATGAAGAAAAAAGTTATCAGATGATAAAAAATTGGTCTTTTGTAAGCGAATATACAAAAAATTTGGTGCGGTATCACTATCTTATCCGTGATATCAAAAAAAGTAAAAAAGAAGATTTAGAGCGATATGCTCAAAAAAAAACGATTTGGGACGCTTTGAGTGAAGATATGCAAAATGATTTGATGCGTTTTTTACATTATGATGACTTAGGCAAAGGGAAAAAGAGAAGATGAGATATAATAAAAAATCAAATTTCGGAGTTCTTGTTTTATGTTGAAAAAGCTTACCCCAATTGTTGTTATTGGCGTGATAATCGCTCTTATCGTACTTCTTTTCCTATCTTTGGCTTCTAAGCAAAATATGATAGTTATCAAAGAGGGAAATCTCAAACTTTTGCCTCTTGAGATGGAACTGCATACATATCAAGATAGTGATTGCGGTATGGTTATTGAAGAACTCACATACGCTTCACAAGTTGTTGCTCCAAGTGGAAAAACCTGGTTTTTTCATGATCATGGCGGTTTTGTCCATTGGCTTGAAGATAAAGAGTTTAAAGATGAGGCTGTTATCTGGGTTATGAGCAGAGATACGCAGAGATGGATAAACGCAAGAGAAGCGTTTTATTCGCTCAACGAAAGTACACCTATGGGATATGGTTTTGGCGCGTATGAGATAGAAAAAAAAGGTTTTATTGACTTTGAAACCATGAGTCTTCGTACGCTTCGCGGTGAAACGATGAACAATTCTTCGATACAAAAACAGCTTTTGGGACAATAATGGAAACTGTTAATTTACTCACTATTATCTCCATCGCTTTTTTAGGTTCTTTTGGACACTGTATTGGTATGTGTGGCGGGATTGTCGTAGCTTATACAACTATCAAAATAGAGCCGGCAAGTTCAAAAGTTTCCAAAAGTATCGCGCATCTTCTGTACTCTTTTGGAAGGGTGTTGACATATGGCGTTTTGGGTGCTCTTTTTGGGGTGCTTGGCGGTGTTGCTACCTTTAGTAACTATGCAAATGGGGGACTTTTAATTTTTGCTGGGATTGTTATGGTTCTTGCAGGTCTTTCGCTCATGGGGAAAATAAAGTTTTTGACACTTATCGAACACTCTTTTTCTTCTTCACCACTTTATAAAAAAGCGTTTAAGTCTGTGCTCAACTCCAAATCAAATCTCAGCTTTTTTGTTTTAGGGATGTTAAACGGACTTCTTCCTTGTGGTTTTGTCTATTTCTTTGCCATCACAGCAGCTAGTACGGCAGATCCATTGTACGGAGCTTTAGTTATGGTTATTTTTGGTTTGAGTACTATTCCTGCAATGTTTGGGCTTGGCTTCTTAACCTCACTTGCTTCGGCGATGAGCTTTAGAAATATGATGATGAGCCTCTCTTCTATAGCGGTGATTTTGTATGGAGTTTATACTATTTATAACGGATATGAATATATAGAGAACCCTCTTAAAACATTAAGAGATTGTCACTAAAATAATTTCAAGTAAGTGTTGCTATAATAAATTTAAAAAAAGGTACAAGCTATGAAGAGTTCGATTATTGAGAGTATAAAATCCCTTCCGCCTCTCTCAAAAACAATCACGGATATTAATATGGTGTATGCAAATGAAGATTCTTCGATTCATGATTTGGCAAAAGTGATTGAGCGAGATCCTATGATTGTAGCGAACCTTTTAAAAGCTGCCAATTCTCCGCTTTATGGTTTTGGTAAAGAGATACGAAACGCAACTCAAGCTGTTACTCTCTTTGGCATGAGTCTCACACGCTCCATTGCTGTAGGGAACTCTATTCGCAAGCTTTTAAATGTGGATATGAAACCTTACAATATCACAAGTGAGCGTTTCGCAGAGATCTCTTCTTTGCAGGCAAATCTTATACTCAAATGGTACTCACATATTGATAAGCAAAAAGCGGAGATGCTTTACCTTGCTGCGTTTTTACAAGAGACGGGAAAAATTTTGATTGCAAGTGATGTTATTCAAGAAGATGAGTCTTACTCTTTTGCAGCAGAGGTGGAGTTTACAAATGATTTACCTGCGTTGGAACGCTCTTATGTAAATGTTTCAAGTTCTGAGGTCACAGCAGAAATTTTTGATCACTGGGGTTTTGATCAGGCTTTTATTGAGATGATAAAATATTCAGACAATCCTGAAGCAGCACCTTCAAAGATAAAAGAGTATGCACTAGCACTCAATATTATCAAAACGGTTCTTCCTATCAATAAGCCGCTCAGTGATCAGGCTATCAGTTTTGGTCTGCGAAAAGCATATGATGCTGGATATAACCATGAAATTTTAGAAGATGAAATCGACTCAATACTCGAAACGCAAGCGTCTGAGAATGAGTAAGACCGTTACTATTATCGATACTTTCGGTTTTTTTTTCCGCAGTTTTTATGCATTGCCGCAGCATCTTAAAAACAAAGAAGGTTTTCCTACAGGTCTGCTTACTGGTTTTACAAACTTTATCTCCACGCTTCAAAAACAGCATGACAGTGACTATCTTGTTTTTGCGATAGACTCCAAAGGTCCTACCTTTCGCAACGAAATAGACACAAACTATAAAGCGAACCGTCAAGCTCCTCCGCCTGAACTTACTATGCAACTTCCTATCGCTATAGAGTGGATAGATAAGATGGGTTATAAGACACTTGGCAAAAGCGGTTTTGAGGCGGATGATATCATTGCGACTGTTGTGAAGTTTGCAAAACAAGAGGGTTATAATGTCCGTGTTGTTTCCCATGACAAAGATCTTTATCAGCTTATTGACGATGGCAAGATTGTTCTTGTGGATGCTATCAAAAGAAAAACTGTAGATGAAGAGGCTTGTTTTGAAAAGTATGGGGTGACACCAAAGCAGTTTATAGATTATCAGTCTATTCTGGGTGATAGCGCAGATAATGTTCCCGGAGTTAAAGGGATAGGTAAAGTCGGCGCAGAAAAACTTTTACAGGAGTTTGGTACGCTTGATAATATCTATGCAAATATCCAACTGATAAAAGGTGCAAACCAGAAAAAACTTATCGAATCTAAAGAACAGGCGTATATGTCAAAAGAACTTGTATCTCTTCGCGATGATGTGTTTGAGAGTTTTGATTTTGAAGCATATTGTATGGATATCGAACATCCTTTTTTAAATATTTATGATGAACTTGTAAAGTATGAACAAAACGCAATCCTGCGAATGTTACATGCCAAAAATATGGTGAGTGAACAAACGCAGCAAGAAGCGATAGAAAAGAGAGAAGAAGAGGTACAAGAGAACAAAAAGATTGACTTCAAAGTGACGCTCATCACGGACGAAAAAGAGCTCATTCGTGTTTTATCGATTTTGGATGAGCAAACAGTTGTTGCCTTTGACACAGAAACGACTGGTCTTGATTATGAGAAGGATTCTCTTGTGGGATTTAGTTTTTCTTTCAACGATGAAGAGGCTTTTTATGTTCCTTTTGGACATTTTTATCTTGGAGTGCCTGAACAAATCAGCCAAACGGCGGCAAAAAACGCTATAAAAACTCTCTTTAAATCTCTCATTGTTGGGCACAATATCAAGTTTGACTTGCATTTTGTAAGTAGATTTTTGGGTGTTGAGACTCTGGATATCTATGGAGATAGTATGATTTTGGCGTGGCTTATCAATCCAGAGAGTGCACTTAGCCTTGATAAACTTTCAGAAAAACTGCTTGAACACAAGATGGTTGCGTTTAGTGAAACGGTCAAAAAAGGAGAAATTTTTGCAAGCGTAGCACTTGAAGATGCCTGCAACTATGCCGCAGAAGATGCCTATATAACACGCAAGCTTTACAATTTATTTTTACAAAAACTTGAACTGCAAGAGGCTGGACATCTTATCGATGAAGCGGCTCATGTAGAGATGCCGTTTTTGCAAACGCTACTGAGTATGGAAAAAACAGGTATCAAAGTTGACGGTGTTTTTTTAGAGAAGTTTTTGGTCGAAGTCAAAGAGCGACTTGGCAAACTCACACAAGAGATATATGAAAAAGCTGGCGGTGAGTTTAACATCAACTCCACAAAACAGCTCGGTGTTATACTTTTTGAACAACTCGGTCTTCCAGTGGGTAAAAAGACAAAAACAGGTTATTCGACAGATGAGAATGTTCTCTCTTCACTCAAAGACGCTCATGTAATAATCCCGCCGCTTTTGGAATACAGAGAGGTTTACAAACTCTATTCAACCTATATAGAGCCGCTTTTGAAGCTCTCTCGTGAGAGTGATGTGAGTCGTTTACATACTTCTTTTGTCCAAACAGGAACAGCGACAGGAAGACTCAGTTCCAAAAATCCGAACCTGCAAAATATTCCTGCACGAAGTGAACTTGGTCTTCGAATTCGTGAGGCTTTTGTGGCAGAGAAGGGTAAAAAACTTATCGGTATAGACTATTCTCAGATAGAGCTGCGTTTACTGGCGCATTTTTCACAAGATAGCGTTTTGGTGGATGCATTTAAACACGATAAAGATATCCACTTACAGACGGCTATAGCGCTCTTTGGTGAAGAAGAAGCAGCGTCGAAAAGAAATGTCGCAAAAACAGTCAACTTTGGACTTTTATACGGCATGGGACAAAAAAAACTCTCCGACACTTTGGGCATCACAACCAAAGAAGCCAAAGATATTATTGAAAAATATTTTACAAGTTTCCCTACGGTCAAAAGATATTTCCGCTCTATAGTTGATCTCTCACATGAGCAAGGCTATGTTGAGACACTTTTAAAACGCCGTAGATATTTTGACTATGAAAATGCAACGCCGATGTTCAAAGCGGCGTATGATAGAGAGTCTGTTAACAGCGTTTTTCAGGGAAGTGCGAGTGATCTTATCAAACTCTCTATGAACAAAATCCAAAAAGTGATTCATAAAGAAAATCTTGATGCCAAAATGCTTTTACAGATACACGATGAACTTATTTTTGAGGTAAACGCAGAA
>MIBW01000030.1 GCA_001829625.1 Sulfurimonas sp. GWF2_37_8 | reverse complement strand
ACATCATTAAAAGTGACGTGCTCTACCAGCTGAGCTAACAAGACATTTTCTCTTATCTTTAAGAGGTCGAAATTATAGACAAATAGATTTTAAATGTCAAGAAAAATAAGAACAAATTTTAGAAAAATATCTCTCTATCGATTTTCAATAGCATTTTTACAGCATAAAGCACACTTTGGTATTGCACATAATTTCTATCTCCGCTGAGTTGGAGATGGACTTCTGAGTGCTCTTTGGCACTTCTCACACCAATAAATACCGTCCCAACTGGTTTGAGTTCAGTTCCCCCTGTATCTCCTGCTATACCGCTGATAGAGATTGCATAATCAGCATGACTTACATTGAGCGCACCTTCACTCATCTCTTGAACGACTTCAAAACTCACAGCACCATTTGTATTTATAATTACATCATCAATACCAAGCCAGTTTTCTTTGAGTTCATTTGAGTAAGTTATCAAAGAGCCATCAAGTATTTTTGAAGCTCCATTTTGCGAAGTAAAATAGTAACTCAAAAGTCCACCTGTACAACTCTCAGCAAAGGTGACTTTTTTTTGATGTTTAAAAAGTACGTCAATTATGTATAAAACTATATTTGACGCTGCAATGAGTTTATGCGGTAAGAGCTGTTTTGCAGAATGGATAAATTGTGAGATATTACCGTATTTTTTACTTGAAACATCTACAAGAAGCCAACCCTCAATCAAAGTCACTACATCCAAACGTACATCATACATCTGCGCTAAAGGGTTGAGCATTGCCAAAGCACTTTCTCTATCTTCATCAAAAAGGTGGATGACTGCGTTTGACTCATCGCTTTGAAAAAGTATCTCAGGCATCTTTTGCATCTCATCTATGTGCAGTACATTTATAAACGACTCTTTATGTTGTAAAAGATAACTTCCATCTTCATATAGCGTTGCGTTTGAAGGGATAAGCATATTATCTTTGAGTATTTGGTTGTCACTTGTGACGGTTGAGATAAGTTTTCCTATAGTAGAAAAATTTTGTTTTGTACTGACTATAAGAATTTTTGATTTTTTATTGAGCTCTTGTTCGAGATATAAAAAAATAGAGTTATCGCCATCTTTGAAGTATGTCACAGAATCAATAAAACCTATTTTCTTTTCAATTTGTCTTATTATATATTCTTTAAGCGGTATGTTTGCGATAAATTTGTTACCAATAAATAATAGATGGTGTTTCATGCCTTATAAGCCCTTTTTGTGCAATTCAATCGGCGCTTATTATAGCACCATTCTAAGCATTTAAAGAAGCTTTTAAACACATAAAAGCTACAATGCAAAACTTTTTATACAATTTTCGAGGTACAGATGGACTACAAAGAAACGCTACTTTTACCGACTACAGATTTTGCCATGAGAGGCAATTTGGTTCAAAATGAACCTAAACGCTACGCTTCATGGGATGAAAATAAAATCTACCAAAAGATGAAGACAAACCGCAAAGATGCTCCTGCGTTTACGTTACATGACGGTCCTCCGTATGCAAATGGAAACATTCACATCGGTCACGCACTTAACAAGGTTTTAAAAGACATCATCATTAAACACAACTATTTTGACGGCAAATCTGTGCGTTTTACTCCGGGTTGGGATTGTCACGGTCTTCCAATCGAGCAACAAGTTGAGAAAAAACTTGGCGGTAAACAGAAAAAAGAGCTTCTTGAAACTTCAGAAGTGAGAAAACTCTGCCGCGAACATGCTGCAAAATTTGTTGAGATTCAAAAAGGCGAGTTCAAACAGCTTGGCGTTATTGCTGACTGGGAAAATCCTTATGTCACTATGGACTTCAAATTTGAAGCGAACATCTACCGCACACTTTGTTCTGTGGCTAAAAAAGGTCTTCTCATCGAAAGAAGCAAACCTGTATTTTGGTCATGGGCTGAGAGAACTGCACTTGCTGAAGCTGAAGTTGAGTACGAGGACAAAGAGTCTCACTCTATTTTTATTGCGTTTGAACTGAGCGATGAAGCAAAAGCAACACTTGGCATTACAGGAAAAGCGGCTCCGGTTATCTGGACGACTACGCCTTGGACTATCCCTGCAAACACTGGTATTTCGCTTAACCCACATGAAGAGTATGCCCTCACTTCGACAGGTTACATTGTTGCAAAAGAGCTTTTAAACTCACTTATAGAGCAAGGTGTTTTATCTGGCGATGTTGTTCAAACATTTCCTGCAACTGCGTTTGAGAACCTAAACGCAGTTAATCCGCTTAACGGCAGAGCTTCTCGCATTGTTTTGGGCGAGCATGTTCTCATTGACAATGGTACAGGTTGTGTTCACACGGCTCCGGGACACGGGGAAGATGACTACCGTGTTGGACTTGTGTATGACTTAGAGGTTGTAATGCCGGTTGATGAAACCGGTTGTTTTGACGAAACAGTTGTTGGTCTTGGGCTTATTCCAAACGCAGAGAACTTTGTGGGCAAACATATTTTCAAGTCAAATGACGAGATTATCGAACTTATGGGCGAAAGCGTACTGAAAGTTTCTAAGTTTACGCACTCGTATCCACACTGTTGGAGAAGCCATACTCCGCTTATTTTCCGTGCGACAAAACAGTGGTTTATCTCTGTAGATGAAAAACCGCTTGGCGAGGACAAAACACTCAGACAAATCGCTCTTGATGAAGTAGAAAAGACTCTTTTCGTTCCTGCAAGCGGTAAAAAAAGACTCAACTCTATGGTTGAAAACCGTCCAGACTGGTGTATTTCCCGTCAACGTGACTGGGGTGTTCCTATTGCGTTTTTCAGAGTAAAAGCTACGGGCGAAGTGCTTTTAGACGAAAAAGTTTTGAACTTTGTTGCCATGATATTTGAGATGAAAGGAAGTGACGCTTGGTACTCCATGCCGACAGAAGAGCTTCTTTACCCTGGCGCAGGTTACAGCGCTGAGGAGCTTGAAAAAGTAACAGACATTTTAGATGTTTGGTTTGACAGCGGTTCGACTTGGAACTCAGTGCTCAAATCACGCAACTACGACGCAGGCGAATATCAGGCTGACCTTTATGTTGAGGGTTCAGACCAACACCGCGGATGGTTCCAATCCTCTCTCTTTTTATCTGCTGCCGTTGAGCACAAAGCGCCTTACAAAGGTGTGCTTACTCACGGTTTCACGGTAGATGAAAAAGGCGAGAAAATGTCGAAGTCTAAGGGCAATGTTGTTGCACCTGAGCAAGTTTTAAAAGAGTACGGAAGTGAGATACTGCGTTTATGGGTTGCTTCAAGCGACTACCAAGGCGACTTAAAAATCTCTCAATCCATTTTAAAACAAAGTGCAGAAAACTACCGTAAACTAAGAAATACATTTAGATTTTTGATGGCAAACATCAACGACCTTGAAGCACTTGTCCCAACACAAGAGATGAGTGAACTTGACCAGTGGATTTTGAGTGTAGCAAGAGATGTTTTTGCACAAGTGCACCAATCATTTAGCAACTACAACTTTGTTCACGGGATGAGTTTACTCAATAATTTCATCGTAAACGAACTCAGCGGTATTTACCTTGACATCACAAAAGATAGACTTTACTGTGACGGTGCCAAAGACCTGCACCGAAGTGCCAGCCAGAGCGCTATGGCTATGATTACAAAATCTATGCTGCTTTTAGTCGCACCTATTTTGACCTACACAGCAGACGAAATCGTAGAAAACTTGCCAACCATCATCAAAGGTGATGCAAAAGATATTTTTGATTTTACCTTTGAAAACATTGCAGAAATAGACTCTGCGTTTAATGCTGCGTATATGAATGAGGCAAGAGAAGGTTTCTATGAAATTGTCGATAAACTCAAAAAAGAGAAACTTATAAAAAGCACTTTAGAGTTAGCCATTGCTACAGATTCTGCAACTACTTTAGCTATGAATGCTACTGAGGCTGAGGATTGGTTTGTTGTCTCTGAAGTTTCAAAGCTAAACGCAACTAAGAATCTCGGCTCATTTAAAGTAGGCGAAGATACATTTAGCATCTCAAAAGCAACAATGGCAAAATGCCCTAGATGTTGGAAGTTCCAATCAACTAGCGAAGATTGTACATGTGAAAGATGTGCAAAGGTTTTAAATGCCTGATTTTTCCCAGCCCGTTAGCATGAGCTTTGTTCTCATCAGCATAGGTGTCATCTTCGCACTTATCGCTGTTGGCATTGCTTTTGTTAAGCTAGGGAAAAACTCTAGAAATCCAAAGGGCTTATAAGCTTAGCCTTATTCATCTCTGCGACAACATGAGTATATATCATTGTTGTTTCAACTGATTTATGTCCTAATAGCTCCTGAATGGAGCGTAAATCTATCCCTGCTTGAAGTAGATGTGTTGCATAGCTATGTCTAAATATATGAGATGTTACTCTTTTATCTATATTTGATTTTGTAACCGCTTGTTTAATATTTCTACTTAAAGTGGCATCTAAAATATGATGCCGTCTTTGCTCACCGCTTCTTGGGTCTGTTGCAATTGTGTTCATAGGAAAAATGTATTGCCATTTGGTCTCAAACTTAGCTTTTGGAAACTTTCGCTCAAACGCATAAGGAATATAAACACTGCCGTAGCCATCTTTTAAATCTTTTTGATGCAGTTCTCTCACTTTTTCAACTTGAATTTTAAGCTCATCTTTTATTTTCATAGGAAGAGGCAAAGTTCTATCTTTTAAAGATTTGCCATCCCAGACATAAATCTTATCAAATCCAAAATCTATATCTTTTATACGGATATTTTGCACTTCACTCATTCTGAGTCCACACCCGTACATCAGCTTGACCATAAGCTGATAAATACCATTCATACTTAGAATGATATTTTGTACTTCGTCTTTAGTAAGAACAACAGGAATATGCTTTCTCTGTTGCGCTCTTAAAGCTTGCACATTCCATGTACTGATGTCAATATCTAAAACTTCTCTGTATAAAAAAAGTAAAGCACTAAAAGCTTGATTCTGCGTAGTTGGTGAGACTTTTTTAGTAACTGCCAAAAAAGTCAAAAAATCTTCTATCTCTTTTTTGCCCAAATTTACGGGATGTTGCTTCTGATGAAAAAAGATATAGTGCTTAATCCAAAAAACATAAGTTTTCTCTGTAGAAAGACTGTAATGCTTAAATCTAATCTTATCACGGACAATATCAAGTAATTTTTTCTTCATCATTAGCTCCTGAAAATTAAACGACACAATGTACATTTAATACTTTTTTCAGCTATTTAAACGACAAAATGTCCAAATAACGCCAAAAATATTTTTAAATGCACATCGATATTTTAAATATTTTAATCAATTTAGTCAAAAAATAACAAAATTATTGCATTTTGTCATATTTTTAACCTTTAAACTAACATTTTTTGTGTCGTTTATTTAGTAGATTTCAAGCTGTTTAGCATATAATGTTCGTTGAATAAATAGTTATATCTATTTAGAATTTAAATATGAGGAGTTTAAAATGAAAATAGCTATTGTAATAATATTGGCTATAGTTATATTTGTGTATGCTAGCAGTAGAACTACTGTAACTGCATGGGATAAAATTCCCAAACATGTAGTGTCTAATCAATGTGCTGTCTTTTCAAAAATTGGTGCAAATTATAAGAAATGGACAAATGATGATATTAATTTTTTAAATTCATCAATGAAAGATGGTGTAAATTTAAAAAAGCTGACAGAATATGAAATCAAAACATCACAATGTTGTGCTACTTATATTATGACTAAGTATAATCAAGACTTTTATATGAAACAAGATGATGTTACTTTATTAATGCAAGAAAGTTTAAATTCATGTCGCTAAAATGAAAGCTACAATACTAAAAAGGCGTAGAAATCATGAAGAGACCTAAAACAAAAAAAGCAAAATTAAAATTAGCAGACAGCACATTGAGTGTAAGTGAAAAATTATTTTTAGCACCTTATTTAGCCGTTGCTGGGTATGTATTTAATCTTGATAAATTATCATTTTTAATTGCTATTTTATTGTCTTTTGCAATTATAGGAGTAGCAGTAAAACTCAGAAATGATGCCTTAAATTTATATGATGAAGTTTATTCTGAAGAGACAGAGATATAACAAATCGTAGCAACAAAAATATGTTACCCTAGCCGGATTTTTAGCTTTGAAAACTTCAGAGATTTAGATACCGTTGGAGAACTTAAAAGAGTACAAAAAAAGGTAACATATTTTTGTACTCA
>MIBW01000029.1:3199-8728 GCA_001829625.1 Sulfurimonas sp. GWF2_37_8 | reverse complement strand
CGAGAATATCCATCATGTTTTTATTGTCGAGCATATCCTGTTGTTCTGTAGAAAACGAGCTGTTTGCAGAGGGGATTGTAAAGGCATTACAACCGTGTTTTGCAAATTCTGGATGCCATCCGTCATTGGTTGAAAAGTGGATAGAGCCGTTCATACTTGCGCTCATACCGCTTGTTCCACTTGCTTCACGTGATATTCTAGGGGTGTTGAGCCATACATCACTCCCGTATTTGAGTGTACGGGAGAGTTTAAGTTCATAGCCTATGAGAACAGCCATATTTTTGATCTTATGGCTGATATAGATGAGTTCATTAAAGGTATTGATGGCGTTTGTATCAAAAGGATAGGGTTTCCCTGCCCAGATGATTTGTACGGGATATTTTGTGTTTTCAAGCATTTTAACAAAACGTTCAAAATCTTTTTTGATCAGTCCAGGACGTTTGTACTCTGCAAAACGGCGTGCCCATACAAGTGTGAGTACATCAGGGTCAAACATTTTGCCCGTTTGGTCTGCGACTTCGTCAAACAAAAGACGTTTGAGATGTTTTTTACGTGCAGTGAGCGCATAATCTTCATGATCATCAAGTGCAGTATGCATTCCTTTATCCATCCAAAAACGTCTATTTTGAGCATTTGTGATGTAGGTAATCTCTGAGCGTCCTTCACATTCTCTCCACATACGGTTCGCAACTTCACCGTGAAACTTTGAGACTGCGTTTGTCATCTTTGAAGCACGAAGCGCACCGACGGTAAGGTTAAATGTATCATCTTGGACGAGTGTTATATCGCGTATTGTTTGTATATCAAGTCCGTCAAAAAAACCAAAAGAGTGCAGAAGAGCCAGAGAGTGTTTTTCATTTCCTGCATCTTCAGGGGTATGCGTCGTAAAAACAACATGACGTTTAACCTCTTCTATATTTTTGAGTTTGGAATAAAGTTCATAGACCAAAGGCAGAGCATGACCTTCGTTGAGATGATAAACATCTATTTTTTGTTTGAGTGCTTCAAGAACACGCGTACCACCGATACCCAAAACAATCTCCTGAGAGATACGTGTCTCTTCGTTTGAGTCGTAGAGTTTGTGTGTGATGGTACGGGAGAGAAAGTCGTTTTCAGGAATATCCGTACTTAAAAGCAAAAGCGGAGCAGAACCAAAGATATGCGATGCTAGATAAAAAACTTTGATAGCAACATCTTTACCGCGAATATTGACAGAAGCCTGTATGCCAAGATCATCAAGAAAATAGTAATGCTTACGGATAAACTCTGCTAAAAGAGAACGGTCTTCATGGCGTCCTTGATCATAATAACCATAACTCCATAAAATCCCTATACCTACAATATTTTGACGTAAATCAAAAGCACTGCGCATATGTGAACCCGATAAAAATCCTAAGCCACCTGAGTATATTTTGAGAGCCTGATGAATTGCAAACTCCATAGAAAAATAAGCAATGCTCTTTTTGTATTTGACATCAAATTCGTAATCGTGTAATATCATCTAAAAATTCCTTTGAAAAATTGTATCGTATATGAAGTACGAAATATTCTAAAAATTGTCTCTTTTATAAGCAATAATAAACTCCTCTGTTATACTTGTAGAGAAGTTAAACACTTAAGATGTTCTTTACTTAAATTAGAATCATTTTATACTCTTTTTGTCCATAAAAGAAGGTAAACTGTTAAAAATTTATCTGAAGAATATTCATTAAATATCAAGGAGCATATATGAAAGCAGTAGTGATGGCAGGTGGGTTTGGAACAAGGATACAGCCACTAACAAACTCTCGTCCGAAACCAATGTTGCCGATCATCAATAGACCGATGATGCAGCATACGATGATGAATCTCAAAGATTTAGGAATTACGGAATTTATCGTTTTACTCTATTTTAAACCTGAGATTATCCAAGACTACTTTAAAGACGGGAGTGAGTTTGGTATCAAAATTACTTATGTTGTTCCTGATGATGATTATGGTACTGCAGGTGCGGTAAAGTTGGCGCAAGAGCTTATAGGTGATGAAAACTTTATCATCATCAGCGGTGATTTGGTTACGGATTTTGATTTCCAAAAAATATTTGACTACCATAAAGAGAAAAAATCAAAACTTACTATCACACTTACTTCTGTAGATAACCCTTTGGAATTTGGCGTCGTTATCGCAAATGAAAATGGAAAAATTGAGAAGTTTTTAGAAAAGCCGAGTTGGGGTGAAGTTTTTAGTGATACAATCAATACAGGTATCTATATTATAGAGCCTGAAATATTGAATTATATTCCTAAAAATGAAAACTTTGACTTTGCAAAAGATCTTTTCCCGCGTTTGATGCGTGAGGGTATAGAGCTTATGGCAGGAAATGCCGAAGGTTACTGGCGTGATGTTTGTAATCCTGAGAGTTATCGTGATGTTTATGATGATCTTCTTAGTGGTAAAGTAAACTTCAAAATGCCAGGGATAAAAACTGTTTTTCCTGATGGCGTTTTATACAGCGATGAGGCTTACACTTTTGATAAAAGCATCGAAATCATCGGTACGGTCGTTTTGGGTAAAAATGTTCTTCTTGAAACAGGTGTCAAACTCAACAATGTAGTGCTTGGAGATAATGTTCATATTGCGCAAGACTGTAAAATTCGCAATTCTGTTATGTGGGAAAATGTCTCTGTTGGAAAAAATGCAATGCTTGATGGTTGTGTTATCTGTAATGATAATGTCATTGGCAAAAACTTTACAGTAAAAGCAGGAATGATCTTAGCAGAAGGGTGTGAAATAGGGCAACTTGTAAATGTTGAAAAAGATGTAACTATCTGGTCACATAAAGTTATCGAAGATGCATCTATCATTAGTAACAGTCTTATCCTTGGAAGCAAATATAAAAATTCTATTTTTGAAAACGGGATGGTTGTCGGACGCTCCAATGTTGAACTCTCTTGTGAGATGGCGACAAAACTTGCAGAAGCCTTTGGTGCGCAACTCCCCGTCGGTTCGACCGTGATTATCTCCCGTGATTATCATAAAAATTCGCGTATGCTCAAACGCGCATTTTTAGGTGGTTTACTCTCCGCTGGTATCAATGCGCTTGATTATAAAGATATTCCTTCAGCAGTGCTGCGTTGCAGTCTCTCTTCACATGATGCGTATGCCGCAGGGGTGCATTTTCGTCAAAAGATAGATGATCCGACAAGTACAGTTGTGACTTTTTACAACCATGAAGCACTTCGTATCAACTCAGATATATCAAAAAAAGTGGAAAAAGCTTTTTTCAAAGAGAGCTTTAGACGTGTGGATTATTCAAAGATAGGTCAGATATTTGAGTCAGACCATATTAAAGAATATGAAGTTTATAAACAGGGTATTCAAGAACAGCTAAATGCACATAAATTTAAGTGTGTGGATTGTCGTGTGGCCGTTGATATGATGCACGGGATGGCTTCTGAAGTTTTCCCTGATATCCTCAATGAGATGGGTGTCGATAATATCATGTTTAATGCCTATCCCGATGAAAAAGCTCTGGCAAATATCAACCATCTTATTAAACGCTCATTGCATGACATGAGCGCAGTAGTTAAGGCACTTAAACTTGATGCAGGCTTTTTGCTTTATCCGTATGGACAGCGTTTGGATATTATGTGTGACGAAGGTGAAGTGCTTGGCAAACAGACGGCTCTCTATGTGGTACTCACACTTTTAAATATGGAAGCGAAAAGTTTAGGTATCAAAAAAAGTGTTTTTCTTCCAACATGGGCGGCGGATATTGTCTATTTTGATTCTTTAAACATCGAACGCGGACAGTATTCAAACTTTACGATTAGTCAGATGAAAAAGTATGATTTAGTTGCGACAGGTGAAGGAAATTTTGCCTTTACAGAGTTCGCGACACATAGAGACTCTATGTATGCGACACTTAAAATACTTGAAATGTTGCTCAAGTATGATACTAAACTCTCTACTATTATTGCTTCTCTGCCACGTTTTCACTATATGACAACACAGGTAAAATGTACGCAGGCTATGAAAGGCAAAATGATGCGTATGTTTTTAGAAGATGCAAAAGGTAAAGAGGCTTCTACGCTTGATGGTGTCAAAATCTGGCTTGATACAAATGACTGGATTTTGATGATTCCCGATCAGTACGATGACTCTTTAAATCTTTATATACAAGCTCAGACAGATGAAAAAGGCCAAGAGATACTAGCAACTTATAGCGCGAAAATCGAAGCATGGTCAAAGGCATAAATATGAAAACTTCACTGAACCTCTGTTTCTTTTGGCATATGCACCAACCGGACTACAGGGGAAGTGACGGAGTGATGAGTATGCCATGGGTCTTTTTGCATGCGATAAAAGACTACTATGAGATGCCTTGGCTTTTAAGTCGATACAAGGGACTTAAAGCAACTTTTAACATTACTTCTCCTCTTATAGAACAGTTAAACCTTTATGCAGATCCACTCAAAAATGACTATTTTTTGTCTCTTTGGGAAAAACATCCTGGAGCACTTGATCCAGTACAAAAAGAGCGTCTAATCAAAACTTGCAAATCAACGCAGTATGAGACAATGGTCAAACCGATAGAGACTTTTCGTATATTGTATGACAAAGAGAGTTTGAGTGATGATGAACTTATCGACTTTGAAGTTGCGTTTATGCTTGCGTGGTGTGGTAATTATCTTCGTCAAGAAAACGTACTTGTTAGAGAGCTGTTTATAAAAGAAAAGGCTTATACACAAAAGGATAAGAGTGACTTACTGGCATCTTTGACTGCGTTTGTGCAGACTATTTTGCCTTTGTATGCGCGCTTGCAAAAAGAGGGAGTGATTTCACTCTCTACAACCCCTTACAATCATCCTATTTTACCTCTGCTTTTGGATATGCAAAACGCAAAAAAAGCCAATGAACATACAACACTTGTAGAAAATCCTCTCTCACTCAGAGATGATGCAATAGAACAGATTACGCGTGCTATTGATCTTTATGAAGAGACTTTTTCGCAAAAACCTACAGGTTTTTGGCCTGCTGAAGGTGCTGTTGATGCGGCAAGTGTAGAGATATATAAAGAGCATGGACTCTCATGGATCGCTACGGATGAGGCACTTTTATTTCGTTCTTTGGGTCACAACAAACGCTCAGAACTTTATAAAGCGTATGATTATGAGGGCATGACGATGGGTTTTCGCGACCATAGTTTAAGTGACCTTATCGGTTTTACATATAGGTTCAAATCAGGGGAGGAGGCAAGTGCTCATTTTATGGCATCTTTGGAGTCTATAGCTAAGAGTGAAGAAGAGCCAACAGTATTCGTTATTCTTGATGGAGAGAATGCTTGGGAGTTTTTTTATAACAATGCTTATGACTTTTTTACAGCGCTTTATGAGTGTTTTTCAAAGAGTTCATGGTGTAAAACACTCACGATGGATGAAGTCTCAAAACTGCAAAATAAAGGTATCTTAAAAGAGCTTGCCCCTGGAAGTTGGATACACGGAAACTTTGACACTTGGTCGGGACATAGTGAAAAAAATCGTGCATGGG
>MIBW01000029.1:2884-3186 GCA_001829625.1 Sulfurimonas sp. GWF2_37_8 | reverse complement strand
GGGAACTTATCTATCAGACAAAACGCGACGTGGAACATCATATTGAGAGAGTCTCTGATGCAGTTGCCAAAGAGATACGATTTCACTTTTTGGCATCAGAGTGCAGTGACTGGTTTTGGTGGTATGGAGATGACCATGTGACGGAGTTTGGTTTGGAGTTTGACGCACTTTTTCGCGAACATCTTATCAAAATATATGCGCTCATGGAGATGCAGGCTCCGGCTGATTTGTATATGCCTATCATCGCGCATAAAAGTACAGTCTCTTTTTTACTCAAACCGCAACTCTCTATCTCTCCACTT
>MIBW01000029.1:2597-2861 GCA_001829625.1 Sulfurimonas sp. GWF2_37_8 | reverse complement strand
GGCTTGTAAGTGGCAGTATAGATGAGGCTAAGATATTTTCGACCATGGACAAGGTTCGTGGACCTATCGAAAAGATACATTATGGACACGACGACAAAGCTATATACCTTGCGTTTGAGGGTGATATGCTTGCGCTGGCTATGTCAAATTTGCATATTCAGATTATCACCGAAGAGACGGGTGAACTATTGCACTTTAAGATGAATGAAGATTATCATAAAAATGGTATCGAACTTGTTGTGGACGAACGTGTAGAACTCTCTC
>MIBW01000029.1:0-2551 GCA_001829625.1 Sulfurimonas sp. GWF2_37_8 | reverse complement strand
GAACAAATTATCCAGACGATGCCTGGATATGGGGCTCTTTTTGTAGATTTGGACGAGAACTATGCTTCAAACTGGTTTGTTTAACATAAAAAATAAAATATTGAAATACGGAAAAATATCATGAGCAAACATACAACAAAATTACTTTTTGGGATTCATATGCACCAACCGGTCGATAACTTTGACTGGGTGATAGAAAAAGGTGTAGCAACTTGCTACGGACCGTTTTTTGAAGTGATGAGCCGATATCCCGACTTTCGCTTTGCAGTGCACTGCAGTGGCTGGCTCATGGAGCAGATACAAGTAAAACATCCAAAACTCTACAAACAAATTGCGACACTTGCAAAAAAAGGAAGTATAGAGTTTTTTGGTGCGGGTTATTACGAACCGATACTCAGCGTAATACCTTCACAAGACAGAGTAACACAGATAGATATGCTGAGTAACTCTCTTCAAAAACAGTTCAAACAGACTCCGAAGGGGCTTTGGCTCACAGAGAGAGTTTGGGAATCTTCTTTGATACCTGATTTGAAAAAAGCGGGTATCAAATATACGGTGATGGATGATTATCATTTTCAGTGTGCGGGTTTTGATGAAAAGATTCTCGATGGTTACTATATGAGCGAAGAGGGCGGTGCAGAGATAGGGCTTTTTCCTATCAGTAAAAAACTCCGTTATGCGCTTCCTTTTCTCAATGTACAGAGTGCGATTGATGCTATCAAATCTTACACAAGAGAAGAAAACTCCGCAGCTATCATCTTTGATGATGCTGAGAAGTTTGGTATGTGGCCGGGAACACATGAATGGGTTTATGAAAAAGGGTGGTTAGAACGATTTGTACAGGCTGTTTTGGCGGATGAGAGTATAGAGACTATGCATTATGGCACATACTTTGAAAAAGAGCGTACACGTGGCATAGCCTATCTCCCAAATGTCTCTTATTATGAGATGGGAGAGTGGAGTTTGAGAGCAGAAGATACACTCAAACTTGAAGCACTCAAAGATGAGATGGGATTTGATCGCTATGAAAAAGAGGGTGTGAAGTTTCTCAAAGGCGGTATCTGGAAAAATTTCCTCGTCAAATATGAAGAGAGCAACCGTATCCATAAACGCAGCCTTGAACTCTCAAAAGCAAGAGAAAGTGTCAAAAAGCCGAATTTTGATAAAGCACTGTATAAGGCACAAACAAATGATGCCCTTTGGCATGGCGTTTTTGGCGGTCTTTATTTGCCAAATTTACGTGATAATGCCTATCGCTACATCATCGAAGCGGAAGATATCCGTTATGGCAAAAAAACATCTCTTGAGTCCGATACAAATGAACTTGACGGCTATATCAAAATCAAGGCCGTAACACCGAAATATATCTTCCGTTTTGACGCGGCTCATGGAGGTCAAATGGTTGAGTTTGATAACCGTAAAGAGCATTTTAACTGGCAAAATACACTTACCCGCCGCAAAGAAGCTTACCATCAACGTTTACTTGAAGAGCCCAAAGAGAGACCAAAATCCGATGTTGTAGTTGATGCAATAGACACGATTCATCATAGTGATGCGAAAATCGATGCGACACTCAAAGATGCACTCATTTACGACTGGTATCTCAAAAATTCGTTTATAGACCATATCAGTGATACAAATTTTAGTGTTGCTAATTTCACTCATTGTAATTTTCGTGAGTTTGGAGATTTTGCAAATCAGCCTTTTGAATCTACTGAGGAAAAAGAGAGCGTGACATTTACACGTCATGGCGGAGTCTATTTTCCGCAAAAAATCGATGCTGTTTTATCTAAAACTTATAAGCCAAAGGCAGAAGGTTTTGACTTTGAGATAGAATTCAAAACGCAGACAAAAGAGAGTTTAAAGTATGTTTTGGAACACAATTTCCATTTCGCAGAGTATGAAAATGTCATGGTAAATGGTGTCGCATTAGAAGAAAATGGCACATTTATGGGTGTGAAAACTCTTGAGATAATGGATGCGTTTTTAAGGCAAAAGATAGTTATTACACTTGATTGCGTTTGTGATATCTACTATTTTCAACTCAAAACACTCTCACAAAGTGAAGAAGGATTTGATTTGAGTGTGCAGGGTGTGAGTTTTGCTATGACACTTCCTTTTGAAAAAAATTTTACTCTCAAAGGCTCTTTGGAGGTGCTTGATGTCTCAAATCAGATATGACCGACTTCGTGATGCTCATGTCATCATTGCACCGGAGCGTTTGCATAGACCTGATTGTAATATTCAAATGAAAGAGCGACGCAAAGAGAAAAAAGTGTGTCCTTTTTGTGAAGGCAATGAGGCGATGACACCACCTGAAATTTTTGCAAAACGCAGTTTTGAGAGTTTTGCAAATGAAACAGGGTGGCAGACACGCGTCGTACCAAATCTTTTTAAAGCATTGCAGATAGAAACGCCACATGAACACCATTTTGGTCTATTTGAGCATTGGGAGGGTTTTGGTGCACATGAAGTTATTATAGATACACCAGAACATCATACGTCTATGTCGCAGTGGAGTGAGGCAAATGTCGTCGCTTGGCTTCAAACG
>MIBW01000028.1:8413-8555 GCA_001829625.1 Sulfurimonas sp. GWF2_37_8 | reverse complement strand
GATGACTTCGCTGTTGGGAGAAGTCACTTCGAGATACTGTTCTTCACCGTCTTTCTCTTCGATGTTCCAGCCCGAGGGGACATCGATCATCATATTCGCGGGCTTGTATGAATAATACTTAGCCTGCGCGAAAACTGTAAAC
>MIBW01000028.1:3016-8242 GCA_001829625.1 Sulfurimonas sp. GWF2_37_8 | reverse complement strand
GAACGGCGCCTTTCCATTAGGAAGAAAACAGTTTGTTTCCTAGCTTATTGGTGATTCTTGATATAGGAAACAGCATCGCCGACAGTGCGAAGTTTCTGCGCTTCCTCATCGGGAATATCGATACCGAACTCTTCTTCAAGAGCCATAACGAGTTCAACAACGTCAAGACTGTCAGCGCCTAAATCTTCAACGAATTTTGAATCCTCTTTTACCTCGTCAGCGCTCACGCTTAATTGCTCAACTACTACTTCTTTAATATCATCTATAAGTGCCATTATAGCTCCTGTTTTTTTAATTTAATCGGGAAATTATAACAAAATTAGCTTAATTAAGCCATATTCATCCCACCATTTACCTTCAGAGTCTCTCCGGTAATATAGCTTGCATGGTCGGAAAGTAGGAACGCTGTTGCTTCTGCAACTTCTCTTGGATTTCCAAAACGTGCCATCGGAATCTTGGAAGTAAAACTTCCTTTTGCTACATCACTCAAGACATCTGTCATCTCTGTAGCGATAAAACCAGGCGTTATTGTATTGTAGCGAATACCGCTTGTAGCGGCTTCTATGGCAAAGCTTTTCGTCATAGCTATTACACCACCTTTGCTTGCAGCATAGTTCGTTTGTCCTGCGTTTCCTGTCTCACCTACGATAGATGCGATGTTTACAACTGCACCAAATTTTTTCTTTCTCATTACTTTCATTGATTCACGGCATCCTATAAAACATGAAGTAAGGTTTGCGTTTATCACCGACATAAAGTCTTCTGTTTTCATACGAAGAGCTAATTTATCATTTGTAATACCTGCGTTATTTACAAGGTAAGAAAACTCACCATCACAATCTACGATAGTTTTGATGGCATCAATAAATGCTTCTTCATCACTCACATCAAAACCTATAACCGCTGCACTCCCACCTGCAAGTTCTATTACTTCTTTCACAGCGTCTGCTTCAGCAGCTCCGCTTCTGTAGTTAATCCAAACTTTAAGACCAAAACCAGCTAATGTTTTTGCTATTTCTGCACCTATTCCGCGGCTTGAGCCTGTTACTAAAACATTTTTTCCACTAAATTTCATACTATTCCTTTTTATTTAAATTAAACTATGATCCATCTCAACTGGAATCTCGATATCCATAAGTTTCAAAATCGTAGGTGCGATGTTGTTAAGCCCGCCCGATTCTACTTTACTTACACCATCAGCGATAATAAAACACCATACTTTTCCGACCGTATGGTTTGTGAGGATATTATCTTCATCATCACGCATCTCTTCACAGTTTCCATGATCAGAAGTGATAACAACTGCGTAACCTTTTTCTTTAGCTTTTTCGATGATTGCTCCAAGTTCGCTATCAACTGCGTTTACAGCTTTTTTCGCCGCTTCAAAATTGCCTGTATGTCCCACCATATCACCATTTGCAAAGTTTACAACTACAAAATCATAATCATCATCCATTGCGCTTAACACGGCTTTACCGACTTCCTGTGCACTCATTTCAGGTTTTTCATCGTACGTTTTTACATTAGGAGAAGGGATAAGTACGCGCGTTTCATTTGTGTAAGGCTCATCGATGCCGCCATTGAGAAAAAAGGTAACATGAGCATATTTTTCAGTCTCAGCTGTATGCAATTGTCTAAGCCCTTTACTTGAAATTACCTCCGCCAAAGTATTTTTAGGAGAATCTTTTCTAAAAAGTACAGGATAAGAAAAACTTTTATCATATTCAGTAATCGTAGCAAGATGCAACTCAAGTGGCGTTTGTTCAAAGCCTCTAAAATTTTTATCTCCAAGCGCTGTTACAAGTTCACGCATCCTGTCACTTCTATAGTTTACACTTAAAACACTGTCTCCGTTTTTCATCCCTTCGTAACCTTCAAACGCAGTCGGTTCCACAAACTCATCCGTTTCTCCAAGCGCATAAGAGTTGCCTATGTAGTCATCTGGAGAGAAATCAGTTTTTGGCTCTGCGTTTACCATAGCATCATACCCGCGTTTGACTCTTTCCCAACGATTATCTCTGTCCATAGAGTAAAAACGCCCAGAAATTGTTGCTATTTTGATTTGCTCACTTAGATGTGCTTCAACTTGTTTAAGATATTTTTGTGCCGAGGTCGGAGAAACATCTCTGCCATCCGTAATAAGATGCAAAAAAACCTCTTTGCCCGCTTTGGCCGCGATATCTGCGATGCCCATAAAATGGTCTATATGTGAGTGCACACCGCCATCGCTCATAAGTCCAATAAGATGAAGTCTCTGGGACGCAGCAAAAAGTTTTTGAAGTTCAGAATTGGACTCTAAAGTATGCTCAGACAGTGCTAAAGAGATCTTCACCAAATCCTGATATAAAACCCTTCCGCTTCCTATACTCATGTGACCTACTTCAGAGTTCCCCATCTGCCCCTCAGGCAAACCAACACTAAGACCAAATGTATCTATAAGAGAATGTGGAACTTCTTGAAAAAGTTTATCATACGTAGGTTTTTGGGCATTATAAAACGCATTGTATTGCGTTTTAGCACTGTAGCCTATTCCATCGGTAATTATTAAAACAGCTTTTTTGCTCATTTTATTCCTTTAGTCCAAATATTTATGTGATTATACTATAATGCCACTTTTATTTTAAACATATGGATATACTTTGCTTTATTGGTTACACGAAATACTACATATAAATCTACTCAGTTATATCACTATTAGAGCTGGGATCGCGTTTTTTTTAGCACTTTTTTTCACTCTTTTTCTTATGCCTGTTTTTATACGCTGGGCACAAAGGACATCTTCACACCAACCGATAAATAACTGGGCGCCGGACAGGCATCAAAGCAAAGCAAAAACTCCTACAATGGGCGGCATTGTTTTTATTGGTGCAACTATTATTGCTTCACTGCTCACCATCAAATTTTCAAACTTTTTCGCGCTTGGAGCCATAGGAACGCTTGTTCTTTTTGCACTCATAGGTTTTCAAGATGACTATGCAAAGATACGCAAAAATGAAAATCTTGCTGGACTTAAAGCACGCACAAAACTTGCCCTACAAGTAGGTTCTGCACTACTTGTTGCTGCATTTTTATATGCTTTTGTAGATTTTAACACCGACCTTTATCTCCCTTTTGTCAAAACAGCGATAGTTGACATGGGCGTTTTTGCTTTGATGTTGTGGGTTTTAGTCATTGTTTCCACTTCAAACGCAGTGAACCTCACGGATGGTCTTGATGGTCTAGCTACCGTTCCCTCTATCGCCGCACTGACATCTTTTAGTATCATCATTTATATCACAGGAAACGCAAAACTTAGCGCTTATCTGCTCATGCCAAATTTCGACATCGGTGAAGTTGTTATCGTTTCCGCGGCTCTTATCGGTGCACTGAGTGGATTTCTTTGGTACAACTGCCATCCTGCAGAGGTTTTTATGGGAGACAGTGGATCTCTAACTATCGGTGCATTTTTAGGCTATCTTGCCATCATCTCCAAAAGTGAAATTTTACTCATTCTTATCGGTTCTATTTTTGTTATAGAAACACTTTCCGTCATCTTACAAGTAGGTAGTTTCAAACTTCGCAAAAAAAGAGTTTTTCTTATGGCGCCTATTCACCATCACTTTGAGATGAAAAACTGGGCAGAAAATAAAATTATCGTGCGTTTTTGGATTATTGCTATTCTTTCTAACCTCATAGCTCTTATCACACTCAAGATACGCTGATGCAACGCGTATCTTTTTTTGGTTATGGCGGTACAACAAAAGCACTAGCTAAACATGTTACAAACGCTATATTTTATGATGATAAATGTCTCAAACCTTTTCATGATGAAGAAGGACATTTAGTTAAACCAGCGAGTGACTTTAATCCAAGCTACTCAGACCTTGAAATACCTTCTCCCGGTATTCCGCCATCAAATGCACTCATCCAAAAAGCGAAAAATCTCATCAGCGAATATGACTTTTTTGCAAACGAAAAACCACTCTCTGTTTGGATAAGCGGTACAAACGGTAAAACGACAACAACACAGATGATGCAACATCTTCTTAAAGATAAAGGCAGCCAAGAAGGTGGCAATATCGGCACGCCCCTAGCAAAACTCGATGCCAATGCAAGTATTTGGATACTTGAAACAAGTTCTTTTACCATGCACTACACAAACAAAGCCAGACCAAATATTTATGTACTTCTTCCTCTAAGCCCTGATCATCTCAGCTGGCACGGGAATATGCAAGAGTATCTTAACGCCAAACTCAAACCCCTTGGAATGATGCAAGAAGGTGAAATTGCCATAATTCCTCATGCCTACAAAGACACACCTACAAATGCCCACCTCATCACATACAAAGATGAAGAGGAACTCGCTGCACATTTTGGTATAGAGAAAAATAAAATAAAATTTAAAGGTGCATTTTTGGCTGATGCGCTTCTAGCTATGGCAGTAAACAAAATCCTTTTTGATCGTATAGATTATGAACAAATAAATGCCTTTGTTATCGACCCTCATCGTCAAGAAGAGTTGTATGATGTGCAAGGCAGACTCTGGGTCAACGACACCAAAGCCACAAATCTCGATGCGACAATCGCCGCACTCAAGCGCTACAAAGAAGCACATATCCATCTTATCCTCGGAGGAGATGATAAAGGTGTCGATTTGTCTGAACTTTTTGAATTTCTCAAAGATATGGATTTACAAATTTATACAATCGGCTCCAATAAAGAAAAACTCGCAACTCTTGCACAAGCCTATGGCGTTGCGTTTACACTTTGTAAAAACCTTGCAAACGCAGTTCAAGAGATAGATACAAATCTCCAAAAAGAGCAAATCGCACTACTCTCTCCCGCTGCTGCTAGTCTTGATGAATTTAGCTCTTATGCACAAAGAGGCGATCAGTTCAAAGAGGCCGTTAAATCACTTCGATGAGAAATATAGCTATCCTCGCTTCGCACAACGGAAGTGGTTTCAACGCACTTTATAAAGCACAACACAACGGTATCTTGAATATAAACATCAATCTTATCATCTCTAACAATACAAACGCAGTAGTTTTGCAAAACGCAGCCAAACGCAATATAGATAATTTTCTCATCAATGCAAACACGCAAACAAATCCCGATGAAGCAATTTACGATTTACTAAAGAAATATGCGTGTGAATTTATTTTTCTCTCCGGCTATATGAAAAAACTCCCTGCAAAAATTACACAAGAGTTTAAAGTTCTCAATTCACATCCCGCTCTACTTCCC
>MIBW01000028.1:0-3008 GCA_001829625.1 Sulfurimonas sp. GWF2_37_8 | reverse complement strand
TGCATGAAGCCGTCATCCAAAACAAAGAACAAAAAAGCGGTGTAACATTTCACAAAGTTAATGAATTTTATGATAATGGAGAGATTATCTTACAAAAAGAGCTTCTGCTTACAGAAGATGAAACAGTTGACACTTTAGAAGAGAAGATAAAAACACTCGAAGCCATTACCATTGTTGAAGGTTTTGCCCTATGTTTGAAATAGCAGAATACATCGGTATTATCGCTTTTGCAATAAGCGGTTTTTTCGTAGCAACACGCAACAATCTCGATTTGCTTGGTATCCTAATCTCAACTTTTCTTACAGCACTCGGCGGAGGAATTATGCGTGATATTGCCGTAGATAAACTCCCCTTTACCTTTTCGCATAACTACCCCGCACTTATAGTTATAATAGTTCTCATACTCCTTATAGTTTTTAGATTTCACCGTAAAAATTCTTTAGAAAACAAACCTTTATTTATCCTCAGTGACTCCATCGGTCTTATCTCTTTTAGTATTTCAGGAGCACTCATAGCTATAGAACACAACTTCAACTTAACAGGTGTTATAACTATGGCCTTTATCACAGCAGTTGGAGGCGGTATCGCGCGCGATGTCATCATAAATAAAGTGCCTTTTGTTTTTAAAACAGGATTTTATGGGACTATTTCACTTATCATCGGTTGCATTTTATACTTTTTAGATCAAGAAAATCTCGTATCACTTTTGAGCATCACCATCCTCTTTTTTGCGGGCTTAACTCTTCGTATTCTTGCCTTTTATAAGAAGTGGTCCATCCCTCTTCGATAATATAGTCTCACGTAAGCTTACTTTCAGTCCTTCAAAGATATAATTTCGCTCTTAAAAGATGGCCAATTAGCTCAGTCGGTAGAGCAGTAGACTGAAAATCTGCGTGTCCTTGGTTCGATTCCGAGATTGGCCACCACTTTTTTGACATCGTCATTCCAAACTTGATTTGGAATCTTTTTTATAATGGCCAATTAGCTCAGTCGGTAGAGCAGTAGACTGAAAATCTGCGTGTCCTTGGTTCGATTCCGAGATTGGCCACCACTTCATTTGTATCAAAATCATTTATTTATCTACCTTTTTATAAACGCAAACTTTGATATAATTTTAAACCCTAAATGGGGACGACATGGCTTCGACTGGAGCTATTCGCCTGTAATTGCATGTCGGACTGAGCAACTCCGTTATACGGCTCACCTTGCTTAAATGCAAACAATACAAATTACCGCCCAGCTTACGCAGTAGCATAAGTTTTACCCCCTCGCAAGAGGACGGGCTGCTTCACCTATGGACTCTAGATAAGTAGGATTCGAAGTATAACCCCCTATGTAGATATATCTCGCGTTTGTCTCGAACGCAGGATGAAACCCAGAGGCTCGTCTTGTGTAGCTTTGCAAGCTGTGTGAAGCAAGATTAAACTATAAAACGGCTTTACTAAACATGTAGACGTTGCAGGTAGCTAGCTTTAGGACTCCGGTTCAATCCCGGACGTCTCCACCAATTCACATCAAAAAATATCACACTAATTTATTAACACTACTCACATCACATAAAATTCTATTTTTACACAATTTAACAAAAAAAATCACCAATCATTACAATTTTATTTGTTAATTTATAATATATTATATAAAATATTTCAAAGGGCACCTGCAAAGTTTCCCTAAATTTAACACAAAGGTTTCATATGAGATTATTAGTTTTGGCTACGGCTATTTTAAGTGCTACATTTTTATTTGCAGCGGTGGATATCAACAATGCTTCAAAAGAGGAATTAATGACTCTTAAAGGCTTAGGAGAGAAAAAAGCAGATGCAGTTTTGACCTACAGAAAAGAAAACTGTTTCAAAAATATCGAAGAACTAAGTGAAGTAAAAGGTCTTGGACCAAAATTTATAGAGAACAACAAAAAAGAACTTCAAGCAGGAAAATGTCAAACTGCTAAAAAATAACTGCGTTTTAAGTTGCAGAAACTAAACTTCCTGCAACTTAAACAGCTTTATCTAAGCGCATAACATCAGATACTAAGAGTATTATTAAAGATTATAGATAATTTTTATCCTTTAAACTCCAATAGTGTATAATTTCGCTATGAATAATTACACACAAATGCTACGCAATCATAATTTAAAAGCTACGCCACAGCGTTTGGCTATTGTAGATATGCTTTATATGCATGGGCACATGAGTATAGATGCCCTGTATGAAGTAATGATTAAAAAATTTAGTTCTATATCTTTGGCGACCATATACAAAAATATAAACTTAATGCTTGAAAACACATTTATTCAAGAGGTTAAACTTCCCAATTACAAATCTGTCTATGAGTTAACAAAAGAATCTCATTCCCATACCATATGTGAAAAATGCGGAAAAATAAACGATATTATTCTAGATCTTAACGCTATCGTTAATACCGTGTCCACTTTAAAAAATTTTGAGATAAGCAAAGCAGATTTAGTTTTATCTGGAGTTTGCAAAAACTGCGTTTAAGTATTTCGTTTTAACAGCACCTCAGAACTAATCTTGTATAATTCGCCCATTCAATTTCCCATAAAGGAATTCCATGCGTGGTTATAAGATTTTTGCTGGTTCTGCTAGTGTTGAGTTTGGTAAAGAAGTTTGCCAAATATTAGATGTTCCATTAGCTAAGGCCGATGTTAAAAGATTCAGTGATGGAGAAATCTCTATTCAAATCGCTGAAAGTGTGCGTGGACGTGATGTTTTCATTATCCAGTCAACCGGTGCTCCATCAAATTATAATTTAATGGAACTTCTTATTATGACGGACGCGCTTCGCCGCTCTTCTGCTTCAAGTATTACTGCTGTTGTCCCTTATTACGGATATGCAAGACAAGATCGTAAAGCCGCTCCTCGTGTTCCTATCACCGCAAAACTCGTAGCAGATATGTACCAAACAGCTGGCATTGACAGAGTTGTAACTATAGATCTGCACGCAGGTCAAATCCAAGGTTTTTTCAATATTCCAGTTGATAATCTTT
>MIBW01000027.1:3360-5663 GCA_001829625.1 Sulfurimonas sp. GWF2_37_8 | reverse complement strand
CATTGATGCTTGTAACAGCGTTAAATCCATACATCGGTTATGAAAACGCAGCAAAAATAGCAAAAACTGCACACAAAAATAACTCTACGTTAAAGGCAACGGCGATTGAGCTAGGACTTTTAACTGCAGAACAATTTGATGCATATGTTAAACCAGAAGAGATGATTGCACCCAAGGCTTAAAAACTACTGCAGTGTGAAACTAAATTTTATGCTTTAAAGGCGTAATTTCCAACTTAAAACAAGGAGAATAAATGAATATACATGAGTATCAAGCGAAGCAAATTTTTGCTAAGTATGGTGTTCCGACACCAAGAGGAATTATAGCTAACACGCCTTCTCAAGCGATGACGAATGCGCAAGAGTTGGGTGGAAATGTTTGGGTTGTTAAAGCGCAGATACATGCTGGAGGCCGTGGACTTGGTGGCGGTGTTAAACTTGCTCGTTCATTAGATGAAGTTAAAACGCTTGCTTCAGAAATTTTGGGAATGACTTTGATAACACACCAAACAGGACCTGAAGGGAAGCTAGTACAAAAAGTGTACATAGAAGAGGGCGCTGATATCAAAGATGAGCTCTATTTAGGCGTTGTTCTTGACCGTGCTAAAGAAATGCCTGTTATTATGGCTTCTACTGAAGGCGGTATGGCAATTGAAGATGTTGCACACAATACTCCTGAAAAAATCATCAAAGTAGCTGTTGACCCAGCTATCGGTTTTCAAGGTTATCACGGGCGTGAACTTGCGTTTGGTCTTGGTCTTGCAAAAGAAGAGCAGGGTAAATTTATAAAATTTGCAGCGGCACTTTACAAAGTTTATATGGAAAATGATGCAGAGATGATAGAAATCAATCCTCTCATTAAAACTGGAAGCGGTGACTTTTTAGCACTTGATGGTAAAATGGGATTTGATGATTCAGCACTAGGACGTCATCCAGATATCGAAGATATGCGTGATATCTCCGAAGAAGATGCAGATGAGCGTGAAGCAAGCCGTTATGGTCTCTCTTATATCTCTCTTGATGGTGAAATCGGTTGTATGGTAAATGGTGCTGGTCTTGCAATGGGTACTATGGATACGATTAACTATATGGGCGGCACACCTGCGAATTTCCTTGATGTTGGTGGTTCTGCAAACGCAGAGACAGTTGCAAAAGGTTTCCAAATTATTCTTAAAAATCCAAATGTAAAAGCTATCTTTGTAAATATTTTTGGTGGTATCGTAAGATGTGATCGTATTGCTAACGGTATCCTAGAAGCTACAAAACTTGTAGATGTTCATGTTCCAGTTATCGTAAGACTTGATGGTACAAATGCACCAGAAGCAGCAGAAATTCTTAAAAATGCAAATATTGCAAATGTAATTGTTGCATCAGATTTAGCAGATGGCGCAGCAAAAGCAGTGCGCGCAGCGAAAGGAGAATAATTTATATGAGTATTTTAGTTAACAAAGACACAAAAGTTATCGTTCAAGGTTTTACGGGTAAAGAGGGTTCTTTTCATGCGGAACAATGTATGGCTTATGGGACAAAAATTGTTGGTGGTGTTACACCAAACAAAGGCGGTACTGAGCATTTAGGACAACCTGTTTTTAATACGGTTAAAGAAGCAGTTGCGCAAACTGGTGCTACAGTATCAATGATTTTTGTTCCACCTGCGTTTGTTGCTGATGCTGTTATGGAAGCTGCGGATGCTGGAATTGAACTTGCTGTAATTATCACAGAAGGTGCTCCTGTTCGTGATATGCAAGCAGCTAAAGCGTTTGCTGTAAAACACGGTATGATGACAATCGGACCAAACTGTCCTGGAATCATCACCGCTGAAGAGTGCAAGATTGGTATCATGCCTGGTATGATTTTTAAAAAAGGTAATGTTGGTCTTATATCTAAATCTGGCACATTGACATACGAAGGTGCAAATCAAGTATGTAAAGAAGGTTTTGGTATTACTACTGCTGTAGGTATCGGTGGAGACCCAATTATAGGTCTTTCATATAAACAACTTCTTCCAATGTTTGAAGCAGATCCAGAGACTGAAGCAATTGTCATGATTGGTGAAATTGGCGGAGATCTTGAAATTCAGGCAGCAGCATACATTAAAGAACATATCACGAAACCAGTGGTTGCATTTATTGCTGGTCAAACAGCACCTGCTGGAAAACGTATGGGTCATGCTGGAGCAATTGTATCTGGTGGTGCAGGAACTGCAGCTGAAAAAATGGCAGCACTGAGCGCTGCTGGTGTTAGAGTTGTAGTTTCTCCGGCTGAAATCGGAAAAGCTGTAGCTGAAGTTTTAGCTAAAAAATA
>MIBW01000027.1:0-3322 GCA_001829625.1 Sulfurimonas sp. GWF2_37_8 | reverse complement strand
CGGGCTGCGCAAATACCATCATAAAAATTCTTGAAAAAGAGGGTTTTGAAGATGTATCAGTTGACCTCTCGTGCGAGCCTCGCAAAGTAACAGTCAATGCGAAAAATGAGGCGTCATTAGCACAACTTGGACCTCTTTTAAGAAAATTAGGTTATCCTCTTTATGACGAGGAAGATAGCTTCGGAAATACAATTAGCCTCAAAGCTAAAAGTTTCGTTTCGTGTGCTATAGGAAAATTTAGTATCAATGATAATGCAGATGAATCTGCAAATAATAAAATAGGAGAGTAAATGGGAACTGCAATGACTGAAAACGTAAACAATGCACCTGTTTGGGTAAATACTAGTAACTGTAAAGCGTGTGATATATGTGTATCTGTATGCCCGTCTGGCGTGCTTGGAATGAAATATGATCATACATCAACACTAGGTGCAATGATTTCAATAAATCATCCAGAATCGTGTATTGGATGTAATGAGTGTGAACTTTCATGCCCTGATTTTGCTATTTATGTAGCAGAGAAGAAAGATTATAAATTTGCTAAATTAACAGATGAAGCTAAAGCACGTCAAATGGCAATTAAAGCGAACAATTATATGTCACTTGATCTACAAGGAGTTAAATAATGGCGACAAGAGAAGTAATTTCAACTGGTAATGAATTATCAGCATTAGCTGCAAGAGATGCGGGATGTAAATTTTTCGGCGGGTATCCAATTACTCCGTCAAGTGAAGTAATGCACGAAATGTCTGACTTAATGCCAGAGGTTGGTGGCACATGTATTCAGATGGAAGATGAGATTGCTGGTGTTGCTGCGGCCATCGGTGCTGGTATGGCTGGTGTTAGAACAATGACTGCGACTTCAGGTCCTGGTATTTCACTTAAAGCAGAAAACCTAGGTTTAGCTCAAATGACCGAAGTTCCTTTAGTAGTTGTAAATGTTATGCGTGGTGGTCCGTCAACAGGTCTTCCAACTCGTGTATCTCAAGGTGACGTCGCTCAAGCAAAAAATCCATCTCATGGTGACTACAAATCAATTACTTTATGTGCTGGTTCTTTAGCTGAGTGTTATACAGAAACAGTAAGAGCATTTAATCTTGCTGATAGATTTATGCAACCTGTATTTGTTCTTTTGGATGAGACTATAGGTCATATGCACGGAAAAGCGATGCTTCCTACAGAAGAAGAAGTTACTAATGGTATCGTTCCTCGTAAATTTTTCGATGGAGCACCTGAAGATTACCGTCCTTATGCATGTGAACATGACCAGCCAGCAGTTCTTAATCCAATGTTTAAGGGCTATAGATACCACTTTACTGGTTTACACCACGATGCAAAAGGGTTTCCAACCGAAGAGATTGAAACTTGTCGTAAACTTATCCAACGTCTTGAAGATAAAGTTGAATTACACAAAGATGAAATCGAATCGAATGAAGAATTTTTTGTTGATGATGCTGAGATTTTAATTATTGCTTACGGTTCTGTATCACTAGCAGCAAAAGAAGCTATCCGTCACTTAAGAGCTGCAGGTATCAAAGCTGGTTTATTCAGACCAATTACTTTATGGCCAAGTCCACAAGATAGAATGAGAGAACTTGGAGCTAAAATCCCTAAAATTTTAGTGGTTGAATTAAATATTGGTCAATACAGAGATGAAGTACAGCGCTCAACTGGAAGACTTGATATCGAAGGTTTATTCAAAGTAAATGGAAGACCAATATCTCCTTATGAGATTGTAAATAAAGTAAAGGAGCTATAACATGGCATTTAATTATGATAAATATTTAAGACTAGAAAAAATGCCAACACTATGGTGTTGGGGTTGTGGTGATGGTGTTATTCTTAAAGCTTTTGTTAGAGCTATCGATAAACTAGGTATCAATAGAGATGATGTGTGTGTCGTTTCTGGAATTGGTTGTTCAGGAAGATTTTCATCATACGTTGACTTTAATACAGTACATACAACACACGGTCGTACAGTTGCGTTTGCAACAGGGATTAAACTTGTTCACCCAGACAAATATGTTATCTGTGTAGCAGGCGATGGTGATGCGCTAGCAATCGGTGGTAACCACACGATTCATGGTTGTAGAAGAAACATAGACATTACTATGATTATTATCAACAACTTTATTTACGGTTTAACAAATTCTCAAACTTCTCCAACTACACCAAAAGGTATGTGGACAGTTTCTCAAAAAGCTGGTAATATCGATCCAACATTTGATACTTGTAACTTAGCTATTGCTGCAGGAGCGTCTTTTGTTGCTCGTGAGTCAATGCTTGATCCTAAAAAACTTGAAAAAGTTTTTGTAAAAGCTTTGGAACACAGAGGTTTTGCATGTCTTGACATCCTTTCAAATTGTCATATCAACCTTGGTAGAAAAAATAAAATGGCTTCGGCTATGGAAAATCTTGAGTGGATTGACAGTATTACTACACCTAAGAAAAAATACGATGCTATGACTCCGCAAGAGCGTATCAACTTACTTCCTACTGGTATCCTAAAAGAAGATACAGAAGCTGATGAATATTGTGATATGTACGCTGAGATTATTAAAGTACACCAAGGTCAGAGAAAAACAATTTCTCAAGATGACTTTGCTAAAAAAATATAAGGGGACATAATGGCTAGAAACTTAATGAGATTTACTGGTGTTGGTGGACAAGGTGTTCTTTTGGCTGGTGAGATTTTTGCAGCTGCAAAAATTAAAAGTGGTGGAGAAGGTCTGAAAACTGCTACATATACATCACAAGTTCGTGGTGGGCCAACTGTTGTTGATATTACATTGGATGATGAAGAAATTTTTTATCCATACGCAAATGATGGTGAAATTGATTTTATGCTTTCTGTCGCGCAAGTAAGCTATAACTCTTTTAAAAGTGGTGTAACTCCAGGTGGCACAATCGTTGTTGATCCAAATCTTGTACATCCAACAGATGAAGATAGAAAAATGTGGAAAATCCATGAGATTCCTATTATTACTATCGCAAAAGAAGAGGTTGGTAATGTTATTACTCAATCTGTGGTTGCATTAGCAATAGCAAATACTATGCAAAATGCAATTGAAAGACAAACATTAGTAGATACTATGCTTTCAAAAGTACCAGCTAAAGTTCATGCTGCAAATCTAAAAGCTTATGAACTTGGCGAAAAATATGCAAAAGAAGCTATGGCAAAATAGTAGCTCAAAAGACAACTCCATGTGAGTTGTCTTTTTTTTAGATCTTCAAATTAATATTAAATAGTATCCATATTATTTAATATCTTAACTCCTAATACTTTCCCAAAAAAACTCCACATGCTTTTCAAACTGCGTAG
>MIBW01000026.1:193-5733 GCA_001829625.1 Sulfurimonas sp. GWF2_37_8 | reverse complement strand
GTTTGCATTTTTACTTTTTGTGCTGACTCATATTTTTTGCTTGGGTCTTTTACCATTAAATAACCCATCATTTCTAGGTGAAGAGCAGAACAAAACTCTGTACAGTAGTAAGGGAAAACACCCTCAATGTCGGCTTTAAACTTGATAGTCGAAGTTTCACCCGGTTCTAATGAAGCATGAACATTGTAATGGTCAACTGTAAAACCATGCGTTTCATCTTGCGCTCGTTCAAGGTTTGTGAGGTACATCGTAACTTCATCACCCTTGTTCACAGTGATTCGCTCAGGGTTAATGTGTGATCTCACCATTGTTGCATAGATGGTTACTTTATTTCCGTCTCTTACGATTTTTTCTTGCCCAGCTAAAGTTTTTCCTATATGCTGCTCACCAGTTCTTGTGTTTGTACCCATTGGGTATCTAACTTCTGCGTGCAGTTTTTCAGCTCTAATAGCAACTGCATTATGCGGTTCACCTAACGGTAAAGGCATGTCAACAAGAAGATCCATTGTTTTACCGCTAATATCGATGAGTTGGTGGTTTTGTGGATGCAACGGCCCAACATTTTGGAATCTATCAATCGCAAGTTTATTGAGTGAGATGATATATTTTCCTTGAGGGTCTCTCGTCTCACTTTCCATACCACATAAGTGGCCAACGTTATAATGTACATTTTCTTTATCTAAAACTTTGAGAGTTTTAAAATTCCATTTTACAATTTGGCTATCTACATAGAGTGAAGTATATATTTCTCCATCTACATCTGAGAATTGATTATGCAATGGCCCAAGTCCAAGTTCTGCTTGACCGTGAAGAGATGATTTCATATCTAAAATAGGAATACCATATGGGTCTTTTCCTGCATACTCTTTATTTTTGATGAGTTTTTGAATTTTTTCAAAATCATAAACTGAAGCATGTGTATCTAACTTTCCACAAACAACGATGTACTTTCCAGTAGGGTCAACATCAACACCGTGTGGAGATTTTGGCTCAGGAATTAAGAAAATAGTATCATTTTTAACAGCTATGTCCATAGGAATGACTTTATGCCCATTGATAATTTTTACATTTTTTGGATCTTTAGCAACTTCTGCTAATTTTTTCCAGTTATATACATGAAGAAAGTCGGTGTCATTTCTGCTCATACCAGCTTCGTTAGGTGGCATACCAACTTCGATTCCACCTGTGTACATTTCTGTGTTGAAAGAGTTCGTAAATCCCCAACCATCAGACATAGCTTTACCGGAGTCACTTAAATCTTGCATATATGGAGGTAATTCAAGAGTAAAAGATTCTTTTTCGTCAATGCGACCTTTTTTTGTATCAAACTTCCAAAGTGTCACACCACCGCGGTATGTTTCTTTGTAGTCTTCAATTGGGTGGTAATCATTATCAAGTGGGGCACCATATTGTGCAGCTTCAATAATATACTCAGAGTTTTGTGTAAAAAACGAACCGCCGTGAGCTGATTTAAAAACAGGATTTACAACAATTTGTTTTGTTTCAAAATCTTCCAAATCTATAATTGCAATACGAGGGTTTGCTTTATCGTTGATTGCTAACCATTTCCCGTCATATTTACCATCTTTTTCTGAGAGTGCAGGGTGGTGAGTGTCGCCCCAGTTAATCTCTCTTCCTCTAATATTTCCTTGTCTAAGTACAGTTAATGATTCTTCATCAAAGCCATATCCTTGCCAAGGTTCAGGGGTAAATACAGCGATATATTTTAAAATTCTCATAGATGGAACGCCATAAACAATTACTTGTCCACTTTGTCCACCAGAACTAAATACAATAAACTCATCTCTACCGCCGGTAGGGTTGTAAGTTTTTGCGGCACGAATAACATCGTTTTCCGTTAAGCCTCTGTCTTTCATAACTTTTTGTAAATCTCCACCTGCAGCGGATGCAACCGTAGCAGCTAAAGTAGTACCTAAAATAAGTGACGAGAGCTTATTAAAGTGCTTATTCATCTTCTTCTCCTTAGTCTTCTTTCAAGTATAAGCAGTCAAAAAAATTCAGCCATATACTCAATTGATGCTGAATGATAGTACAAACGCAGAGGCTATAATTTGACTAAAGTCAAAATATAAAATTAATATTACTTTTTAAGATTATTTTACGGAGTTGTGAGAAATTAAATTATCTAAATCTTTTTTTAAATTTTTCAAATTTAATATTGCGCTGGTCAACTCTTCCAAAGATTGAATAACTGTATCTTCTTGTTTATCTACAGTGTTATCAAGCTCTTCGTCTTCATTCATGGCATTTAACAGTGTGATGAGGTCTTCGATATTTTGTTCTACTAATTCTAAAGAGTAGTAAGAATGCTCCAAAACTTCGCTTGAATATTTTACAGATTGGTTGATTTTTTCTACAAGAAGATTAAAATTATTTGCAGCTTGCATGATTTCTTGATTGTTGTGATGCTTGCATGAGATAGGTACTAAGTCCTTAATAGTGGAATTTGTAATTATTTTTTTTGAAGTATCCAGAAATTTTTGTATAAAAAGTAAAAGCTCTTTGAGCTGCGTAAATAAATAGATAAGCAGTGCAACTAAAGTAAAAAATAAAATAAATTGTATATATTTATATGTCTCTTGCGTTTGAGTAAAATACATTTTGTGTAATTGAATCATTTTTTCAAATTCATATATCAGTTTTAGATTTGTGTTATAAATATCTTTGACGGTCTCTTCTAAGATAATATTCGAATATGCTGAAGTCACCTTGCTCTGATCTTTGAAATCTTGGACACGTTTATAAAATATATTCCATAATACAATAATCGCATCACTCTGTTTTTGTATTTCTTCTGAATCGATATGGCTCAATAGTTCATTTTTATTGTTTAGATTAGATAAAAACATCTTTATAGAAGCATTGAGTTGTTTTGGGGATGCGTTTTTATGAGTATAAATATAAAAGATATTTTTTGATATTTCTTGCGTAAAAGCTTTTTGCTCATTGATAGTATTGAGCATAGTTGTATTTATCTTATTTTCTTGGCTGAGGGAGTATGATAAGAAAGTTAATGCTATTGAGAGAGCAAAAATTAAAAAACCGAGTATTTTTATTCTTGTCATGTAGCTACTCCTTGTAAATATTTTCTAAGGCAGGATAATCCAATACAGTCACTTCTCCATGTATTATATCGATTATCTTATTGCGTTTTAGCTTGTTGAGAACTCTTGAGAGCGTAGCAGGTTGAATATGTAAGATGAGTGAAATATCATGTCTCTTGAAGTTATTGAACATATTGATATCAGAGTCTAGTGTCATAGCAACTTTTTGTACGGAATCAAATAAAAATTCTCTGTTGATTAAAGATTGCATCTGTTTGGACTTTAGAATGATTTCATTTATAAAATGAAGACAAAAAATATTGTTATTGATGAAATATTCTTTAAAAAGTTTATAATCTATGGTTAAGATTTTAGAATCTTCAAGAAGTTCTATATTGGAAAAAGAACGGATTGTATCGTTATAGATGTCGGATATTTCAGATAAAAGAGAATTTTTGTAGATATAGTACAAAAAAATCTCATTATTGTGTTTGTCTATTTTATAAGCTTTTGCTAAACCCTCGATGAGAAAAAGTAGATTGCCGTTTTCTTTTTTTTCATAATGTAAAATATACTCTTTATTATAGGAATATACCGAAGATATAGATGAAAGAATTTCTAATTGTTCATCATTAAAAGTTCTAAAAGAATTTAAAGATTTTATGACATTTTTTACTGACAAATTGTTTCCCAATAGTAATTGAATGATATCAATTCTTTTACAAGTTGATACAGTCAGTTTGCGTGACATCAAACCTAAATAGTTCCGCTTTTGTTTTTGCACTGAGGTATAAATAAGAAATATTGACTTGTGCATCCAAAAATCTTTTAGAGGATTGACAAATACCTTGTGTTACAGAGTTTTTCATGCGTGTTTTATCTTCTTTTTGAATTGCTTCATCACTTTTTGTTTCTGCGTTTATTTCAAAAATGTAAATGAGTGTCAAATCTTTACTTGTAACGCTGGAGAGTCGGGTGTATTTATCTATTTCTTTGGGCAGTGTTTTTGATATTTCTTCAACAAATAGATTGATAATGAGTTTATTTTGAGAAATCATCTCTTTTTGAGGAAGTTCTTCTATGCGTTTTGGGAAATCATCAGCTAAAGAAAATTGTGCCAGTAATAGCAGCGATAAAAATATTTTTTTCATGACAAATCTCTCTTTTTTGCATATTCTACACAAGAGATGTCTAAAAATATTTGATATTTATCAATAAGCTATTTGCCACCAAATTTATCATGCCACCATTCAGATGGGGAGAAGGAAGTTTTTTTAATGTGCTCTTCATCAAAAGAGTATTCATAGTTGCTGCAATAATCTAGAATAATTTCATAGGCTTCATTTATCAGCATACTCATCTGTGTGGCTTTTTGAACATCATCTTTATGTTTGTCTGGATGCCATTTTTTCATGAGATTTTTGTATTTGAGTTTGATTTCTTTTAAGGAGGATTTCTCACGCAGACCAAGTAAACTTTTGGCCTTCATGATTTTTTCAAAGGAGTGCAATAAAGTTACTTAGTCTTGTTGTTGTCTCATATACGCAGGGATATCAAGATAATCACTGTTTAAATCACCGCCAACTACAAGTCTTGGGCGGACTTTTGCGCGTGGAGGGATGTGTTCGCCTACAAAGTCGCCATTATTTGAGAGCTCTTTAGTGAGGATATTTTTTTCAAAACCAGTTGCTACGATAGTGATTTTGATATAGTCTTGAGGCATATTTGCATCAGTTGATGTTCCCCAGATAACTTCAGCATCGTCATGAGCGCTGTCATGAACAACATCCATTGCTTCAGCAATTTCCATCATTGGAAATTCAGGGTGCATTTTGAAGTGAACCAAAACACCCATCGCGCCATTGATTGACATATTGTCAAGAAGTGGAGACTCAATAGCAGCTTTGATAGCTTCATAAGCTGCATTTTCACCCTCATGCTCGCCAACGCCCATAAGTGCCATACCTTTATGGCTCATGACTGTTTTTAAGTCCGCGAAGTCTAGGTTGATATCATTCTCACCACTTGAGAGAATAACACCTGAAGTACCGCTAACAGCTTGAGCTAAAACGCCGTCAACAATTTTAAAACTGTCTTTGAGACCAAGTTTTCTGTCGATGATAGTAAGAAGTTTGTCGTTTGGTATAACAACGATAGAATCACTCTCTTTTTTAAGTTCTTCCAAGCCATCTTCAGCAAGTTTGATACGTTTGTTCCCTTCAAATTTAAAAGGTTTAGTAACTACTGATATCGTTAAAGCGCCAACTTCTTTTGCAATTTGTGCAACGATAGGCGCAGCACCTGTACCTGTTCCACCACCTAAGCCAGCTGAGATAAAAACAATATCCGCACCAATAAGTGCAGCTTTGATCTCATCATAGCTTTCAAGAGCAGAGTCTCTACCTACTGCAGGTTTCATACCTGCACCAAGACCTTTTGTAAGTTTTGTACCGATTTGAATCTTTGATGCGGCAG
>MIBW01000026.1:0-147 GCA_001829625.1 Sulfurimonas sp. GWF2_37_8 | reverse complement strand
TATACCAGTTACACCTTGATTAATCATATGACCTATCATGTTACCGCCACCGCCACCAACACCAACCGCGATGATTCTTGCTCCGCTTATATTACGCGCCTCTTCTACAGAAAATGCTTCAATACTCATATCTTACTCCTTTAAAAT
>MIBW01000025.1 GCA_001829625.1 Sulfurimonas sp. GWF2_37_8 | reverse complement strand
TATAAAAATATTTGTGAAATAGGCAAAGAGAGAATTCGCCGTGCGGGACAGAAGATTCTGAATCAAGTTCAGAATGACGAAAATAAAACACAGAATTACGAAAATAAAATCCAAAATGATTCCGCTCGTCATTCCGTGCTTGACACGGAATCTCAAAAAAACTTAGATATCGGCTTTCGTGTCCTAAAAATCGATAGCACAAACTTCAAAGATGTTTATTATCATCCAAACAATCTGACACAAAAAGATATTTTCGACTTTCAAACAAACATCAAAGAAGAGCGAACAGATTTAGACCTGCTGTTTCAAATCATGCTTGACCTCGGCATAGAACTCTCACTCAAAATCACACCCCAAACCGTGGATGGCACAAAAATCTACATGCTAGAAAACAATGAACTCATAGCATGTCTTGAAGATAACATCTCTTTACTCGTAATTGCGGAGATAAAAAAACTCAAACCCTACCAAGTAGTCCTAAAAGACGGCTGTTTCAAAGATGACAACGACAAAATAAACGCAGTTCAAGAGTTGTCAAGTGTTACGACTGTTTCTGTACTTTAAAAAGTAATTAAATATTGCAAAATGCTATATTTTTTAGAGAAACTGTTCTTGTCTGATACGATATAAAAAAATAGTAAGGCTGCACTATGGATGATTCGTTTAACAAATGGAATGAGATAAAAAAAGAGACATATAAAAGTGATGTAAAAAAATTTGGAATCAAACAAAGAGAGATATACTGGATGAAACTAGGACAAAATATTGGTAGTGAAGAGTATGGAAAAAATGAAAACTTTACTAGACCTATTGTTATTGTGAGAAAACTTACAAGTGACTTATTTTTGGGGATTCCTACTACTACAAATATTCGGCAAAATAGTGATTATTTTCATAGCTTTGAGTATCTTGATAAAAATAAAAACAGCATCAAAGTATCAGCGATGATACTGCAAATAAAAACATTCAGTATAAAAAGACTTATGAGTAAAATTGGTTGGATAGATAAAAATGATTTTAAGATTTTGCAGGAAAAATCAAGAAGATTGATTGATCCCACTTGCTAAGCCTAGAACTTATGGGTGCAAGTGGGGCTGCCCAAAGGCGAATTACGGGGATGATTATAACTAATCGATAATAAATTGTCAATAATAAAAAGTAAATAGGAGGATTTATGAAATTACAGTTTAAAACGCAAGCGTACCAAAGCGATGCAGTTCAAGCAGTTGTAGAACTCTTTGAGGGTCAAAGCAAGGGGAGCAGAGAAGATATAGTAGAGAGAAAAACTATAATAAACGGCTTAATAAAAGAAGAGCAAATCATCAAAAGATTTTCAAATAAAGAGCTTGAACCGCATCTTGATATGTTGGCAAATATCCAAAAAGTGCAAAAAAAAGACACACTTTTAAAAGTGAGTACGGAGATGAAAACTGGACTCAACTTTACAGTTGAGATGGAAACAGGAACTGGTAAAACTTTTGTTTATACTAAAACCATGTTTGAACTTAACAGGCTATATGGCTGGAGTAAATTTATTATTATTGTTCCGAGTATCGCCATTCGAGAGGGAGTGCATAAATCTTTGGAGATTACGGCGGAACATTTCAAACTTGAATTTGGCAAAAAAATACGATACTTTATTTATGATACAAAAAACAGCTCAAACCTTACAAATATAAGCACTTTTGCTTCTAGCAGTGCGATAGAAGTCATCATCATGAACTATCAAGCATTTGCCACAGCTTCGCAAGAGAGTAGAAAAATCTATGAGAAGCAAGATAGTATGCAGACTAGAAGACCAATAGATGTGATTAACGCCACTAAGCCAATCCTTATCATAGATGAACCGCAAAGGCTTGGAAAAACGGCTGAGAGTAAGCTACAAGAGTTTAAGCCACTTTTCTCACTTCGGTATTCGGCAACACATAAAGAAGATTTTCATAAAGTGTATCGACTCGATGCCATAGATGCGTATAACCAAAAGCTTGTTAAAAAAATATCTGTAAAAGCAATATCCGTCAAAGGCGATAGTGCGACGGGTGGATATATCTATTTTGACACCATCGTTTTGAGTAAAAATAAAAATCCACATGCCGTGCTTGAAATAGATGTGAAACTCAAAGAGAGCATTGCAAAAAAAATAGTTCATGTGCATGAGGGAGATAATCTTTTTAAACTCTCAAACGAACTCAGCCAATATCAAGATAACTTTATAGTGGCACAAATAAACGGATTTGAAAATAGCATACGGTTTTTGAATGGTGTCAAACTTCAAACGGGCGAAGTGAATGGCTCGGTGGGCGAAAAACACTTAAGACGGATTCAAATACGAGAAACAGTGCGAAGCCATATCCAAAAAGAGAAAGAACTTTATGAAAAAGATATAAAAGTGCTAAGCCTGTTTTTTATAGATGAGGTTGCAAAATATAGAGTGTATGGTGAAGATAAAACGCTTCTCAAAGGCGAATATGAAGAGATTTTTGAAGAGGAATATGCAAAAGTTTTGGAAGAAGAGCGAACACTTTTGGATGCAAAATATTTTAAATATGTAGATAGTTTTGATATAAACACTATTCATAAAGGGTACTTTTCTATCGATAAAAAGGGGCGACCGCTTACAAAAGAGAGTGAGATTTCTAACGATGTGAATGCGTATGATTTGATTATGAAAGAGAAAGAAAAACTGCTTGATTTAAAAGAGCCTACGCGGTTTATATTTTCTCATAGTGCTTTAAAAGAGGGGTGGGACAATCCGAATGTGTTTCAAATATGTACTTTAAAACACTCAAATTCAACCGATAGCAAAAGACAAGAGATAGGAAGAGGGCTAAGGATTTGTGTGGATAAAAACGGAATAAGACAAGATGTAAGCGTTTTGGAGAGTGAATTTTTTGCAATAAATAACTTAACCGTGATAGCAAGTGAGTCATATGATGAGTTTGCAAGTACGCTTCAAAGGGAGATTTTGGAGAGCTTAAGCCGTGAGACAAAAATAACCGTAGAAGTTTTAACCAAAATTACACTCTCAAATGCCAAAGGCGAAGAACTGAAAATCGATAAAGCTTTGGCGATGGAACTTGTAAAAGATTGGAAACAAAAAGGGTACATAGGCGAGGATGAGTTTATAACTGCTCAAGCTATAAAAGATTTTAAAAATGATGATTTTGAAGTGTTGCCTCAGTTTGTAGGATTTGAAAAAGAGCTTCAAGAGTTGGTAAAAAAAGCAAGTAGCAGCGTAGTTGTTAAGGGCATGATAGGAAATGAAAAAGCTATCAGCGAGATGATACTCAAACCAAATGCAAATTTTGACAAAAAAGAGTTTCAAGAGTTGTGGAAAAAGATAAATGCACAAGCAACTTACAAAATCAATGTTGAGAGTTCTGAGCTTATAAAAAGCAGTGTCGAAGCCATAAATCAGACACTTGAAGTGACAAAAGTAAAAGTGCATATCGCTTCCTCCTCACAAAAAGAGAGTTTAAAAGTGGATGATTTGGCAAAAGATAAAACCATCATGCAAGATGTGCAAAACAGTTACGAGTCAGTGAGTTATGAACTTGGAAGCACAAAGTATGATTTGGTGGGCGAAGTGGTCAAAAATACACAGCTCACTAGAAAAACAGTTGTAGGAATTTTGAGCGAAATGAGAGAAAATAAGTTTGGCATGTTTAAAACAAATCCTGAGGATTTTATTTTAAAAGTTACAAAAATCATCAACACGCAAAAAGCAAAAATGCTTGTAAGTGGCATCAAATATTTTAAAACAGATGCTATTTATGAGACGGATATTTTTACGATACCACACTTTAAATGTAACCTTGCAAGTGACACGATAGAAGTAAAAAAACATATTTATGATTATCTCAAATCAGATTCGGGTGTAGAGAGAGATTTTGCAAAAGCTATGGACAGTGGGCAAATTGTCGTGTATGCAAAACTTCCGAATGATTTTAAAATACCGACTCCGATGGGAAATTATAATCCTGATTGGGCAGTTGTTTTTAATGGTTCAGACAAAAAAGATATATATTTTGTGGCGGAGACCAAAGGCAATTGTGATGAGCTACAACTCAAAGGAAGTGAGGATATGAAAATTCAATATGCCAAAAAATATTTTGAGTGTTTAAATGATGCAAGTATTACTTATGATTGTGTGAAAGATTACGCGGAGTTGATGAATAAAGTTTTGCGATGATTTACTAGTTACTAAGCACGATGTGTAGAAGTAACTAGAGAGGCAAAGTCTTTAAATTTAAGTAAGCGATGTTGTTTGGTACATTTTCATAAATTCAAGATAAAAATCTTTTTCTGTGTGCTCTTCTAAAAGCCCTCCTGCAGGCAGTAGGTGGTAATAGAGTTTTTCAAGATTTTTAAAGCGGTTTGGAATTAGCTTAGAGAGTATAAACGCAGAGATCTCTTTGCGGATAAGTACAGCAGGCGGTAAAATACCGAGTTCTAAAAGTTCGAGTATAGAGTCTGAGTGGTAAGATATCTGGTGATGTTGTCCATGTGGGCAACTTGATTTTGAGACAAGTGTTCGGCATTTATCGCAATAAACATATTCACTTGATATTTTAATTTCCATATCAATACCGACTACTTTATCGATGATAGATTTGTTGGAGTTACAGTCGTAAAACATACCCAACCCAGCATGATTTCTACCAACACTCATTCTATTACAGCCATAATTACTGGCGACAATAGCATCAATGATGATTTCGTTATAACCTGCAAAAATATAGCTGTTCTCAAGAGGAACAATGATGACACGATTTTTTGGAAGATAGTTATTGATAAAAAATTCTAGAGACTCTTTGCGTATATCATAACTCAGATTTTGGTTGTTGTAAGGTTTGAGTAAAAAAATGATGAGCAAATCTGTTGCATCAAGGGTTTCACGGATAAGGCGCTCATGTGCTCTATGGAGAGGATTCGCTGCCATAAAAAGAGAACTTATATGTTTTGCACCCATAAGTTCTTTTGCTTCTTTGATAGCTTTAACATTTTCATTTTCTTTTGGATGAGTAAGAGTATATTCCCCACAAATTGCAAGCTTACCTAGGCGTTTCATAGTGTTCATAACACCTGGATGTCCCAAATCATCTGTACCGTAGATGTGTTTGGTTCGCTCACTTGGATCTATCTCAAAAACTTCATCAACGATAAGAGTTGCAAAAGTTTCATGATTACAGATAATATCTACAGCTTCACCAGGTGTGAGGGATTTGAGAACTTGATGATTCATCTTGCCTGAAGGTGCAAGGATAAATGGAAAAGGGAAAGATTTACTATCGACAAGTGAAGTCTCAAGCACAACTTTGGATTCAGCTTCCCCCATGAGTTTGGTGACGGGATACAGAAGCCCACCTTTGACAAGTTCAAGTACGGAAGCTGCCTCTTTATCGATGAAAAGTGTTTTATTTTTTCTTGATGATGTCATACTTTTTTCTCTTTTCCCATAAGCTTTTTCTCGAAATTCCGAGTTTTTTGGAGAGTTCAGTGTCAGGATATTTATTTTGGTAGTTCAAAACGATATACCGTACATAATCTTCTATTGGAAGAATATCTCCTTTGTCAAAGATGTTGTTTTCGCTTTTCATTTCTATAACCTGATACTTAACATCTTCTATTTTATCGCTGCTTGTAACGATAACTTTTTTGTTTGCAATCAAGTCACAAAACATTTTTTTATCGCTTTTTTTGAGCACCTGATAATCAATAACATAGATAATAGTATTTTGAGGCA
>MIBW01000024.1:5448-5590 GCA_001829625.1 Sulfurimonas sp. GWF2_37_8 | reverse complement strand
AGTGCCATATAAAAAAGTTTTTCGATGATAAGCTCAAGGTTGTAGCCACTGACATCTTCATAAACTATGAGTAGGTCGATATCGCTATGCACACATAACTGTTCGCGTCCATAACTCCCAAGCGCAACGATAGCGATAGGAA
>MIBW01000024.1:0-5409 GCA_001829625.1 Sulfurimonas sp. GWF2_37_8 | reverse complement strand
TAAGCACTGTTTTGTACATGAGCTCCAAAATTGAGTCAAGTTTTTTGGTGTGTTTGACTAAAAAGTCTTTTCCCTGTGTACTTTGAAAAAGTTCTGGTAGAGAAGCTTTGTATTGTGTTATATACTCTTTGAAAAGTTTTGAGAGTTCAAAATCCGAACCATTTTTTTCTATGATGTTTTCTATTTGTAGCACTATATCCATTTGAAATACTTTCATAATAATTTTTTCTTAATTATAGTGCACTTATTTTAATTTGTTCTCATAGAGTGGATTAAATAATAAACATCTAAAAGAGGTTTAATAAAGAAAGAATAGCTTATGGTAATTATTTCATTAGCATTAATAATCTCATTTTACACAAGCAGGGATAGATTTACGCTCAATTCAAGAGCTGTTAAGACACAAATTAATTTATACGTATGTAGTTTCAGAGATGAATAAGGCTAAGGTCATTTGTTCGTTTGATTTTGAGATATAAGACTGTTACGCTTTGCTTGCAGTGACGGGAAGTGGGTCTATTGCGAGCCATAGCGGCAATTTAGTTTATCGTTCTACTTCTCTTTCAGTCTTATGATGTCAGCCCCGACATTCTCAAGTTTTTTTTCCAAAGAGTCATACCCACGGTCAAGGTGATAGATACGGTGTACATTCGTCTCTCCATCTGCCACAAGTCCTGCCAAAACAAGAGCGCTTGAAGCGCGAAGATCCGTTGCCATAACATCTGTTCCACTGAGTTCACTTTTGCCATTGACCGTGGCTGTGTGACCGTTAAGTGTTATTTTTGCACCCATACGCTGTAACTCACTCACATGCATAAATCTGTTTTCAAAAAGTCTCTCTTCGATGATAGAGGTTCCCTCTGCTTGCGTTGCAAGCGCTAAAAACTGAGCTTGCATATCTGTTGGAAACGCAGGATATTCTTGTGTTACTATTTTTACCGCTTTGAGCACCTCTGTCGGATGCAAGGTGATGGTATCGTCTGCAAGCGTAAAAGTACATCCCATCTCTTCAAGTTTTGCAAGAACTGCACCAAGATGTTTTGGTTCTGCATTTGTTAAAGTGATTTCAGATTTGGTGATGGCAGCTGCACAAAGGTATGTTCCAGCTTCTATACGGTCAGGTATGATAGCAAAAGGTGCGATATTTACCAGTGCACCACTTGTTCCATGAACACTGAGAATAGCTGTTCCTATGCCTTCTATCTTAACACCGCTTGCGTTTAGAACCTCACAAAGCTGTACGACTTCAGGTTCTCTCGCTGCGTTTGTGATATAGGTGATACCATGAGCCAAAGCTGCTGCCATAACGATATTTGCGGTACCCGTTACTGTTATCTTATCAAAGATGATGTTACATCCTTTGAGACCATCTGGAGCAGTTGCTTGAACATAACCTGCGTGTATCTCTATTTTTGCACCCATCTGCTCAAGCGCTTTGAGATGCAGATCAATCGGGCGTTGTCCTATCGCACAGCCGCCAGGAAGTGAAACTTCGCAGTGTCCAAAACGTGCAAGAATAGGTCCCAAAACAAGGATAGAAGCGCGCATCGTTTTGACAATATCATAGGTCGCTTTTGTTTGTGTGAGTGCAGCAGTGTTAACAGTAACAGAGTCCTCAGCAAACTCACAGCTTGCTCCAAGATTTGAGAGAAGTTTGAGTAGTGTTCTGATATCTGCAACATGAGGCAGGTTTTTGATAACAACGGGGTTTTTCGCCAAAATAGTCATAGCGATGAGGGGAAGCGATGCATTTTTCGCACCGGAAATTTTTATTGATCCACTTAAATTTTTAGCACTTGTTATTTTCAAATAATCCATAAGTCTCTCTATTAGTTACAAAATTTAATCGTGATTATATCTAATGAAACCAATAGTCAAGTTAATCGCGTTTTTTTGATATACTTTTGGTAAAGGAGATAGCCATGAGTTCAGCCCTAGACAGACTAAAAAACCTTACAAGCAAGATCTCTGGATATGAAGTTGCCAGAAGGGATAACTTGAAAATTCTTGAAGATTTGTATAAAGAGCTGCAGATAGATAAGAAGGTCGAGACCTTTGGTGAGCTTTTTACGTTTAAAGCTATCAACCTCTCTGGGGCTTCACTTCTGAGTGAAAGTTTGGGCGAAGTCAAGAAGGGAAAATATCTCCAAATCCTTGCTATATCTTATGATAAAGAGGCTATCGTAAAAAGTAAAAACATCTCTTTAGGGTATTACGGAAAAGCACAAAATGTCGATGTCACGCTCAAGAATAAGATAGTCGAATTTATTATGCGTTTTCGTTTTGAGAAAAGTTTTATGACACTTGAACATTATTATGATGTCTTAACAAATTTCAAAGATTCTGATGTCTAAATTTTATCTTTTTTTGTGGCTTCGATGGCTTTTTTTGGTTACATTTTATTCTTTATTTTTAGCCTCCGCACTTGCTGCGTTTATCACTTTTTTTATCTATCTCTCTGAGGGAATGCCCCCTTTGAGTAGTGAAATCGGCAAAGCTTTGTTTGCTATTGCCAAATTTTGGTTTCCGCTTACTTGGAGCTTGGCTCTTTTGCTGGCACTTTTTGCAAGTGTGAAATACTTTTTTAACACTTGTACGGCGGGATATGTACTCAAACTTCAGAGCTGTCAAACGCAGGAGTTTATTGAAGTGATAGGGTATGGAGACTTGGTGAAAGTTTGGAGAAAATGGTTTATGCTTCTTATCTGGATAGTCGCGGCACAGATGATAATCGCACTTGCGTTTACCTCTGTTTTTAGCGATTTTGAGAGTGTTTTTGTCTGGTTTGATATCTACTGGCTCTTTGGTTTTATCTTAGTGGCGGGGTATTTTGCGCTGATAGTTTTGACAAACAGATGTACACGCGTAAAGATAAAACAATGCTGATATTTTTGGATCTTGAGACGACAGGTCTTGAGGAAAATGACACGATAGTCTCAATCGGTATTATTGGAGTTGAAGATACAAAAGAAGAGTTTCTATATGAACTGCTAAACGCAGGTAAAAAAATACCGCCTAAAGCCTCAAGTATTCATCATATAACAAACGAGATGATCAAGGGAAGAGGTGATTTTAAATCTTCTCAAGCGTATGCGTTTTTAGACGCGCACAATGATACAAACGCAACTTTTATCGCCCATAATGTCAAGTTTAATCTGCAAAAACTTCTTTTTGCGGGTTTGGAGTGGCAGGGAAAAATCATCGACACCCTGCGTGTGACAAAACATCTTATTCCCGAGTGTGAGTTTTTTTCTCTTCAGATTTTGCGTTATGAACTCAAACTTTACCAGCATGAAAGAGAAACTATCATCGCACATAACGCATTTGCAGATGCAAAAGTCGTGAAATTTTTGTATGAATATCTTTTGGATTTAGCTTCCCATGAGCGGATGTGTGAACTGAGTTTTAAAAAAGTAATTTTAGAGAAATTGGAGTTTGGAAAATATGCTGGTAGGTATATAGAAGAGGTAGCTATGTTTGATAGAGCATATTTAGAATGGATGCTTGCAAACATAACAGATTTAGATGATGACCTGAGATATAGTATAATGTCGCACTTATAAAGGAGATGGATGAAGATAGCTGTTGAGTGTCAATCACCCTTACTACAAAAATCTTTAGAGGTATTTCTTGCAAGATATCTCAGTTCGGTAAAACAGTGTGATATCGTTGTACGCGATACCCAATGTCTCAATGATGTGAGATGCTTTTATATAGCAAGCAATGAAAAAGCGGATTTGAAAAAGCCATTTTCAAAATCACAACTTATTTTAGCTCTTGAAAACAGATATGAATCTGTGGGCTGTGTGACGAAAGAGTTGCATGAATTACCTAAAGAAGAGACGATAAACTTTGATATTCTTGAGCGAAGAATAGAACTGCTCACGCGTGAGTATCAGCACAACATCATAAACGCAATCAAGGCTTTTTATGAAAAATAATGTTCTAAGCAAAAAAATAATCAGTGGAAAATACAAAGGAAAACTCCTTAAACTTCCATCTAAAACGACAACAAGAAGTTCAAAGTCTATTGTTTTGGAGTCTTTTTTTAACACACTCCAGTTTGAAATTATTGATGCGACATTTGTTGAAGTTTTTTCAGGAAGCGGTTCTATCGGGCTTGAAGCACTCAGCCGTGGCGCAAAACGCATCATATTTATGGAACAAGACAGAGATGCGCTCAAAGTCCTCAAAGAAAATATCTCTCAAACAGATCCAAACGCATGTATGGTTCTCGCAGGAGATAGTTTTACAAACATAAACGCAGTCATCAAAACTTTGCAAAAAGAAAAAAGTGATGCCTATTTCTATATAGATCCGCCTTTTAGTATCCGCGAAGGGATGGAAGATATCTATGAGAAGATGATAGATCTTATCGCTTCTTTGCCTGTGGCAAATGTGAAACTTATCATCATAGAACACATGAGCGGCTTGGAGATTCCTGAACAGATTGCTATGTTTTCTAAACGCAAGAGCAAAAAATTTGGAAATACAACACTCACCTACCTAAACGCAGAGTAAAAATGGAATAAAGATTGCTACTACATGAGCATCTAAGGATGGCTCATGAAATTATTTATACTTTTTTTACTTTTTCTCTCAACTCTTTATGCGACAAAAATTACAGATGTGGCCAATATCGTGGGTGTCCGTGACAACCAGATTATAGGATATTCTTTGGTAGTCGGTCTTAAAAAAACAGGAGACGGCACTACTTCAAAATTTACTCTCCAATCTATCGCAAACATGCTCAAAACCATGAACATAGATATGAACTCTATAGATATAAAATCCAAAAACGTCGCAGCGGTTGTAGTTACTGCAACACTGAAGCCTTTCGCAAGACAAGGCGATCAGTTTGATATCGTCGTCTCATCTATAGGCGATGCAAAGTCTCTTGAGGGTGGAACGCTGCTCATGACACCGCTCAAAGGGGTGGATGGAAAGATTTACGCACTTGCGCAAGGTTCTATGAGTATCGGCGGACTCAATGCAAAAGGTGCAGGAAGTGAGTCACATCCTACAGTGGGAATGGTTTATGGTGGCGGTATTGTTGAGCGTGAAATCAATATCGATCTTTATAATCAGGAATATGCGACACTTTCACTCAAAGAGTCGGATTTTAAAAACTCTGTTGCTATCCAAAAAGCTATCAATACTTTTTACAGTACACAAGTAGCAGTGGCTATGGATCCTCGAAGTGTCAAACTCAAAAAACCACAAAACAAATCGATGGTAGAGTTTTTAGCTGAGATAGAGCAGATAGATATGGACTACAGCTCTAAAAATAAAATAATAATTAATGAACGAACGGGCACTATCGTCGCAGGTATTGGCATAGAGGTCAAACCTATCATCCTTACGCACGGAGATATCACGATAAAAATCAACGAACAAGCAAAACTCTCA
>MIBW01000023.1 GCA_001829625.1 Sulfurimonas sp. GWF2_37_8 | reverse complement strand
CAAAAATCAAAAAAAGTGTTGCCATGAGCACCAAAAAACGATTTTTGATACTCAGGCTTATTATTTTCTCTATCACAATATGCTCCTTTACAACTACTGATCGTTAATACAAGCCATTTATCTGGGCATCACTGTCCATCATAAAAAGTGCGTTGTTCACGACCTCTTCACCTTCGCGCACTCCGCTTTTAATGATGTAAGTCTCTGCGTTTAGCACCTCCACCTCAACGTTTTTTGGCACATATTCTCCCTCATATTCTCCGATGCCAAATACAAAATACTTTGCGTTTTTGCGTATAACAGCACTTGTTGGAAGTGTGAGATATCCGCGTATATCAGACTGTATCTGCACACTCATATACATTCCCGGTCTAAGAAGATGGTTTTTGTTTTCTACTTCAAGTCTCAACGTAAAACTCTCCTCTTTTTGATCAAGCTGAGGATAAAGGTCCGATTTTTTTGCCTCAAATACCTCTTTATAAGAAGGTGTTGTGAGTTTGAAGCGTGTGGCTTGACTTAAAAATTCAAGCTGATCCTGATGGACTTTGAGTTCAACCCAAACTTTATCGAGATTGACAATTTCAAAAAGTTTGTTTTTGGCGTTAAACGCAGCTTTATTGTTGAGTGTTTTTTTAAAGATATATCCATCTATAGGAGAAAGTAGCGTCGTAAAACGCGATGCAAGCGGACTTGTAGCGGCATCTTGTATCTCAGAGTATGATATATCAAGAAGCTCAAGTCGCATCTTTGCACTCTCTAGCATAGCGTCGTTTTGGCGTATCTTTGTGTAGTTGAGCGTATTGCGATACTCCTCTTTTGCTTTTAAAACTTCAGGTGAATAGACTTTTACAAGTGCTTGACCTTTTTTGACTTTTGTATAGATTTTGTCTGCATACAGTCTCTCTACAAAACCGCCAAATCTGGGTGTAACCTCATAAATACGAGACTCATCCTCTTTGACGAAACCATACGCTTTGATACTTTTTGCATCACTTATCTGCTCTACTTTGACACGTTTGACACTAAAGAGTTGTTGTACTGAGACCTCCTTTGCATCGGCAAATGCCAATAAAAGTGCTAAAAATAAAATATATTGCATCACATCTCTCCTATCATCGCTTCAACTGAAGCTAAAGTTTTATAATACAGAGCTATCGCTTCTATATTTTGTGCATCAAGAGTAAGCTTTTTTTGTAAAAGTTCCGTATAAGCCACAAGGTCCATACCGTTTTGTATCGATGTATTTGTCAACACAAACATATGTTCGAGTGCTTTAAAAGAGTCATTTTGAAGGATAAAATATGTCTGATATGCGGATTCGAGTATCGTATATTTCTCTTCAAACTCCGCATCAAGCAGATTTTTATACTCAAGTATTTCGCTTTTGCTTGCTAGCAGCTCTTTTTTGGATACCTCTTGCTGGTATTTTTGTGTGCCATAAATCGGTAAAGAAAAAGCGACTCCCAAACTTACATAGTCCTTAAATGACTCACGACGATAGTACCCAAGCTGAATAATCGGATCCACATAAGCTGCCAACTTTTTGATATGAAGTTCTGCGTTTGCCTCTTTTGTTTGTGCTTCTTTGAGCTTGTAAGTGGTGTTGTTTACAAGCACATTTTTGTAATGTTCGCGTTCATGTGGCATTGGCATATCTATAGAAATCTCTAAAGTATCTACTTCCATTGCACTGAGATAGGAGAGTTTTTTATAGAGTCCGCTGCGTTTGTTTTGTAAGGCATTTTTTTTGATTTTTAGATCTGCAAGAAAAAGTTCTGCTGAGATTATTTGTATAGGCGCATTACTCTGAGTTAGCGTATAAGAGGTGTAAAATTGGATATTTTGTTCTGTAAGCTTTATAGAAGCATCGCGTATCTTTAGCTCCTCTTCTGTCTGCCAGAGTGTATATGCAGTTATCTTCAAAGCTTCGATGAGTTTGACTTTTGCACCCTCAAGCGTCACCTCCAACTTCTCTTTTTGTGCCATTACCTTAGCACTATTGGCATCTCTTTTACCAAAATAATACCAATCCCCATTAAACAAAAGAAAAAGTGAACAGAATTTGCTAGTCACTTTTTATGAGAATAAAAATAGCAGAACACAACCCAATCGATGAGATAGAAAATGAGATTAAAAATGTATTACCAGGCAGATACAGACTGAGACTGCAAACTATTTTTTTAACAAAAAAAGGCATGCACCCAGAAGATATACAAAAAACTCTTTTAGTTTCAAAGTATGCCTATTATGCTTGGATTCATAAGTATAACAGTGGTGGCATGGAATCTCTAAAACAACATAATAGCGGCAGAAAAGATGGTAATCCAAAATACGATGATAAAATATTTATAGAAGTATTTGAAAAACTAGAGTTAATGCAGGAATATTGGTCAATACCAAAAATGCAAAAACTTGTACTAGAACTTCATAAAATCAAAGTACCTTATGAGACAATGCGCATGAGAGTTAAAAGAGCTGGCTACTCCTACAAATCAAATAGACCATCACCTTATAAAGGTGATAAAGCACTTCAAGAAGAATTTAAAAAAATGCTTTAACAAAAGTAATTGAAGAGTTAAAAAACAACCCACTAATCACAAAGCCTATTAAACTTATGTTTATGGATGAAATGAGATTTGGACTTATTTCAAACTATAGACGAAGCTGGTCATTAATTGGAAAGAGAACTGTTATTGCCAACCAACAAGAGTACGCAAATAGATATCTCTATAGTGCAATAGACCCAATAAATGGAGATAACTTTCATATCATTGGATTCAATGATGTCAATGCAGCAATTACAAAAGTTTTTCTTGAAGCTTTAGTGAAAAAATATAAAAATTATCATATTCTTACGGTTTGGGATAATGCACCATTTCATAGAAAAAAAGAGCTCCATGAGATAGATGGTCTCACCCCTGTATATTTACCATCCTATTCACCAGAATTAAATCCTGTTGAAAGGTTTTATGGTGAAATAAGAAAAAGTACTGCTAATAGACTTTTTAAAAATATTGAAATTCAAGAAAGTATCATAGACGCCGAAGTTGCTCGCTGGATGGCTGATAAAGATAGAACTAAAAAACTATGTGGATATGAGTGGATAGTTGAGCAGTTAGAGTCATATTTTTAATGGGGATTGGTATAAGGAATCTTTTGTTTAAGAGTTATAGCACTGTATTGCATAGGTTCTATCGAACGATTTGTAGGATCGTCGAACTGTATGTCGCTGATACTCAAAGAGAGTTCGGGATCTGCAAAGTTTCTGCTTGCCGCATAACTTACATCAAACGCACTGACTCTTTGCACAATGGCATCAAGTGAAAGATGTGTAGCCTCTGCGTTTTGTATAAGCGTAGTTAAGGATGTGGCGTTAAGCCACAAAGGCAAAAGAAAAAGTGCATACCGTTTCATGACTGACTCCTCAGATATTGAAAGAAGTTTTGACGCGTATCGCTTTGCCTTCTTTTGGAGTGATCAAAATTTGCATCTGCCATGTTCCGGGCATTGAGAAGTTGACCTCCGTCTCATATTTGCCGCCTCCAAGATTTTTGGCTTCACTCATCTCTTCCATATGTGCCATTCCAGGCATAGCAGGCATAAAAACTTTGATACTTACCTGCGCATCTGAGAGTTTTTCATCACCTATTACAAGCATTATCGTATTGCTTCCAGTTGTCAAAGGCTTTTCTGCAGTGAGTGTTACATGAGTAGCATTTGAGTTTGCCACCTTTTCAAACGCTGCAGCGTGAAGTGTTCCTGCACCTAAAAGTGCTACAAATAAGAGTTTTGCCAATGTTTTCATTTTAGATCCTTTATTTTCGTGATATGAAAATTATAAGCATCCAATGTGAGGAGTTTGTGAGGTATAATCCTTCATGCATATTTTACTTTTAGAAGACGATACCGTACTAGCAAACATACTTATAGATTTTTTGAGAGAAAGATATGAGGTCTCACACACCTATAGTATAAAAGAAGCACTGCGTTTAAGCGAAGAGCGTCTGTTTGACCTTTATATCTTTGATATCAATCTTCCTGATGGAAGTGGCACCTCTCTTTTACGCCAAATACGAGAGTTTCATGATACAACTCCTGCCATCTTTATCACTGCGTTTCATGATGTCAAACATCTCAAAGAGGGCTTTGAATCAGGGGCAAACGACTTTATCAGAAAACCTTTTGAACTTGAAGAGTTATCACAGCGCATCGAAAACATCATAAAACATTTTGGTCTGGGCTCACTTGTGCATCTCACATTGGAGATAGATTTGGACACACAAACGTATAACCTCACAAACAAAGGTCTCAAATATAAACTCAGAGCCAAAGAGAGTAGCGTTTTACACTATCTCTACAAAAACCGCCATCGTGTTGTAAGTGCGGATGAGATGCTGCAAAATCTCTGGCACTATGACGCAATGCCATCTGGCGATACGGTGCGTACACTCATAAAAGAACTTCGCAAATATCTTGGACATGAGCATATTAAAAATATACGAGGCGAAGGATACAAGTTTGAATAATTTAGAAAAAAAATCTTTTTACTCTTTTTTGGCACTCTATCTTTTCTCCTCACTTTTTTTTGTACTTTTGTCTGGATATCTCTATTTTATCGCACAAAAAAACTCTTTGGAAAACGCAACATACTACAAACTCCAACATATAGCCGATGATGTCGCAAGCCACATTATTCATGCACAGATGAGCGAGAGCGAACTCCAACTTCCAATAAGTGAAGAACACTACAACTACACACTTATACAATCCTCACAAAACCAATCCTTTGCTCAGAACTATTTTGAAGAAAACGGCTCTAAAGTAGTTGTCTCTACTGCACCGCAAAAACATTTAGGTATCGAATATGTCGTAGTCAAAACAGATCTCTATCACAAGGAACTCAAACGACTGCAAAAACAAATTCTTTTTGTCATGAGCGCGCTTTTTTTGCTGATTGTTCTTATTTCGTGGCTTCTTTCCAAACTTTTTATGCGACCTATACACGAAAAAGTAAGCCAAATAGAGCAGTTCATCCAAGATATCTCGCATGAACTCAATACACCTATCACAGCCCTGCAGATGAGTGCACAAAGAGCAATACACAAGAAAGTTTATGATGAAAAAATCCTGACAAATATCTCTATCAGCACCAAACAACTCTACAATATTTACCGTTCCCTTACATATCTGAGCTTTCATATCGAAGAAGAAAAAGCAAAACTGATAAATATCAAATCGATTTTAATGCAAAGTATCGCATACTATGCCGAGTTAACAGCAGCTAAAAATATCACTGTTGCCGCAGATATACAAGAGTCACTTCTTACAATCACACAAACAAAAGCCGAACTTCTTTTCTCAAATCTCCTCTCAAACGCAATCAAATACTCTCTGCCACATAAAACTATAAAAATCATCTTACGTGAGCATTATTTCAGCATAGAAGACGAAGGCATCGGCATCGATAAAAAAAAGATTGATACAATCTTTGGACTCTACCAAAGAGCTTCAAATCTTGCAGGCGGTTTTGGTGTAGGGCTGAGTATCGTCAAACAAATATGCGACGAACATAACATCTCCATAAAAGTCAACTCCACACTTGAAGAATACAGCCGCTTTACCTTGCGTTGGTAAAAAGATGTTGAACATGAAAAAGTAATTTGATCTGTCAACCCTATATCATACTCAGAATACAACATTCTAAGCAGCCGTTTCTTTAAGTAACATTTTTTCTTCATACTCAACTGGTGAGAGATTATTATTTGATGAGTGCA
>MIBW01000022.1 GCA_001829625.1 Sulfurimonas sp. GWF2_37_8 | reverse complement strand
GTGATGGTACTAGCACCCTCAACCATTTTCCCTGCTTTGATATCTTTGATAAGTGCGCGAAAAATCGCATCTACATTGACACCTGGATGTTCAAAAAATGTTGTATCTTCTATAGCTAAAAGTGCTTCTACAACTCTAGGTGGAATCTCGTTAAACGCAGCATAATAGCGATGTTTTTCATCAAAAACATTGGCTATTTTTTCTCCGTTTCTATCATAAATTCTACTTGTCATCGTAGGTTTATAATCCACAAGTTCAGAGATATCAAATTCGTAATTTTTGAGATAGTATCCTATCGCTAAAAAAGGAGTTATGATCCCCAAAATTAAAAGCATAAAAAAAGTTTTTGTTAATATTTTCATTTTCTAAATTCCCTGTTGGCAAAATTCGCCTCTATAAGTGTTTTGGTATATTCTTGCAGTGGTACTTCTATTGTTTGTGTTAAAACACCATATTCGATTACTTTGCCATCTTTTATGACACAAATCTCTTCACAAAGAGCCGCGGCAGAGTTTATATCGTGTGTGACAAATAAAATCTTAAATCCGAACTCTTTTTGAAGCTTTTTTAAAAGTTCTAAAATCAAAATGCGGTTTTTAGGATCAAGTGCTGTTGTTGGTTCATCGAGCAAAAGCAGTTTTGGATTTGATTCTAATGCCATCGCCAAAACAACCCGCTGTAGCTGTCCTCCTGAGAGTTCAGGCGCAAAACGCTCGAGTAGTTCTATATCAAGACCTACCTGTGTAAAAAGTTTTTTTACTTTTTTATCTTCTATAAAAAACTGTTTTTTTATTTTTGTCATAGGAGATAGTGCTGTAAAAGGATTTTGCGGTACAAAAGCGATACTCTCTCCAGCAACAAGCACAAAGTCCGCCTCATAGGCAAAGTCACACTCCATAGAGTCTGGAAGCATCGAAAGTAACGCTTTAAGTGTAAGACTTTTTCCACTGCCGCTTTGTCCAACGAGCGCTAAAGAGTTCTCAATCTTAAAAGATATATCCACTAAAATATTTTCTTGATGTTTAATCCGAAGTTTTGAGACATTCATAAATTTATTTTATCACAAATGGAGCAAGTTTTTCGCATAAAACACGAAGCTCTTCTTCGCTTTGTCCAAGCCTTGCTATAAGGCGTATTATCGCTTTTTCTACCGTTGGTTGGCGTATCGCTCCAACGGCGTAACCTTCTTTGCGTAAGCTCTCTTTTATCTGCATTACTTTTTTGTTGTCATCAACAAGCAGAGGTACGATAAGTGCATTCACCTTGACTCCCAGTTTTTCTTCTACTATTTTTTGGCGTTTTTGTATTTGCTCATGCAGAGAAACTCTGTTGTGTTGCATAAACTTCAGAGAGTTATGCGCTAAAAGTGTGTCATAAAGTGAAAGAGCCGTGGCATAGATAAGCGGTTTTGCGCGGTTAATAAGATACTCGATTATATGCTTTGAAGCTAAGATATAAGCTCCAAAACTCCCATATGCTTTGCCCAGCGTGCCCATTTTGATGTGGTTTGACTCAATGGCAATATCATAATAATCAAAAATCCCCATCAAATTTTCACCTATTACGCCACTGCTGTGTGCTTCATCGACAATCAAAAGTGTATCGTTGCGTTTACATATTTCAAAAACCTCTTGAGAACATAAATCTCCATCCATTGAGTAAACACCCTCGACCGCTACTACCTTGCGTTTAGCATGAGAGTGTTCAAGAAGTTCTTTAAGTTCTTGCATATTGTTATGCTTAAAAAATAGCACATCGATACCATTGAGATTTGATGCCAAAACACCCGAAGCATGGTACTTTTCATCCATAAAAAGTATATCTTCACGCCTCACAAGTGCTTCGATGAGCGCAATATTGGCATTAAATCCGCTCCCTACGATGACAGCATCTTCAAAACTGTTTGCTGCGCAAAGTGCATCTTCAAAATCTTTATGGATTTGATGATATCCATTGACTAGTAAAGAGGCTTTTGAGCTATGAAGAGGAAGTTTTGAGAGTGTTTTGCAAGTCTGCTCATGAAGTTCTTTGTTGTGGGAAAGCCCGAGATAGTCATTAGACGCAAAGTCCGCGAGTGCAGTATCTACGACTTCTCTGCTTCTATATCTTCCAGCACGCTTGAGTGCACTTAACTCTTTTTCATAAAACATCAGATAAAAGTCCCCAGAACTTCTACACTAAGTCCCATCGCCGTACTCTCATAACCGCGGACTTCTTTGATGTAAGATTTACAAAAACCCTCAACCATACAAGCCCCCGCCTTACCTCTCCATTCACCACTTATGAGATATCTCTCTAAATCATCCATATCAAAATCAGCAAAAAGATAATCCGTCTGCGAAATATCGATAATTTTTTTCTCTTTGGAGTGATAAATCATGCAGGTGATAATAGAGGTAATGGTGCCGCTTTGCGTCATAAGAATATTTCTGGCATCGTCCACACATTTGGCTTTGCGAAGAATCTGACCCTGTGAACTAACCACGGTATCCGCAACCAAGAGAGGCAAATCTTCAAAGCCAAACGCAGCGATATTTGCTTCATATTTTCCACGTGTCGCCTGATAGACGAAGTTTTTAGGAGAGCTTGCGACTATTGAATCTTCATCAAAATCGACACTCTCCTGTATAAACGCAATGCCTGCGTTTTGTAAAAGTTGTGAGCGAGTTTGTGAAGAAGAGGCTAAACGCAACACTACAAACTACTTGAGAGTGCCACACCCAAAAAGATAGCAATGCTTCCAAGAATAATATTCGCAGGAACCATATATTTACCGATAAGCTCAAGCGAAAATTTCGCGCCAACCATATTCCCTTCGTTTAAAAGCTTTACAGCTCTGTTTCTGCGCAGTATCATCACAAAAAGGTTCACCGCCATGAGCGACCAAATACCTTCTTTTATATCTCCAAGTGTCGCAAATTCTGTATTAGAGAGGTCATATGCTTGTAGCATAATAAAAGCAGTGATAAACAAAAGCGCCACAAAAGGGACGACTATCGTAAAAAGTCCCTTCAGTGCAAAAGCGATTCTCTCCATTCTGTGTGCTGGGGATTCTATCTGTAAAAATGCCGGATGTGCCGCATAACGCATAGCAATCATCCCGCCAACCCAAACAACCGCTGAGAAGACATGGAGAAAAACGATAAGCGTCTTATACTCTGCGAAAAATTCTTGCATTAGCTGAGAATCTCCGTGATATAGGCAAGAGAAGCCTCTTTTGCTTCAGAAAGTTTGCCTGCATCTTTGCCACCTGCTTGTGCAAAATCAGGACGACCGCCACCGCCACCACCTAAAATAGGAGCGATATTTTTGATCCACTCTCCAGCTTTTGCTTCTGCACCTTTGACACCTGCTGCGATAAGCACTTTATCACCCTTGACTTGGAAAAGCATCGCACAAAGTTTATCGTTTTTGTTTTTGAGCTCATCGATTTTTTCTTTGATATCGCCGTTTAGGAGTTCTTCAACTACAACTGCAACTCCGTTGATATTGTTTGTTTTTATCTCGATTTTGACACTCTCTTGTGCCTCTTTGAGGTCATGCTTCAACTCTGTGACATTTGATTTGAGTCTCGTGATTCCTGCTAAGAGGTCAAGATTTTTCACTTCACTTTGTGCTGCAAGAAGTATCTCTCTTTGCTCAACAAAATAGCTATATGCTGCATTGCCACATACTGCTTCGATACGGCGTACTCCAGCACTTACACCGCTCTCTTTTGTGATGATAAATGAGCCGATATTTGCTGTATTGCTCACATGTACACCACCACAAAATTCTATCGATGCATCTGCAAAACTTACAACTCGCACCTCATCACCGTATTTTTCACCAAACTGTGCTTTTGCACCGCTTTTTTTGGCATTTTCTATACTCATAACTTCCGTAGTTGTAGGAAGTGCACGAAGAACTTCATGATTGACACGGCGTTCTATTTCTAAAAGTTCTTCTGCGCTCACACCTTTTGGATGTGAAAAGTCAAAACGCAAACGTTGTGCCTCAACAAGAGAACCTGCTTGTGAGATATGGTCTCCTAAAACATCAAAAAGCACTGCATGGAGCAAGTGTGTTGCGGAGTGATGTTTGATGATTTCTAAACGTGAAAGATCAACCATACAAAGTACATTCTCACCGACAATTACTGTTTTGTGCACTTCTATTTCTGACATATTGAGACCAAAGAATTTTTTTGTATCTTTTACTTTGGCAAACCCTTTAAGCAAACCGCTATCTCCACACTGTCCACCGCTTTGTGCATAAAAAGGCGACTCTTGTAAAAGAACCCAGCCTTTTTCGCCTGCTTCGAGTTTTTGTGCGGTTTTGAAGTTCGTATCTAGGAGTGCTAGAACTTTTGTAGAGTGACGTGTTTTCTCATAACCTACAAAAACATTTTCACCGAAGTTTTCCAAAAGCACTTTAAAGTCGCCATGTGTCGCTTCATCTCCGCTTCCTTTCCAAGCAGCTTTTGCACGGGTTCTCTGCTCCTGCATGAGCGCTTCAAACTTCACTGTATCAAGCCCTAAATTTTCACTTTTGAGCATATCTTCTGTGAGGTCAAGCGGAAAACCAAAAGTATCATAAAGCTTAAACGCAACCTCTCCCGAAAAAACATCTTGAGTATTCTTAAGTTCTTCTTCAAAAAGCTCGATTCCAGACGCGATAGTTTTGAAAAACCTTGCCTCTTCAAGCTCAATCTGCTCTTTGACAACTTCTGCTTTTTGCGCCAAATAGTCATACTCTTTACCCATGATACCTACAACCGTATCAACAAGTTTGAACATAAAAGGCTCACGAAAGCCAAGAAGATAACCATGACGCACCGCGCGACGAAGGATGCGGCGTAGGACATAACCACGCCCTTCATTTGAGAAGTTTGTTCCCTGTGCGAGTAGGAAAAGTGAAGTTCTAATATGATCAGCTATAACACGGTAACTAGCACCCGTAGCGTACTCATATTTTTTATTGATAAGTTTTTGTACTTTGTTGATTATAGGCATAAATAAAGAAGAACCATAATTACTCGTCATACCTTCTTTGATGGCAACAACGCGCTCCAAACCCATACCTGTATCTATAGAAGGTTTTGGCAATGGTTTCATTGTGCCATCAGCACTTCTTTCGTACTGCATAAATACAAGATTCCAGATTTCTAAAAATCTATCACCGTCCCCGCCCATATAATCCTCAGGACCGCTAAACGCTTCTGCACCTTGATCATAAAATATCTCAGAACACGGACCACACGGTCCTGTATCACCCATCTGCCAGAAGTTGTCTTTGTCTCCCAAACGCATAATACGCTCTATACCGATATGTTTTTGCCAGAGAAGTTCCGCTTCATCATCACTCTCATGCACTGTTACCCAAAGTTTCTCTTTGGGCAGTTTGATCACCTCAGTGATAAATTCCCAAGCATAATCAATCGCCTCTTCTTTGAAATAGTTACCAAAACTAAAGTTGCCCAGCATCTCAAAAAAAGTATGATGACGCGCTGTGTGCCCAACATTTTCAAGGTCGTTGTGTTTGCCACCCGCGCGCAGACATGTTTGACAAGAAGTAGCTCTTGGATTGTGTGGAGCTGGGATTTCACCTGTAAAAATCGATTTGAAAGGAACCATGCCCGCATTGTTAAACAATAGTGTCGCATCGTCGGGAATAAGAGGAGCTGAAGCTACTCTCTCGTGGTTTTTTGATTCAAAAAAATTTAAAAATTCTTCTCTAATGTCCATAAATACTTCTCGCATATAAAAATTGCGCGATTATACCTTAAAAAGGCTCTAGCAGTGCTAAAAGCTTAAAATTGAGTATATTTTTTTTGAGATACATTTGATGAAATATTAATAAAATTATTCCTTTATGGCACATCAAAAATTGAATTTTTTAGCACATTGCTGAGCATAAGTTTCATTGAATTTGTCATTCAGTAAGCTAATTTTTTCAAATTTCCTCAAATCTCTCCAAGCCCCCTTAAATGGGGCTTTTCTCATGTTACACTATCATCAAATTTAATCGCAAAAAGTCATCTTTTTTCATATTGAGCGGACTTTTA
>MIBW01000021.1 GCA_001829625.1 Sulfurimonas sp. GWF2_37_8 | reverse complement strand
GAAATAGATTTGCAACGACTTGTTCGAGTCGCCAAAGCACTCAAAATATCCATAGAAGAGTTCAAAAGTTAGATTGTTGCGTCATCACTGGCACACAAAACCCTGAATCACGTTCAGGGTGACGAGGTTATCTTTGCATTTTTCTTCTCGCGTTTTGTCCTGTATAGTTTTTTCTAAAACAACTTTGGCATATACTGTACTTTGAGTTAAGCGGTAGTGGCGCTTCACACATGCGGCATCTTTGCACAAAACGGCTTTGTTGCAGAGAGTTTTCGATAAACTTATTGAGCGTATGTCTGGCTTTTTGTACGATAGAGACTTCTAAAAAATACTCTTTGAACCTATAGCTTAGCCACAGATAAAGCGATATCTCTTTGACCATATCTTCAGCCCGTAAAAGCTCCTCAGAAGTTTGCGCGTAGCTGCCCACAAGTCCCGGAGGTGCGTAAGGCACAGGCATCTTGTTCTCTAAAAATGAGATATAACTCTCAAAAGTGGCGATGATATAAGGTGACTTTATACTCAGCGGCGCACAGGCAAGATGGTACTTCATAGCAATATCCAAGTCGTAGTTATCCACTATCTTCGCCGCTTCAAGCATATCGTCAAGGTTTGTCGCTCGAAACGGTCCGTCAAATTCCATATTTTCCACAAAAAACTTGAGTATCTCTTCAAGTGATTTTTCTTCCAAGATAGTGCTTACTAGTTTGACGTGTTCCAGATTTGCCATGACTTTAAAAGGCATCGTGATAAGTTTTGCTTCTTTGTGGAAGTTTTTTTTGACTATCTTGAGAACGTCTAAAGAAAGCGCACCTACAAACCCTGCTTCACTCAGACCATATCGCCCAGCACGACCTGATATTTGATGTACTTCCGAAGCCTGAAGATCACGAATAGTCACTCCGTCAAACTTCTCCGCTTTTGAAAAAAGTATCGTCTCTATCGGTAGGTTCATACCCATAGCGATAGCGTCCGTGGCGATAAGTATCTCTGTCTCTTTTTCTCTAAAACGCCGTGCTTCTTCTCGCCTGACCTCAGGAGAAAGATTGCCATAGATGACACTGATTGTAAAATATTTTGCAAAGTTTTGTTTGAGTTTGAGTACATCTTTACGGCTAAACGCAATGATGGCACTGCCGCGTTTGACATCTTCTGGAGGAGTTGGCGATTCAAGAAGAGTGAGTGGTGTTTTTCTCTCAAAGTTGATGATTTCAAGTTCTTCTCCAAGATATTCTGCAAGTGCGATAATGGCTTCTTTAGCGTTGATAGAACCCGTCATAATAATCTCTTTTGCTGGTGCGCCGATGATAGCATTTGCCCACGCCCAACCACGGTCACGATCATCTATCATTTGCACCTCATCAATGATACAAACATCCACATCCACCTCAAAGTTGAGCATCTCTATAGTAGAACTGATATGTGTCGCATCTTCATCAAGAAGCTGCTCTTCTCCAGTGATGAGCGAAGCCGCTATACCATTTTCACGCAGAGTCTCATAACCCTCAAGTGCGAGTAAACGCAGCGGCGCAAGATAATATCCTGTATCTGCGTTTTGAAGTTTTTGCATCGCCTGATAAGTTTTGCCACTGTTGGTCGGACCTATATGCAAGATAAGTTTACGACGCATAGAACGCGCTAAAGGAAAAAGGTTTTTAAAATCACGGATAGTACGTGCAAGCAGTGCTTGGCGTTGTTTTTTGATAAGCGCATCGTGTACATCCGCCACAAATGCGCGTAAAATTTTTCTGGATGTTTTCGCCGAAATAGCTAAAGATTTTGGCAGTAGCTCTACTAAAAAATGATAAACCTTATTATGTAACTCTTCCTCTGAGAAATGCAGCAGCGTTGCGTAAGAACCGCACTCCTCTACGATATCTTTGAGAGCTTCTAAAAAGTGCTGCTCATATTCTTTTGACGCTTCTTGCACTAGCGCTTCAAAATCAAGCGGTTTCGCATTCCAAATAGTTTCGAGCAAAGAGTCAAGTTCGATATGCAGATCCAAATGGTAATGAAAATCGATAAGCGAATACGGCAGACGCATCGTTGCGTTTATCTTTACCATAAGCTCCTGTTCATGTGAAATAAGTTCCAGTACATCAAGTTTTGTTTCAATAAGACTTTTGAGTATTGAAGCTTTTATATGAGGATAACTTGTGTTTGTTTTTGGAGGTGAAGCACGGAGTGAAGCCACTATCTCTTTTTCTGTGAGATACTCATGCGGCTTTTTGATAGCTACCAAAAAAGCCTCTGTATGCTTTTGTTTTTGTGCGACTATCTCTTCTTTATCTTGTCCTATTTTTTCTATGATTTCCTCAAACGCTGCGTTTTGAAGGTACTCGTATTCGTAAGGTTTGGTCGTGAGAGTAAGGATTTTATGAAAAGTCTCATCAAATATTTGATAGCGGATAGATGCGTTGAACTCAAGTGCGTCATGAATATCAAAAACGCCATCAAGTGCTTTTTGGAGTTTCTCTTTTTTCATCTCATAACGGATATGTTTGAGTTTAGACTCCATTTTTTCTATCGTGATTTTTTTGCTTCGTACATCCATAAAAGCATCAAACAAAAACGCAGCCTCTTCGGCAGAAGCGTCAAGCTCATGAAGCAAAGCCTCTATCTTTTGACTTCTTTCAAGAATAGGTTCTTTTGCGCTTGTGGATTTATAGACTTTGCCATCATTGGCAAAAAAGCTCAGTATCTCTGCGCGAAGATCCGCATCTGCCTCACTCCAAACGCCCCGAATACTTTTAAGCAGTGCCGCTTTACTATACTCTACATCGTACATACCCAAAGTGTGCATAAGCTCACTCAGCGTTTCCGTAGAGACTCTTTCCACCCCGATATCAAAGGGCTCATCGTCAAAATACTTTCTTATCTTTTGATTGATTTTAATGTTTTTTTTATTTTTCTTTGCCATGGTGTATTGTAGCCAAAAGAGACAAAACTTCTCACTCTGGACGCGCTGTCGGAGACAAAATAGGATGACAAGAATATATGTTCATATTGAGGTCGTCCTAGGTTCGATTTTGAATCTCATAAATGATATTTTACTTATTTTTTTTCGTAATATATATCATAAAAGATAGTGCAACAATAAACATTGAAGTTCCTGTCATAAGATAGAGCGCATTTACCATCTTGTCATAGTTTTCTATTGCTATTTTGAAGACGACCATGAGCGTCTCGATAGAGAGTGCAATGAGGATAGTGACGAGAAATTTTGTCAGCGTTTTTATCTCTATCTTTGAGTCTTTGATATAACTTTTGAAATAAACTTCCTGTTCAAGTATCGTCTTTGCAAGGTCGAAGATAGCGAGTCCGAGCGTCGCGGCAATGATAGGTTTGAATATCGTATCGATACTGAGTTTCGCATCCAAAAGGTTGTTGACAAAATCATGAGCTGCGTAGAAAATAGCCACACCTGAGAGAAACATCATAAAATAGCCCGCTATAAGATAAAAAGTTCTCGTGATAGAGCTAAAAATCTTATGTTTTTCTATAAGTCCCAATCTCTCCAAAATCACTTCAAGCTGTAAATCCATAAAGATGATTGCAGGTCCCTCTTTTTTGGAGACCGTGATGCAGACATTTGAAGTCGCGGAACTTTGATATGGTTGGGCAAACGCAAAGCCGTTTTCTTTTATCTTCAGACGATCAAGTAGATAACTTCTGTCTTTTCCTTTTTCGGCTGCATCTATTTTGTTTCTATAGATATTTGTCGAGACCTGCTCTTTTGTTTTGCTACATACGACATAGATGAGTTCTAAAGAAGGAAAAGTTTTATAAAGTTTTTTATATCTCTCATCCTCAGGGTCATATAAAGTGCCAACACTATCAAGCGTCTCTTCGATAAAGGATTCTATTTTATCCTGATTTTTTGTAAAAATTTCTATATATTCTTTCATTTTTTACTCCTGTAAATAATCAAAAAATTATACCCCTTCCACTTGAACCATGCTGTTTCTATGTGATTAAATTTTATACTAGACTTCCTAAGCAAGAGACCCTAAATAATCTCATAACTAAGGTTATTTAGGTCTCTTGCTTAATATAAAAAGGTATTGCATTATTTACTAAATGTTAACTCAGACTTATTATAATTGTAAATCTCAATTATGTTTCCCCCTTTCATAAGCGAGAATATATCCTCTTAACTATTATCAGTCGCTCAAGCCTCTTTTTCCCTTTTTGGCTTGAGAACTTCTCTTTCTTTAGTGGCTTATGTTACACTCTCATCATGACAAAAATAATCCTAACAACTCTCAACGCGCGTTACGCACACACAGCTATCGGTCTGCGATACCTCTACGCAAATATGCAAGAACTTCAAAAAGATACAAAAATCATGGAGTTTAGTATCAATGATGCAATGCAGAGTGTTGCTGAAAAACTTCTTGCAGAATCTCCTGAAATATTGGGAATGGGTGTCTATATATGGAATGCTTTGGAAGTAAATGAATTGATAGAAATCATCAAAAAAGTTGCTCCCGATACACGCATCATTCTTGGCGGTCCTGAGGTGAGTTACCGACCTTACAGGGTCGATTTTGAGCGGGCGGACTTTATTATAGAAGGGGAAGGCGACACTGCGTTTTATAGACTCTGCAAAAGTATTTTTGCCCAAACGCAGCCGCAAGAGAAGATTATCAAGATGACTTTGCCTGATTTAAAGTCGATTGAGCTTCCCTATGCACACTACAGCGATGAAGATATACAAAACCGCTACATTTATGTAGAAATATCGCGTGGATGTCCTTTTGAGTGTGAATTTTGCCTCTCTTCTATGGATGAAAAAGTACGCGCATTTGATCTGGACAAAGTTCTTGCTGCGTTTGAGGTACTCTGGCAAAGAGGGGCTAGAAATTTCAAGTTTGTCGATAGAACTTTTAACCTAAACATGAAAACTGCCAACAGGATTTTGGATTTTTTCTTGGTAAAAAGTGAGCCTTATTTTGCACACTTTGAAGTGATACCCGACCATTTTCCCGTCTCTCTTCGTGAGAAAATAGCGCTTTTCCCACCTGGCGCTCTGCAACTTGAGATAGGCATACAAACACTCAACCTTGAAGTAGCAAACAATATTTCGCGGCAACTCAACTTAGAAAAAATAGGTGAAAATATTGGATTCTTAGAAACGCAGACCCATGCGCATATTCATCTTGATCTTATCGTAGGACTTCCAGGAGAGAGTTTGGAGAGTTTTGGAGCTAACCTCGACACACTTGTTGGCATGAGCAGCTGTGAGATACAAATAGGCATACTCAAAAAACTCTCAGGAACATATATCAAACGCCATGATGAGCTATTTCAAATGGTCTATAGCGACAAACCGCCGTATGATATTCTCAAAAATTCGCTTCTGAGTTTTGAAGATATTCAGATAATGAAACGGTTTGCCCGTTTTTGGGATTTGACCTACAATAGCGGCAACTTCAAAAGTTCTGTGGTTTTACTTTGGGGTGAGGGAAGTGTTTATCACAATTTCTACGACTTTAGTCGCTGGATTTATACGCAAACCGACTCCACATGGAAGATTTCTTTAGAGCGGCTTGGGGAACTTTTGTTTGATTATCTCACTCAAGTCCAAAATATTTCGCCAGCGTTTGTAGCTACAAAAATGCTTGAAGATATGATGAAACTCAAAGGCAGAGCTATCCCAAAATACTTAAAGCCCTACGCAGAGGAGTTTAGTACAAACGCGAGAGAGGGAACTTCAGGTTTTAACAAAAGACAAAATTCGTTATAATCATTCTATGTTTAGGTTGCAGATAACGCTTTTTTTGTTGGTATTATTGTTCCAACTTCATGGAAGTGAGCCGTATGTGAATGATGTGCTCATGTCCAAAATCGAAGCCAAATACCAACTTTATGCTAAAAACAGATTTCTCTATCTGCAAAAAACCTTGGATGAGTTCCAAAATGCTAGCGATTTGCAAAAACTAAACGCAGTAAATGATTTTTTTAATAATGTC
>MIBW01000020.1:241-6451 GCA_001829625.1 Sulfurimonas sp. GWF2_37_8 | reverse complement strand
TGAACGCTGCGTTTGCGCACCCCAATACGCATCAATTGGAACCTCAATTGAACCCATTGTGTCTTTTTCTAAACGAATAGTAGCCATTAGTTGTCTCCAAAGAAATTATTTTTGTTTAAAGTGTCAATAAGTGTTTGCACAGAATTACATGAATTTGCAAACATCAATTTTTCTGCATCATCAAGGGTGACTTCGATGATTTTTTCTGCTCCATTTGCTCCCAACATAACAGGAACACCTGAAACAACATTGTCATGACCATACTCTCCCTCAAGGAAAACTGCACATGGATGAATCTGTTTTGTGTCTTTTAGAATAGCTTCAACCATGATTGCAGCTGATTTCGCAGGTGCATAATATGCAGATCCTGTTTTGAGATATCCTACTATCTCAGCACCACCGTGACGGGTACGGACAACGATTTCGTCTATCTCATCTTTTGTCAAAACATCAGAGAGAGGCACACCTGCAACTGTAGAGTAGCGAGGGAGTGGAACCATGTCATCTCCATGACCACCCATAACTGAAGCACGAATCTGTCCTCCGCCATAACCAAGTTTTTCTTGTATAAACGCAGCCATTCTTGAGCTGTCCAATATGCCAGCCATGCCGATAACACGGCTTCTGTCAAATCCACTCTCTCTGAGTGCAACATATGTCATTGCATCAAGAGGATTTGAAACCATAATAATAATGGCTTCTGGAGAGTATTTTGCTATACCTTTGATGACGTCTTTTGTGATATTTGCATTTATCATAAGAAGATCATCACGGCTCATGCCTGGAAGTCTTGGGCTTCCTGCTGTTACAACAACTACATCACAATTTGTCAAATCTGATATATCTTCAGCAACACTAACCACTGTATGACTTCGCACAGCTGAAGCTGCTTGAGACATGTCAAGTGCCTTTCCTTTTGCTACGTCAATTTTATTGTCACGAAGAATAATTTCATGGCAAGAACCGAGCATTGCTAAAGAATAAGCTACCGTAGCACCAACATTGCCAGCACCGACAATCCCTACCCTTTTTCCTTGTTTCATATAAGCCCCTTGATATTTAGTAATTGATATTTTAAACATAGATACTTAAAATTCATCCAAAGACTTTCGCCTTTTATATAAAACATTTTAAATGATTTATATAAAAAGAGAAAATTTAGAGAGACAAAAGGTCTCTCTAAAGATTTAGATATTGTTAATAATGTTATTTAAAGTCGCAGACGGTCTCATCGCAGCTTCAGCTTTTGCATCATTTGGATGGTAGTAACCACCGATATCTTGAGCTTTTCCTTCAACAGAGAGTAACTCTTCGATGATTTTAGCTTCATTTTCTTTGAGCGCTTTTGCAACAGGAGCAAATTTTGCGGCTAATTCTGCATTTTCACCATTTACAAGTGCTTCTGCCCAGAACTGAGCTACAAAGAAGTGAGATGCTTTATTATCTGGTTCACCACACTTACGAGATGGCTCTTTATTATTATCAAGATAAGCGTCATTTGCAACATCAAGAGCAGCAGTTAATGCAGCAATTTTTGCGTCGTTGTTTTTTTGACCGATAAATCTTAAAGATTCAGCAAGTGCTAAAAATTCACCGAGTGAATCCCATCTTAAGTGACCTTCAGCTAAAAATTGATCTACGTGTTTTGGAGCAGATCCACCAGCACCTGTTTCGTACAAGCCGCCACCAGCTAACAATGGTACAATCGATAACATTTTTGCAGATGTTCCAAGCTCTAAGATCGGGTACATATCTGTTAAATAATCACGTAAAACATTACCAGTTACAGAGATAGTATCTTCACCTTTTCGTACTCTTGCGTTTGTATATCTTGTAGCCGCTGCAATATCCATAATTTGAATATCAAGTCCAGATGTATCATGATCTTGTAAGTAAGCAGTTACTTTGTTGATCATTTGTGCATCATGAGCTCTATTTGCATCTAACCAAAAAATAGCTGGACTTCCCGTAAGACGAGCACGCTCCACTGCAAGTCTAACCCAGTCTTTGATTGGGATGTCTTTTACTCTTGACATTCTCCAGATATCACCTGCTTCAACATCGTGACTCATGAGAACATTTCCAGATGCGTCTTTTACTTCAACTTTTCCCGCTTCAGGGATTTCAAATGTTGTAGGGTGAGAGCCATACTCTTCAGCTTTTTGTGCCATAAGACCAACGTTTGCAACGTTACCCATTGTAGTAACGTCATACTGACCATTTTTAACACAGTCAGCCACCATCTCTTCATAAAACATTCCATAAGTACTATCTGGAATTACAGAAACACACTCACATGCATCGCCGTTTCTGTTCCATTGTTTACCACCTTCTCTTACAACAACAGGCATAGAAGCATCAATAATCACGTCATTTGAAGCGTTGAAGTTTGTTGTTCCTTTATCAGAATCAACCATTGCTATTTGTGGACTATCAGAATCAACAACAGCTTTAAACGCAGCTTTGATTTCAGCTTCCTTAGCATGACCTTTGATTTTTTTCTCAATATCAGAAATACCAAGATTTGGATTTACTTTTAACTCTTTAAATTCTGCTGCGTATTTAGTAAAGACAGGTGCAAAAAATACTTCAAGAGCATGACCGAACATAATAGGATCAGAGATTTTCATCATTGTCGCTTTAAGGTGGATAGACCATAAAACACCGTTTATTTTTGCATCATCAATTGTTTTTTGGATGAATGCTCTGAGTGCTTGAACAGACATAAAAGTACCGTCTAAGATCTCTTTTTCTACTGCGTTTATCGTTGTAAGTTCTTTATCGTTGATAGTGATAGTAACTTTTTGTCCTTTATCTACAGTAACTGATTGCTCATTTCCGTAAAAGTCGCCTTTTCCTTCCATGTGAGCAACATATGCTTTAGAGTTTTCAGAGTATGCTCTAAGTTTATGAGGATTTTTCTGTGCAAATTTTTTAACAGCTGCAGCAGCACGTCTGTCTGAATTTCCTTCGCGAAGAACAGGATTTACAGCAGAACCAAGACAAGTATTGTATTTTGCTCTAATTGCTTCTTCTTCAGCATTTGCCGGATTTTCAGGAAAGTTTGGAATATCGTAACCTTGACCTTGAAGTTCTGCAATACAATCTTTAAGTTGGCCAACAGAAGCAGATACATTTGGAAGTTTGATAATGTTTGCATCTTTTTGCATAACAACTTCACCTAGTTTTGACAATTCGTCTTCTGCTAAACCCATTGCAGCTAAAACTCTACCTGCAAGTGAAATATCGCTAGTTACAACTTCTACGCCTGCTGCTTTAGTGAAAGCATTAACTATAGGTAATAGTGAGTAAGTTGCTAAAGCCGGTGCTTCATCAATTTTTGACCAAATAATTTTTGACATGTTATGTCCTCATCATGATTTTTTTTGTTTTCTAATGATTTTTAAACCTACTAGGAAACTTTCAGGATAAATCATAACACTAAGATGGAAAATATGGGCAAAGCTTCGACAAACATCCTCATATATTTCTATAGTGTTTCATTTTGTAGCATGCTTTATGTTGAGTAAATGTGTAGAATAGTTACATGAAAAGTCGTGTGTACCGTTTTTGGATTTCATGAAATAAAGATAGTTGGTTTTGGCAGGAAATATGGCTGCTCGTATCGCATCAAAGCTTACATTGCAGACAGGCGCACTAGGAACGCCACTATATTTATATGTATTATAGATAGATGCATCTTCTTGAATGCGTTTAGACGTGATTTTGATATGTGAAAACTTTCCATAATTAAGAGTTCCATCCATCTGCAGCTTCATACCTTTTTTAATTCTGTTATAAATTACAGAACTTACAAGCGGCATTTCTTGAGTATTTGCAGATTCTTTCTGTATAACAGATGCAATTGCTACATATTGAAACCATTTAGTTTCATTGTAGCTTCCAAAAATTTTCATCGATAAAGATTCCATCTGCCTTTTTGAATTCTCAAGTAAAATTCTTATAAGTTCTTTTTCTGTAATGCCTTTAGGAAATTTATAAGTATTTGGAACAAATGCTCCTTCTATAACATTCGATTGAAGATTGTACTCTTGTTCGAGTTTTGATCTCTCAAGCTCTAAAGAAAATGAAAGCTCATTTAAAAAGATGTATGTTGTTTCTCCTGGAATCAAAGTGATATCTACAAGTGGAGCTTTTGCTGTGGTGAGTTTATAAAGAAAATCTGCTCTTGTACTTTGAGTAACTCCTATATCAATCCATCCACTTTGTGGCGCGCCAATAAGTCTAAGTAAGTATGAATCAAGCTTTGTTAGATTGAATTTTTTCTCCTGCAAATGTGCTATAATCTGATTAATCGAGCCTTGTGGTATGTAAATAACTTTTTTACTTTCTGTGGGCATATTTAGGTAGTACATGACTGACAAAATAATTATCAAAACCATTTCAAAAACACATTTTATACTTGTTAGTTTTATATCTTTCATTTTTTTTGTACTTTTATCTTTGTTTATTATTTTACAAAACGGCTTGTATATAGAAGAGATTTCTATCGCGAATGTAAGAGTGAAACAATTATACATTAAATGGAATGAAAAACTTGACCTTTCTCTCAGGGAGCTGGAGATTACAAACACTCAAATGAGCTCAAGCACACCTGAGTATAAAAAAATTCACAGTTACTTTTCAAAACTTCCTTTATTTAGCAATATATTTGAAAATATATATGTAAATAAAATTAAGATTGGAGATATAGATGGCTCATTTAGTTACACAAATCATCAAAACGGCTTTCTTCAACTCTCTTCTTCAGAATTTGCACTAGAGAGTTATTTTTATTTTGAGGCAAATACATTAAACATACAGGTTCAAAAGTTTCATGACAAAAACAGAAAAATTGATATAAATGGCACACTTGTTTTAGATCTTCATGCAATCAACCTAAACGCAATAATATATATAAATATCAATCACGATATAAGTGCAAAAGTTTTTATAAATGCTAATGATGAAAAACTTTACTATAAAATAGACTCAAACAAAATTATCAAAAACACGGCATATACAATTAACTTATTGCAAATGCCTCCAGAGGTTCACTACTGGGTACTTGATGCCGTTAGGATGGATGGAGCCTATCTTAATGAAGCTTTTGGATGGATAGCCTATGATAAACTTCAAGATGCTTATAAAAATATCTACGTAAAAGCAACATTGGAAAAACTTCATTACAGCTATCATCCAGAACTTGAAGCAGTACATTCTGATAGAACTGTATTAGAATTTAGAGAAGGTATTTTATATATAATGCCACAAAAACCGTGTTCTTATGCGCAGGATCTGGGCAAAAGTCATCTTAAAATAGATTTTACACAACAAGATGAGCTCCTTTCGCTCTCTTTGATTTTTGAGGGAATCTTAAATAGTGATATGTTACAGATTTTAAATACCTATAAAATCAAACTTCCTCTGATACAAAATAAAGGTGTTGTATCTACAAATCTTCAAATTGATGTCAATCTAAGAAGTATCGAAACAAACGCAGTTGGAGATTTTTATACGAAGAAATCAAATTTTGATTATCTTGGCTTAAATATAGATGTTGATGATGCTTATGTGAAGTTAGACAATTATAATGTAGCAATAAAAAATATGGGTGCGCACTATAAAAATCATGCAAAAGCACAGATTACTATGGAGTATGATGCCAACCAAAGTGTAGGTACAATCAACATGGACTTCACGCAGGTTGCGTTTGATGATTTCAATCTTACTCTCAATCAGCGAAAGCCTCTGAATGTTCAATATCATATTGCGCCGGAAAGTGATTTTATTGATATAAATAAATCTTCTTGGAAGCAAGGTTTGCGAAATATCACGATTGATGCGATACATCTTCCTTTTAACCTAACAACAATGCAAGCTAATTTACCTACAACTCAGGTTGTTTTGAAGGATATGGCTTCGATGTATCTTGATGGTTTGGTAGATATCAAAAACGCAACTATGGAGTTAAATATCGACCTACTCTCGTTATCATATAAAGATATCAAGCTTGCACAATCGAGCGCACAGTTACAATTTAAGTATCTTCAAAAAGCACAACTAACTTCGCATGATAAGATTTTACTTGCACTCAATAATACAGATGTGCTACTTCATAATTTTGATATAGAACTAGCCGCAGAAAAAGTAAAAATAAATAGTGCTTTAATTGCGTTTGATGATCTCTTAGAAGTTAACCTTCGCGGG
>MIBW01000020.1:0-223 GCA_001829625.1 Sulfurimonas sp. GWF2_37_8 | reverse complement strand
GGTTTGAATGATTTGAAATCGAGTTTAGTAGTAGAAAATATCCATTTCTTAGATGAAAAGATACAAGAGATGTTGCATTTGGATGAAAAATTTCAGTTTACACTTGATATAGATAATGAAAAAAAATTGAACATCAACTCAAAAGAGCTACAAAGCACTTTTGTTTTAAGTGATGCAAAATGGGTACTGCAAATAGACTCTATTGAAAATATAAAACCTTACT
>MIBW01000019.1 GCA_001829625.1 Sulfurimonas sp. GWF2_37_8 | reverse complement strand
GTTCATTTCTTTCTATCATTGGAGTTATTGTTGGGCACTGGATTATGGATCTTTTCACTCATGATACTTTCTTCCTAACGGCGACTTCTCTTATCGGATTTATCGCTCTTATAGGAATAAGCTCACGAAATTCTCTTCTACTCATAGATTTTACAAAGTCGCTCATGCATGAAAAAGGTATGCACAAAGCTGAAGCGATTGCGTTTGCCACATCCACGCGGGCTAAACCAATCTTTTTAACTGCGGCTGCCATTATCCTCGCTTCTACACTGCTTGCTGGAGACGCAGTATTTGGTGGTCTTGGAGTCTCACTCATATTTGGCACCATTGCGGCTGTTATCGCGTCACTTGTTATCGTTCCTGTTTTACTTTATAATGCAGACTTAGAAAAACACTTTCATTTCCACGAGAAAAAAGCAGTCTCTGTTTTCGAACCCTAAATTTCTCCTTTATTCTCACTCAATAGTGAGAATAAAACTTGCATCTCTTTTTTTCATACATTGTTTCTCTCTCAAACACTTGTAATTTTATACAAATCGTTATATAATTTTAGATATAGCGATAAAAAAGGAAATATAATGCGTAAAAATAATGAAATGAGTACCCTTTTGTATTGCTCGAAACTTTTCTTATTAAGTTTGGTTTTTTCAGAAATCTCATACGCTCAAACGTCCGGTCCGACTCTTAAAGAGAAAGAAAAGTTAATTTTCAATGGCTACTATCGAGGTCGTATAGATAGCTACGATGGAGTAAACAAACTTACCTACGGTGATGCAGAACGCGACGCGAAAGGCAATGCTAAAGGGGTCTCAAACGATACACTTTATCTCCATCAGATACTTGCCGGCTTTACCTATCTGCCTGCTATGAACTGGGAGATCAAAGCCTATATGTATGACTCTCGCTCATGGGACTCTTCTTTGCAAGCAGATGATTTTCTGGCAAACAAAGATACTGCAGATGAGTATGGAACAAGTTATTATGATGACCATCATGAGCTTCATGAGACTTATATACGTAAATACAACTTTCTTACATCAGGACTAACTTTTTCATTGGGAAGATTAAATCTTGAATACGGCGACAGAAGAATCTTTGCTCCTGGTGTATGGGGAAATACAATCGGATTTTTTTGGGATGCTGCGCACTTCTCCTATGCTGTGGATAAAAATTTAATTGATGTTTGGTATGGTCAAACAAGAACTATCGCACCTGATGACTTTAGTATAACCGAAAAACACGTTTATCAAGGTGCTGGAATTTACAGCCATTATGAAAAAGATGCTTTGAAGATAGAACCGTTTGCCGCATGGAGAAATGCTCTTTTTCATGAAGTGAAACCTTATGAAAAAGCTTACTACGCTGGAGCACGCACTTATGATGAGAGTCTCGGTTTTATCTATGATGCTACATATATCAAAGCTACGGGTAGATATGGGGAAAAGGATATTGATGCTTTTGCCTATGCTTCAAAAGCGGGCTACTATTTTGATGATACCTATAAAACACACTTTACTTTAGGTACGGTCTATGCCTCGGGAGATACAAACCCAAATGATGCTACAAAAGGAACATTTGAAACGCCATTTGGAAGCAAAACAGGTCCTAACTACGGCCGCATGGACATTATGATATGGTCTAATATGCGTGATTATCAAGCGATGTATTGGATGAATCCTACTAAAAAACTTTCACTAAAGGCTGCGTTTCATAATTTTAGCCTTGCAGAACCAACAGATAGCTGGTACACATTTGGCTACAAAAACAATCCTGGAAATAGCTATACAGAAATAGGAAATGAATACGACCTCACTCTCAAATATAAAGCAAGCAATAATCTAAGTTTTACTGTAATAGGAACCTATCTTGATGCAGGTGATTTTATTACAAAAAACAATATCGCACAAAATGATGCAACAAAACTATTTTTTCAATTCGTGTATAAATTTTCTAGCGAGAAAGAAGATGGTGAGCGATAAAGAAGTTTTACATCAAACGCAGTGTTTGATGTAAAGAAATTTGAAATATACCTTAGAGGCGTACATAGTTTACACTAATACAAGCTTCAAGTGATTCAAGTTCGCTGAGTGTTTTTTCATTTACCGGGCTATCAACTAAAATGATAGCAAGTGCTTGCGCTTTGTTATTTCTTGCCAAAGAGAAATCGGCAATATTTACATTGTTTTTGCCAAGTGTAGTTCCTATACTTCCGATAACACCTGGTACATCGCTATTTTTGAACATTATCATATCGCCTTTGAGTGCTACTTCTATATCAAAACCATCAATCGCGACCATACGTTTCACACCATCATCAAAAATAGTTGCAGAAATCGATGTTGTACCCTCAGCCGTAGTCAGTTTTACAGTGATAAGGTTTTTAAATACAGATGAATCAGCTAAGGCTTCAGACTCTATCTTAATCCCTTTTTCTTTTGCAACAAATTCTGCATTTACATAGTTGATAGTATCTCCGCTATTTTGGCTCATAGCACCAACAGCCACAAATGTGGAAAGTGATTCAACATAGTTTGAAATATCACCCTGCCCACTTACTTTGATGGCTATTATTTGTGATTTATTCATTTGAGAAGCAAGGAAACCTATCTTTTGCCCCATCTCTAAAAATGGTTTTACATAAGAAGGTATTTTACTTTCATCTATAGGCAAATTCATTGCATGAGCGAAAGAGATGCCTTTTGCTGCTTCTATTGCGTTTTGTGCTGCTTCTGTACCGATGTTGTACTGAGACTCAAATGTATTTGCACCTAAATGTGGTGAAACTGTGACATTATCAAGATCAAGAAGAGGATGATCTGTTGCTGGTTCTTTGTTAAATACGTCAATACCCGCAAAACGAATTTTTCCAGATGTTAGACCATTATAAAGTGCTTCTTCATTATAAAGACCACCTCTTGCACAGTTGATAAGCACAACACCATCTTTCATCTTTGCAATCTCTTGAGTATCAATCATACCGATTGTTTCTTGATTTTTAGGTGTATGAATCGTGATGATATCACACGCCAAAATATCCTCAAAATTTTTCGTATATCTCATATCACAGTCTGTTACTTTTGATGGATGGATATATGGGTCATATGCAACAATCTCCATTTCAAAAGCTTGTGCACGTTTGGCAACACGAGAACCGATATTACCAAAACCGATAACACCAAGTTTTTTGCCTTTCATCTCATAACCGTACCATTTTTCACGCTTCCAAACTCTATCGAGTTTGAGGTGGTTGTGTGAATATGGAAACATCCTCATACAAGAGAGCATGTGAGCCATAGTAAGCTCAACAGCTGCTATAGTATTAGCGGTAGGCACATTCATAACAATAATGCCCTCTTTAGAACAACCGTCAATATCGACATTATCTACACCTACACCAGCACGCACTATTGCTTTCATATTTTTTGCAGCAGCAATAAATTTCGCATCAACATCGGTTGAACTTCTTGTAATCGCTACATCCGCTTGGGCAATAATATCTAGTAGTTTTATTTTGTCTTCATCCGCGGCCATGATAAAATTGATATCTTTATCATTTCTAAGCATCTCTAAACCGGCTTCATGGATGTGGTCACAAACAACTATTGTATGTTTTTTCATTTTTTTATCCTTCTTTATATGGCTTGATAGTCGCCGAAATTTGATAGTTTTTTAGTACTTTCACTAAAGTGTTTAATTTATTTACATCTTGTGAATAAATAAGTAATGTTATATTCTCTTTCTCTTTTTTTAAATAATATTTTAAAGCGTATCTTCGTAATTCCTCTTTTAAACAAAAAAGTTGGTAAGGGTCCAAAAGAGAGGCCGAAAGTTCATATGTTATAACATTAACTATTTTTTCATTGAGATCTACCGTGACATAGACTTCATTGACAGGATAAAAATACCCTAGTTTTTGTGTTTGTGAAAAATGACTTAACCAAACATCTTTTGTTTTTTTTGAAGTAACCTCATTTGAGAGCGTAAGTGGTTGGGACTCTTTTTGCTCATGCAGAGAGTTAATAGATATGAAAAAAAAGATGATAAATATAGCCACCCCAACTGCAAGCAGTGGGATAAACCATCTTAACATCTTTTGCATTCCAAAGATTACTTAAATTTATCTTTGATTAAATCACCTAAAGAGTGTGACTCATTATCATTTATCTCATCAAGCATCGCTTGATTTTTGATATAGTCTAGTTTTTTAACAGACAAACGAATTCTGTCTCTTTTTGTATCAATGATAGCAATGGCAGCTTCAATCTCTTGACCAACTGACAACTCTTCTTTTACAAGTGGAGCCAAATCTTCATCCCGGATAAGTGCATCAACACCATTTTCTAAAGATACAAATACACCAAATTCTTTGATATCACGAATGGTACCTGTTACAACTGCGTTTGCTTTATGCGTTGCAGCAAAAATATCGATTGGACTCTCTAAAAGCGTTTTACGATTTAAAGAAATTTTCTGATCTTCTTCATTTATTTTTGCAATTTTTACTTCTACTTCATCGCCAGCTTTTAAAATATCTTTACATTTTACGTTTTTGTCCCAAGAGACATCTTGATTATGCAAAAGACCTTCAACACCTGATATACGCACAAATGCACCAAAATCAGTTAAAGATGTAACTGTTCCAGTCACAACATCACCTTCTTTAAAGTTTTTCATAAAATCGTCAAATGGTTTTGCCAAAAGTTTTTTCAATGAAACACGAAGCTTATGCGTTTTAGAATTTATTTCAATAACTTCAACATCAATCTCTTGACCTACAGTTAAATAATCACCTGGATTTTTAACATTTTTGTCCCATGAGATCTCAGAAATATGTAAGAAACCTTCGATATCGTTTCCTAAATCAACAAATACACCATACGCTTCGATATTTGAAACTGTTACAGTGATAGTATCACCCTCATCCAATTCAGACTCAACTTCTGCCCAAGGGTCAGTGTTTACTGCTTTGATTGAAAGAGAAAGATGACGTTTATCTTTATCATATCCTATTGCTTTTACCGCGACTACATCACCGTCTTTGTAAAGTTTTGAAGGGTTTACAGGACCTTTGTAGCTGATTTCGTTATAGTGAACTAAACCATCAACACCACCTACATCTACAAACATACCGTAGCTAGTGATTTTTTTGATTACACCTTCAACAACTGTATCATCAGCCATTAATTGGTCAATAATCTCTTTTTTCTTTTTTCTCTCTTCGTTGAAGAGTTTACGACGAGAAACGATGATAGAGTTTTCACCTTCATCTATTTTAACAACTTGAGCTTTAATCTTACGACCAACTACTTCTTCGTTGTCTTTGAATGCTGCTAATGAACGAGGCATAAAGAAAACTATATCATCAGCTTCTACTACGTAGCCACCACGATTTTTCTTTGTAATCGTACCTTCGATAATTACATCTTCAAAGTTTTCTTTGTGTGCATCAATAAAGTCAATAGTTTTTTGCTGCTCTAAAACTTTTTTGTATGAAATCTTAGGACGCTCATTGTAGTATCCCAAAATCATAACTTTTATTTTATCACCCGCACCAAACTTTAGTACACCGTTTTCACTGATTTCATCTAAACTAAGGATACCTTCAAGTTTATCACCAACACCAACGAGTGCTCTATTTTCATCTTCTTGGATCTCAACTATTTGACCCTCTACAATGCGACTTGTTTCTTGCTTTTTTTCGCTTGCAGCGAACATCTCTGCAAAACTTTCTTCTTCTTCAAATGATTCGTTATCGAACGCCATTACCTATCCTCTTGTTACATAAAAATTGCCGTGATTGTACCAAAGTTATGATTATATTTCTATTAAAGATAGGTAAAAGTTCTTATAAATATAAAAACTCTCTATTATTTTGTTGTTTCTTGAATTGCATTTATAACATTTTGGATAATCCAGTCAGGTGTAGAAGCTCCAGCACTGATACCACAAAATTCTTTTTTATCAAACCAAGAAAAATCAATCTCATGTTCATCTTCAATAAGATAACTATCCCAACATTGCTCTTTTGCAATACTAAAAAGCTGTTTTGTGTTGGATGAATTTTTACCACCGATGATTATCATGACATCTGCAAGCTCTGAAAGATCCCGTATAGCAACCTGATTTTCAAATGTCGCATTACATATAGTATTGAAAACTCTCACTTCTTTGTGTCTTGGAATAAGATAGTTCACTATTGCCATATATTCATCTACTTTTCTTGTCGTTTGTGCAACCATAGCAATTTTTTCACTCAATTTGAGCTTCTTAATCTCTTCGATAGATGTGACAACTATCGCGCCATTTGTAG
>MIBW01000018.1:2057-38395 GCA_001829625.1 Sulfurimonas sp. GWF2_37_8 | reverse complement strand
CATGATAAATAAGCTCAGTTTTTAAAGTATGAAAGAAGCTCTCAGCCACTGCATTATCCCAGCAATTTCCTTTTCTGCTCATGCTTTGCACGATTCCATGTTTTTGGAGTAAATCTTTATGTTCATACGCTGCATATTGACTTCCTCTATCAGTGTGCCATACAAGTCCTACAGGTGTCATTGGTATAAGTAGTGAAATGTTTTAATATAAGGGGTAAGCGAGTTAATATCCATAATGACAATAGAATTTTTATTGATGGACGAGACACAAAAATGAGGCTGTGGAACAACAGTTCAACTAAATATATTAATGTAAATTCTAGAACACAAATCAAAGAGATAAATGGTATGGATTTAGAATCAGCCTTGTATGTCAAAGGCTGGCTGTGATTATAATCAACAGAATACTACAACTATAAAAGATATAGAGCAAAATATGCCTCTATATCTTCAAAAATCAATACCTACATCTAATTTAATTCTACTAAGTCGGACTTTTACGGACTCAAAAATATCTTTTAAAGAAAAGATTCTTATTCAAATCTTATCAAAAATCTTATTATTGGACGGACTTGTGACGGGCTTTGTTTATTTATTGAAAGCTTAAAGTTGAAATGAAAAGTGCTTAAAAGTCCCTGTTTATAGGGATTTTAATGTGGCTCCGAATACTGGAAACCACAGAGTAATCTCTTAAATACCCTTAAAATACCCTATATATCGAAGTTTTCACATATAAGATATTTAGTCAAAATGGTATTTTTTAGGTATTAAATGGCAGCGAATTGGCACCGAAAATATTTTATATCTTATAAATCATCCGAATACTACCATTTTCAGATTCCTCAAGGTTGGTATCTAATAGTGCAAATCCATATTCTGTATAAAATTTAATTACCTTTTCATGATTGATAGCATCCACTAAAATATATCTTCCAGCCACCAAATCATGTGCCATTTCAATTTTTGAAAAAGCATCATCCAGTAATAATGTGCCTAATTTGTATTTTGAATAGTTGTCAGAAATACCAAGTTGTCCTATCAAGAAGCTATGAATACAAACTCTGCTATTTGAAACACCATCTATCTTTTTTATACTTGTTTTAGACATACCATTAGTGCTTAATGATTTCATAGATATTGTAAAATACCCTACAATTTCATTTTTACTAATATTTACAAGTACAAAAGTTCTTGATATTTGTCTATCTTCAAAATCAAGAGCAGTAATATGAATGAAATTCGTTAAATCTGAATTTATATCACATTTAAATGTACCAAGAAGAGAAAGTTCAACTTCTCTAATCGGAAACAACTTAAAAGTTGCATATAAAGATTCTTTTTGAGATTCTGTCATTTAGTGAAAATTACTAAGCAGATGCACGAAGTTTATTTAGTCTATTTCTTCTTTCTTTACGAGCAGTTTCTTGCTCTTTTCGTGCCGAAGAATTTGCATTCTTCTCAGCCACTTCAAACCCTTTAATAGATGAGTCCGATAATTTAATAATTTCTGTAAATGCTTTTGTCATTACTAACTCCTCCTTTTGTTCTTTACACAATTATAGCATATTTTATAAAACGAACTAAGTTCATTATTCCAAAATAGTTGTCATAAAGACAACGAATAAAATTCGTTTTAATTTGAAAGATTAATAATTGAAGTCCTTAAAAAATTTAACTTGCAGATTGAAAAGGTTTTTTTGTAGCAAAATCAAGAAGAGATTTTAGCTTGTCTGTTTTTTCTTGAATATATTTAGAAGACTTGTTGTCGCTAAACATTGAAAAAACTTTTGTTGCATCCGCACCAGAAAGTAAAATACCGCTTTCTTCTTTTGCGTTTTCATTAATATGTTTAACAGCCATTTGAATCCCCTTTGTTTGATTTATAAGTTGAGTTATAGCTAAAAATGAATTAAATTTCCTTATATACAAATTGATATACAGATTCAATATTTTTATAATCATCTATACTTTTAAAATATTCCTCTACTTCAACTCTTAAATATCCAGGTATCACTATTAAATCCATTTTTGATATCAGTTTAATTCTATCTTCTAAAGTCGTTGTTTTACCATTAAACATATTCCTATCACCTTTTATAAAAGCTTTTAATAAATATTTTGGATTTGCTTTATCATATCCATTATTACCCCTACAAAACCTATCTGTAATTGCGTATGCACCATCTTTTATAGAATTTTCTTTTCCTTTCATATGGATACTTTGTGTTAAAAGTTCATTTAGTAATGATGCATCTTTAGTGATAATCATGTGAAAAATTGTATAATGCACATGGTATTCATTTAAAAAACTTACTTTTGATAACTTATGCTTTTTAAACAATGGATAATCTATATAAGTATTATCTTTCGTTTTCCAATGCCAATATTCATCTATTTCTTGATTTAAAATTTTAATTATTTTGGAATCTTTCTTAGCAAATAGTACCCCTAATTCTATACCATCTTTTGCATTTTTAAAATAATTTGTACCATCATCATTTTTTCTTGTAAATGTTACATTTGTATATCCAGCTAGTTTATAATTATCAGATTCACTAAAATTTTTATAAAGTTCTATATCTTCGATGCTGTTTTTTAACAGTATTGTACTTGTATCAAAGTACACCCCACCATATTTTTCAAGCAATCTTAATCTAATAATATCACTTTGATTTCCACCAATAGTACTTAAATCATTTATTCTGTTTTTCATGTCAAAAAAATAATCTGGCAAATTTATTAAATTTTCCACATAATATTTAGATGTTTTGTCAAGTGAAACAACTACGACATTCCAATCTGTATTTTCTAAGCGTTTTCTTATATTACCGATATTCATCTTGTGAATAATGGGTATTCTATCTTCACTTTTATCCCAATATAAAAATACATTTTTATTACTTTTTATCACTATTTAAATCCTTAAAAAAATTTATTTTTTGTATAATTTCATCATCATTAAACTTATTCATATCTTTTGTCATATAATCATCTTTACCTAAGCTAAAAATAATTTTAGTTTTTAATGATTTTTTTGGTAACCAAGCATTAAAACTATTACCTGCTTTATAATAAATAGATATAAGTTTTTTATTCATTCCAATAGAAATATGGACAATTGAAGTATCAACAGATATTACAATATCAGATTTATTTATTAAATCAATACTATCTTTTATAGTGAAAATATTTTTAGCTAAAATAATATTTTTACAATTTGTTTTTTTAATTATTTTATAGGCAGTATGTTTTGTATTTGGAGAAAACAAAATAATAATTTTTAGATTTGGATAAACTTTATTAATTTTTTGTAAGATAGAAACTGATTTATTAATGGATAATGACTTATCATTTCTACTCCCAAATGGATTGAATAAAATATCATATTGAATGATATTTATTTCCTTTTTAGTATGAGGAATAATATAATTATCATTAATATTATCAATATTCATATACTCTAAAATTTTATAATATATTTCATTAACAAGTTTTTCATTGACTTCTTTTAAAAAATTTTTATTTGATAACTTTAAAGTTTCATCCGTTGAAAAGACATACAAGGGGGTAAGTTTATTAATGAAAAATAAATCATTAAATCCTAATGTTCCAATTAGTGGAATTATAATATCAACTTTTTTAATTTTATTAGCAATATTATTTATATCAATTAAACTATGGTTACTATCGATAATATGGATACTATCAGAATTATAATATTTATATATTGATTTTAACTCTTTAGTAGTAATAATAGAAATCTTAATATTTGTCTTTTCTTTAATTTCTCTAAAAATAAATGATGAAATTATTGCATCACCAATTTTACCATGCCAATTTATAAGTAAAATATGATTTATATTGTGTAACGAACTACTTAATTCTTTATCAAATAATAAAATTCCAATTTTTCTACATAATTTATAAAAAAATCTATTTAATATATTTTTCATTAATTTTAATTTCACAAATATCATTAATTTTTAGATTCTTTATATATGGGGCTACAACTTCGATAAGAAAATCATTATTTTTATGTGGTGATTTATAAGCTTTATATAGCCATGCTTGAACTTGATTATTTTTATATGAAAATGTAATGGGAGTAAATGATAATTTTTCATACCATGTATTTGAATTTGGTAGCCAATATACTTTATCAAATGTATATTCCCAATGATTTAAAATAAATTTATTTTTTAATTTAATATTTATTGTAGCCATTTGACAATCAATGATTTTTTTAAAAAAAGATGGATAATGTTCTTTGAAAAAATTTACTTGATGATATATTGAACCATATCCATTCCAATTCATTTTTTGACCCGATGCTGATGATTCTCCTCTTTCAATAATTCCTATTAAACATATCATTGATTATGAATTAAACCAATTATAAACTGCAAAAGCTCCAGCAATACCTACTCCTAGTAATGCCCAGCCTGATAATTCATCTGAACTTGAAGATGATGATGAAGATGATGAACTATAACTTGAATTATCATTTTGTTCTTTGGCATAAGTTGAATTATTTTCCAAACTATTTATAATATTTTCACATGCATTTTCAAAATCTGATAATAATTCTGATGTCATTTCAAAATTATCTTCATGAAGCAACTTATTTCTTATCGATGCTATAAATCGGATTGATTTTACTATTTTTTCATCAATTAGATGTTCTATGCTGGAAATTTTTTCATGAAGACCTCTACCGTCTGCACCCATCTTAACTAAAATTGTCTCAATTCTTTTTGTTTTTTCAATAACTTGTTTATAACTCATATATTGCTCCTATTTTTAAATTACCACAAGGTTTAATTTCATTATTTAATATTAAATATTTCTTAATAAATTCTAATGATTTTATATATTTCTCATTTTCTAAGGATTCATTTGTCATATATGAAATATAAATTTTCAAAAGATTATGATTTGGGATTTCATCTAAAAATTGTTTTAAATCGGGTAAATTGCTTTCATTTAGAATTAATCTTAATGACCTTAAAACTGGCATAAAATCATCTTGTATAAATATCTCTTTTGCAGTATTATCAAGTTTTTCTGTAACTTTAGATTTGTTTAACTGTTCTTCTATAGATGGGTTATTTAATGCTACTTTTTTGTCAATTATAACTGAATAAATAGATGTAAATGATTTTGCACCTTTTGACAAAGCATCAAGCTTTGCTTTATTGGATGATGAACCTGTTATAAGTATATCATCACCATATACTACATGAATATTATTATTTTTATAAAAATCATAATCAGGTAAAATATGGTCAGTTGTTAGTCCAATAATTTTTCTTTCTTTTGTTGTAAGTGATGCATAGTTTTCACAAGGACTTGCTAATCTAGGAAGTTTTAATTTTGATATTATTGGAAAGTTCATAATTGCTAGTTTTGTATTTATATGTGGAAGAGCAATGTCAAACATAATATTTGCAGATGATTTAACATTTCTATATCCTGGTGTCATAAGAACAATATAATCATTATTTTGTTTTGCTATTTCAAGTATTTTTCTAAATCCACTTTGAGAATTATCAATCTCTTGAAACATATTCTTTATAATCATATAGGCAAATATATTTATATCTTTTATACTTCCATATTTAGCTAAACTATATTGTTCGGTTAATAAACTCATGTCATCATAATTTTTCATATTGATAAAATTATTCTCACTATTTATAGTAAGATAACAATTTGAAATTTGCATTATCTATCTCCCTTTGCAATACACTTATCAATATCTACATGTATAACATTTCTATTTTGATAATAACTTATTTTTTTAACACCAATATCTTTAGCTGTATTTAATATAGTTTGAATGCCCATACTTATTTCATTTGGTGCATGTGCATCAGAACCAATAGTAAAAAAAATATCAAAATCATTTAAAATTGATATCAATGATTTTGATGGAAAATTCCACATTTTTTTTGTTTTGCTATTTGTTTTAATATTATATGTTGATTTTCTTAATCCAGATGTATTTAACTCGTACGATATATTATTATTTCGCATTAATTTTATTAATGGATAAAAGTTATCACAATATATATTTTCATCTATACCACCTCTTAAAATTGCATCAGGGTGACCAATGCTATCAAATAAATTAGATTCAATAAGTTCTTTTAGATATAAAAAATATTGTGTAATTAGCTTTTCATCATGTATATTATCTATATCCCAAATATTTATTCTTTTATTTTCTATGAACATGGAATGAATTGAGCCTATTAAAAAATCTAGTTCCATGTTAGAAATTAAATTTTTTGTATAATTTATATGTTGTGGCACAAAATCAGCTTCTAACCCTTTTAAGATAGTTATATCTTTTGAGTATTTTGATTGAACAGTATTTATATCGTCAAAATAATATTTTAACTCATCATATAATAATCTATTATTTATATCTATTGGGAAAGGAGCATGATCCGTAATTGTAAGAAATTTAATATTATTTTCTATAGCAGATACTACAATATTTTCAATGCTTCCTATAGCATGTTTAGAATATTTTGAATGCGTATGAGAATCAATCATTTTCAATCATTTTATTCAGTAAGGATTTCTCATAAAACATAATTTCTTTTATAATCCAGTATGGATTATTAACATCCTTAATTAGTTTTTTAACATCCTCATTTATAGAAATTTTATCCATTAATTGCATAAATGGTATTGTATATAAAGTATTGATTAATTTATCTCTTAGAACAATATTTTTAAAAAAATCAATATCTACAGTATCAGAGTTAATATTAGCTAATAAATTACAATCAATACCATAAAAATAAATATCACCATTTGGCTTAATCGTGATTCCCATACCATTCAATAATGCTTTTGGATTTACATTTCCCAATGTAAAAACTTTATTTAATTTTTTTTCTTTAGCTTCAATATATTCAGATAAAGTCATATATTTCATATCTTTTAAAAATGTAGGCTTAACTAAATTTTTATAATCAATTTGAAGTTTTTTATTATCGATAATAACACTATCTTCAAGTTCATCATTTATTAAAATTTTTGATTTTATACCTAATAGTTTTAATTCTTCTTGTAAATAATTTCTTGTAAATTCTTTATCAATATCAATTGACCTAAAAGAAAATGTCATATTTGTTAAATTATTATCTAAAAAATATTTAACACTTATTGCATGAGGCTTATGATTAATTTTAGCGATATGATATGAATCTGTACTTAGTCTAATATTGCAAGTATCTCCATTTTTTATAATGATTTCATTTATTTCATCATATAAATTAATTAATTTATCATGAGAAATATATCCACTTGTGATAAATTCAAATGCAATTCCTCCATTAGATAACAATAAAATTTCTTTAAAAGCTTTAATATTATTGAGTGGTTCACCCTCTCCACTAATAGAAACTCTTTTTATTTCTTCGTGATTTATAAGTTTAGATATGTTTACTTTTGCTTTTTTTGTCAAAACCAAGTGGTCTTTTATTGTATGTTTATCTGAGTACATGCAAAACTCACAACCAACTCCACAAATTTGTGTTATATCAAAATATATTAAGTGATTCTCTAATTTCATTATTGTCCTATATATTTGTTAATTTTTCATAAAAGTTAATCTCGTATACTATCGGTTGACTTGAGAATAGTTGAACCTGATTAGTCAACTATTTCTCTTCAAGGCTTTGTTATAGGGCTTCTTGTAATTCCTTAATCACTTCTTTTACTTCGTCATTGAGACTATGGGTATACATTAATAAGAGTGATAAAGTTTCAAAAAGTCCTTTTGCTGTTTTAACAACATCTGAAATTTGTTTATTACTATAGCTTATTTTATTATTCTCAAAGATAGTTCTTAAATATTCTCCTTTACCATGACTAAATAAAGAAAATTTTTCATAACTGGCTAATTCAGATTTTGAAAATTGTATAAAAACTCCTTCAAATTTTGCTCCTGATTTATCTTTATAACTTTCGAGATCTTTTAGCATTTTAAAAAAACTTGGAAAGTCCTCTTCTCCATCTATAAGTTGTAAAATATTTGTATTTTTTTCTTTTTCTATAAATTCAAGATAATAACTTTTGACATACAATTCTAGCATCGTTCTTAATAATAATATAGCCGAACTAAAATTATTATTATAAATTAAAATAAAAAAGGATTCATAGTGAGCACAAAATACATTGTAATATGCATAATTTATTTTCTTGTAATCATCATTAAAATTTAGTTTTTGGTTATCTAGTATTTTATGGATGAAAATAAAATTTGCTCTTATAGTCCCCATTAATTTAACTAATTCTTCGTTCAAGATGTATCCTTTCGTCTATTGATAGTATAACTATTTATTAATAAATACTATATCCCAAAAACACTGCGAAGCGTGAAATTATGGAAAAATTAAAGTTAAAGTTGACTTACTTCAATAACAAATTAAAGGCGTGTAATTACTATATCAGCACTACTGAGGTTCGATTCCTCAGCCCCACACAAAACTTTTCTAGACTTAATTCTTACTATTCATTTAAAATAAATCTCTGCAAGATTTGATTACATTGCTATTGAGAGTAGGCAGAGCAAGAGCCAAAATGAATTGATTTAAAAATCAATAACATCAACTATCCCATTACCCCTCTCAACAGAACAAAATAAACAATCCAAAAATCAATAACTCCCAAATCATCTCGAAACATTTTTCTTCACTACATTTTATTTAAAACAAGTCTTCTGCGAAGAGAATATTGACGAATCAATAAAACTGCTTTTATTTTATCCCAAATATTTTTTAAAACACTGCAATCATAAAAACGATACACGAGATGATGACGGGAGAAAGAGATTTTTGAAAGAGTAAATTTTATTCTGTTGAGATAATGGAATAAAAGAAAAAACTCAACCAAGAATCCAACAAGAGAAAGTCATTCAACGAATTAAATTCGTTTAAAAACACAAAGGATTTATCATGACACATTCACAAATCGAAGAACAGTTTAAAGGGATAGAGGGAATCAATGAAGCAAAAAAGATATACAAGGATTTAGCAAAAAAACTACACCCTGATGTTGGGGGAACAGATGAAATGTTTAAACTCTTAAACCAAGTATATAACCATATTTTAGAACATGGACTCAACTTTTTAAATGATAGTGAATTTGATGTTGAACTTGAAAAAGTAATCTCTAAAATTCTGCATTTTGAAAATATCATCATTGAAGTTGTGGGAAGTTGGATTTGGCTATCAGGTGACACCAAAGGTATTAAAGAAACATTGAAAGAGCTAAATTTCAAATGGGCATCAAAGAAAAAAATGTGGTATTACGGAGAGATGAAAAGCAGAAACCCACAGCAAAAATCTATGGACGACATAAAAGCAAAATACGGATGCCAAGAAGTAAAAACCAAACAACGAAATAAACTCACTGCCTAAACGAATTTATTTCGTTTAGGCACAGCCCATTTTTTTTAAATAAAGTCAAATTAAAAGCCTAAAAATAGGGCTAAAAAAGAGTTTTGATATTCTTTAAAACACCCTCGCTTTTATTTGATTTAATCCTTTTATAGCGGTATCATCGTCTTTGTATAGGGATATTTTAACCCCTATATGAAAGGACAACAATGACTCATAAACTTTCCCCAGAGCACCAAGAGATGTGCAAAAGAATAAAAAATTATAAAGCTAAAAATAAGGCAGAGCAAGAGGTTCTGTATCTTGTTTTAGAAGAGCCAGCCCTCAAACTGATTCTAAAATCAGAGCTAACGGCGACTTCAAAAATATTATTGGTGTATTTACTCTCTCGTGTTCATTTCTCATATGAACACCTCTATATTTTTCTGCCCTATAAGGAATTAGAAAAACATACGGGGATTAAAAAACCCACCGCAATAAATTCCCTACAAGATTTGGATTCAAAAGGTTTCATCCAATTACATTCAGGTACCAACAGAGTTATAAATAAGGAGATAAGGGAATTTATATTTCCCCAAAACACCTTATTCTATAACCCCATGCGTAACCAACCAAATATAATAGAGATGACACCATTTTTCGCAAAATTCATCAAGGCTCAAATATGATGCTTTTAGGTGGCTTAAAAATCATGCTTTGTGGTGGCTCAAAAACTATGCCGTATTTAAGATTTACACTAAATTTAAAATATACATTGAACTTAATATATAAATACTCAGAATATGAAAAAATGAAAATAGAAAAAAAACTTTGCGAAAGGCTATTAAATGAACTCTATTGAATTTTTAGAAGATTACTTCAATGAAGACGAGCATTTCATAATCGCCCAAAAACATCCAATCGGTGCTGATGGTAAAGTAAAAAATTACCATACCATGCTCAATATAAAAGATACTAATTTTAAAAAACAGTTAGGGAGATTTTACTACCTAAACAAAAATGATGGTGTTGATATATATTTTTCATTAAACACCTATAAACCGCAAAACACCTTCCATCCAAGCCGTAAAGAGGAATTTGTGAATTCAATAAAAAGCTTTTACTTCGATATAGACAAGGGCGATATAGAAGAGAAAAAAAGAAAAATAATAGAACTGTTTGGAGAACCAACTTATAAAACAGAATCCTCATTAAGGAAGTTCCAATTTATCTATAAATTTAAAGAAGCCCATATTGTAAAAAACAAAGAGGAGCGGGATTATTTTAAAAAACTGCTCAAGGGTTTAATCTACCACTTCGATGTTGATAAAACTTTTGACACCGCTCGCATTTTTAGATTAGCGGGCTATATGAATAAAAAAACTCAGAATAATAATTTTATAGTCACAGTCGAAAAATTTCCAAATTATTACAATTTTACAGATTTTGAAAATGTCGCGAAAAACTATTTATTAGCAGAGGCAGAGGCGAAAAAACCTTGCCAAAAAACGGCAGAAACCCGTCCAAAAGCGATGATAAACAAAAATACGGACATTGACTCGAGCAGAGCTGAATTTGAAGAATACAAGGGTATTAAAAAAATCGTAAATCGTAAATACATAGAGCTACTAAATAAATACAATCAAGACAAATCCACAGCCGACTTAGCCTATGCAAGATGGCTTCGCACCTCGAAACAAATCACAGATGATGAAATCATCATTAAAAAGATATTTGAAGCAAGAGGCTACGAGGACATTATGAAAAAGCACCAATACCAAATTCAATACTATATTGAGAACTTATTATCCAAAAGTTTATAACTTTTTAAAGAACAGAGAGATTTCATTGCATTACATCCTATAATATAGAGAAGTGGCTAAAACATAGCAAGGTTAGGCAAATGTAAAACATTTTCCGCCTTGTTTTTGTTAAACACAAAAATTTAAAAAGGACTAATACTTATGGAAGAATTAACATATATTGAAGTAAAAAAGATAATCAACGCTGTTGTTACGAGGGTTGTATCAGAAATACATGACAGATACGAAAAACAGTCAATCAATGGTTTTTTAGAAAAATACAAATGCAAGGATGAGAGAGAATTTATTGAAAAAATGATTTGTAAATTATCTGTTTCCCCTGATTTAAGTTTAAACATGAGAGAAACAATAAAGAATTTGGAAGATGAGTCATTTGCGTTGTCGTTTGATAACGGCTTAAAAGTCTCTCAATTAAACGATGCCAATCATACTATAAGAAAGCTAATTCACGAGGTTAAGTCATTAGAAAAATTGGTGAAAGCCTATAATGAAAAAACCGAATATATAGAGCAGTACTTTGAAAACATCCAATTGGTACTAAGACATAATAACCTTGATTACAATGATGAGTTAAAAAAGATAAAGCCAAATTCTGCGTTAGATAAATCGTTTAATAATCCAAGAAGATAATATGAAATTTGTAAGAGTGAGATTGGATGAGGATGAGTATAACAAAGTTCAAATATTAGCAAATAGTTCCAATAAGAGCATTCGTGAATATATCACATCCAACGCTCTAAAAACTAAAAATCAAACACATCTCTTTTATTTGCTCAACAGCATTAACGGTACATTGGAAAATATAAATAATGAAATCAACAGAAGTGGTTATCGAAGTTTTGATATTGCTATTTTTAATTATTTGTACCTGATAGAAAAATTGCTAATGGAGGTGCTAAGTGATAATTACGGTAAATAGTGGAAACGGGAATTTAACGAACTATCTAATCAACGGCACCAATAATAGTAGAGATAGAGAAAAAATAACTATTTTGGACGGTAATGCCAAATTGACGGATTCATTATCAAAGTCATTAAATTATAAAGACAGTCATTTTCACTTTATAGTAAGTGCAAACGGCAAACGAAGCGATGAAGATATGTCTGCCATATATAAAGATTTTAAAAAAGAGTTATTGCATTCCTATTCAAAAGATGAAGTAAATTTATTCGCTGTTCTTCATCAAGACACAGACAACAGCCACATCCATATACAAGTTCCAAAAAAGAACCTGCTAACCGATACGAAGTTGGATTTATACTATCACAAGCGTGATTTAAAAAGATTTGAGGCAATAAGAGATTATTTAAATATAAAATATGATGAAACACCGCCAAACCCCATCTCAAAATCAAACCCCGAGAAGAATTGGAAATATAACCCATCCTCTATAAAAAATAAACTTGATAAAAAAGCTTTTGAGGATAAATTACTTGATTACCTTTTTGAAAATAAAGAGAATTTTAGTTCTCACGATGAACTTATACAGCACATGAGAAATGAGCTGAAACTTGATATTCAAAAAATAGGCTATGACTATAAAAAAGATGATTTTTATTTAACGGTGCAACATGACATCGGATTAAAAGCTCAGAGGATTTTTAGTCCCTTATTCAATGACGGCAAATCTAAATATATTACCGAAAACGGAACAAAAAAATATATAGAATATGATTTTAATGACATCCCTCTGCAAAAGCAAAAAGAGCATATAAAACAGCAATCACTAAACCATATAAAAAGTCGGTTGGATGCTATGCAAGAGGTACATAAAAAAAGAGTTGATAACAGATTGGACGGCTCAAGAGTAAAAGCCCGTAGCCGTTTAAACGAAGAAACAAATAATTTCATCGAACCTATGGATACACCGCCAATTTTAGAAGATAAATTATTCCACGGCGATGAAATAAAAAAAGAGAGTACCATTAAAAACAATGCTCTGCATTACCAAAAACTCGAATATCTGAAATCTTTGAATTTAGCCCATATCGCCATAAAACTTTACAATTATAAAGAGATAGAGTCCACCGCTAATTATTCAGTTATAGAAAATAAAACAAGTTCTCAACAGTTGGTTGTTTATAAAGATGAGAAATCAAAAAACTATATGTATAAGAATTTAAACAACAGCAGTAAAGGCGGAGATATAGGTGATTTTTTAGAGATGCTCGCAAAGAATTTATTTACAGAGATATATTTCATTATAAAGTATATGAAAAAAATAACTGATTTTTTTACTGATTTGATGGAACTATCTCTTGTGGCAACTGATCTATTAATAGAAGATTTACAACAAAAGCACCACAAAAACCATTTTACTGAGCAAAACAAGCTTTATATTCAAGAAGATTATAGAAGTCCATCAAGAGATTTAAAACCGAAATAAATTCGTTTTTCGGTATCATTTTATAAAAAATGGCTATGAATGATACTGCACTTAGACTCTTTTAATACTTTTGAATCCCTAATAAGCGATGATATACAGTTTGTACTTATTGATTTTCAATATGTTGAAGTTAATTCAAAAGTTTATTTACAAAAACAGTTTATACCCATAGCATCCAAAGAAGAAGTATCTCGAGAATTTATAGAAACCTACTTGTCAAACTCAATGATTTTAGTAATTTATGACAAAGAGAGATACAAGTCCAACACAAAAAACACCTCCTCAATCGTTGAAAATGTACTAAGCAGAAAAGTTGCACCAGAAACCTACAATCTCATAATACGAATGATAGAAAATAAGAAGGTTGATATATCCTCTTATCAATCATTAGTCCAATCAGACACCCTTGTAGAATTGATTTCTAACACTATATCTACTCAACATATCTTCAAAAAAATCTTATTGGATTTTAAAAAATTAAATACTTATTTTTTAGAAGAGCCTCAACTTATCAACCTTCTAACTAAGCATGAAATATACAAAGATAAAAAAACTGCTCAAAAGATGATAGCAAGTAATAAAAAAGAAGATAAAGAGTTGCTAAAGAAAGCATACAAAAAAATTCTGAAAGATTATTATATGCCCATGGAGTCATATGTAGAAACCAATATTCGTGAAATACTAAATAATCATCAAATGGAAGATGCCTTGGAAAATCTTTTTTTTCATGAAGATGGGTGTCTCTTACAGACAATAAATTATTTAAATGAAGAATTTCACAAAAAAATGTTTAATGCTATTTTTGAAAAGATTTCAAACTCTAAATCTTCAAGCCCTCATAAAAACGCTAAAATCTTCCTACTTGAAATCTTGCGAGAAATCAAATATGTAAATTTATACTCATATGATGAGACATATAATAGAGCTATATTTAAAAACGCAATGAAGAGATTGTATAAAAGCATGACATATAATACTCTTAAAATTATAGATGTAAATAGTTCCCCATCTTTATATTTAAGAGAACAATATGACTATACGATGGAATATGAACTGCTCATAGATGATATCAAAGAAAAAGAGTCCCTTTTAGTTGATGAAGAGATAAAATCGCTTTATAATGGAGATATTGAAGCCTATGAAGAGGATATGTTAGGAATGTATCTTAATCATATATATGGTGCTGATACAAATGGCGTTACTGTTTCTGAAATAAAAGATAGTAACACAAGAGAGCATATAGAAGCATTTAAGGAAATTTACATTTATGAGCAAAGTCAGTTAGAGTTGGAATTTTTAAAATCTCTTTACTCAGAGAACGATGCTATTATAGATATTGATATAAATACAAGAATACCAACCACAAAACTTAAACACGGTAAATATATACGACTTACCAAGGCAGAGCATGCCAAATTATTAAAAGTGGAAACAAAGAAATATTTACTTGAAAAACGAGAAAATGAAAGCTATTCAAGAAGTGATGCAAGAGGCAAAAATCAAACAACAATTTTTGACAACAATGAGCTTTATAAAGAAGAAGCAGTTGAGAAGTTTTATTTAATCTCTAAAATGAAACAAGAGATGTCAGATTTAGAATACATAGAATCATCCGTAGGAAACTCACGACATATATTAAAAACAAAAAAAGACTATCAAAACTATCAACATTCAAAACAAAAAAACGATAAACCAAAGATAGACACCTCGGATTATGAAATCGCCTTCACCTTTTAAAAAGTAAAACAAGCAAAAACTCTACAAAATAACACCACAAAGAAATCTCACATAAGATAAAAAGTCATAATTTTATTAAATTTATATGAAAAAATCTTCTTTTTTTCACTTTTAAAATAATGATTTTTTACCCCTATTTTTATAAAAAAATATTCATAAAACAACACTTTTTTTTAAATTCAAAAACCTCATGAAACAGCGTAAATAAGCCATTTAGACAACTCTATTTTTAAATAAAAAATTCCAAAAGAGCACTTGCAATCACCGCCTGAATACAGAATCGACAAAGCCCTCTGTTTTTAGATTTAATGCCATCAAGATTAAAAAACGGAGATACTCAAACATAAGTTGTGTTTGAATAACTTCCCCGTTTTAAATCCAATACCAAAAGGTGTCATGTTCTTTAAATTATTATTGTCAAAAAAACAATCATTGAATAATCTTCAAGATACACCACTATGGAGTGAATCCATAGAAATATATAGGGGAGTTGTCTCAACTATATAGGAAACGAATTTTTTTCGTTTAAACGGTGGGTGTCATTTTTAAGTAAAAACTTTAAATAGACATATATCCATGTTCAAAATTTATTTTGAAGAACCTAAACAGGAACAAAAAATGAAAAACAATAAAATTATTCAAGCGAGTGTATCTGCACTTAAATTTAACAACATTATAGATATCGTAGGAGATTTAATCTCTTTTGAAAACTTGACAGAGTCAATTAAAAATTATAGTGTTCAGACACCTATTTATATTGATGATGATAACAATGTTATCTCAGGAAATAGAAGAGCGTTAATATCAAAGAATTTAGAAATTAAGACGATACCTGCGTTTGTGGTTGATTCCAATAAAACCCCTCTTGAAATAGAGAAGTTAAGAATTGAGTTTTTACTGACTAACAGAAATATGTCGCATCTTGATATCATTCAAATATACTATTATCAACATGCTGTATTTGAAAAATACGATGAACCATACACAGAGTATATGTCAAAAATTCAAAATTGCACTCAAAGAGCGATACAGTTAAAACTTAAAGCTGGAAAAATTTATTCAACACTTTCAGACGAAGTGAAGTCTATTTTTCAAAAGTTAGACTCGGCGAAAAAAATCCCTTTCACAACTTTTATTGTGATGTCTAAACTTGAAGAGATAGATTTAGCCAACTTCATAAAAGAAGTTATTGAGACAGAGAATATTGAACACAAACACCTTGTTTCCATCACAAAACAATATGAAGAGATGTTAGCTCGTCAAAATCGCAACAAAACAATTAATGAAGATTCCAAAAAATCAAAAGAGTCAAAAGAAACCAAAGAAGAGACTGTTCTTTCCGAAATATCTGTCAACGAATTAAATTCGTCAGAAGATGCAGAAATCAAAGATGATGATGAACCCAATATTCTTGTCGATATGAAGAGAGTCTTTAAATATGAGATTAAAAAATATTTTAATGTTGCCATTGAAACCGATGAAGAGGAAGATGTAGAAAAAATACAATCCAAACTTCATATCGACTTCAAAGAAGAGCTTGAACTTATCAAATCTCTTCTTGAAGGAGCAAACTAATGGCTACAATTAATATTGATTCACAACTGCACCAATCAAGTCACGACAAGAAACTTTTTAAAGATAACTATATATCTTTTATTTATTCATATAAACACGACATCAAAGCTCTACTTGCCTATGGTGGGGGAAAGTACAAGATGAGAAATGACTTAAATGACATCTTTAACAACCATTTAACCAAATATAATCACTACGACACCTATGTAGATGGTTTTTATGGGATGGGCGGTTCTTTTAAAGCTCTGAGCGATTCATTACAAAAGCATGGTGTAAAAACCGTAATCGTAAATGAAATCAACACCTGCATCATTACAATGCATGAAAATATAAGAAACTCACCTATAAAAATGAGAGATTATTTTTTAGAGTTTGTAAGAACTGAAATTATCATCCCTTACAAAAAGCTTTATATACCAATAGAGGATTTTTTAAAGGTGAAGCAAAAGATGATTCAGAGATTTAATGAACTTCAAAAGAAAAAAGAGTTTGGCATTGAGACAAGCACTCTTTTAATTATGTTATCAGCCTTTAACTTTTCTGGAATGATGAGTTTTAAAAAAGGTGGCATCATTAGCTTTGGAAAACCTATCTATGAATTTGATGACATAGATGACTTTTTTTATAAAACCATCAAAAGAATAGATACCTACAGCAAACTGTATAACAGATTCGATATGAAGTTTTTCAACTCTGATTACTTGTTGATGTACAAAGAGTTTAAACACAGAAAAAATACTCTATGGAATATTGACCCAGTCTATTTAAAAGAAGATTACCGCGAATACAACGCAGAAGAGATGATGAATCTTCAAAATTCAGACATCAAAGAATGTACTGTTAATTATTCACAAAAAAACTTCAATCATATAGGCACACTTGATAGTTTAAGCGATATAGACTTCATCTATAACAATAATGTAAGTCCAATCCTTTATCATTACATTAATAAACTTGATTTAGAGTATAAACCTTTTAACAGAAAAGAACTTATCACAAGTGCAAAAAATGCGAAAGTTAAAAATGTTGTTGAACTTATACTATATAAAAATAACTTCAAACAACCTCTAAACAATATCTTCGATTCAAAATCTCTTGAAAAATGTGCTTAACTTTTAAAGTTAAGACATTTTCACCCCTCACAAAAATCTAATTTTCACCCCCTCTTATTTAAAAATCACACCCTTAACAAATCCCCTATAATAAGCAGTTTAATACAATAAATCTGTTGCACTTCCACTGCCGTTTTACCTTCGCTTCTTTTCTTGTATTCAAATAAACTGCGGACAAGAAAAACAAAGGACGCAAAAATGAATATTGACTTTGAAGCATTAAATCATATTTCTACCATCGTATCTCTTTTAACATCTGTAAAAGATACAGTTGAAAAAGGAACTATCCAAAAGAGATGGTTCAACACACAAGAGTTGTCGGACTACACAGGCTACAAACTTGAAACTATCAAATCTAAAATCAAAAAAAATGATTTCATCCAAGGCGTCCACTACTTCAAAAGAGATGGGAAACTTTTATTTGACAAAGTTGAAGTTGATAATTGGGTAATGGGTGTCAAATCTGCAAACAATGTAACCTATGAAAAAGAACAAACTGCATCAATCGTCAATGAGATTTTATCCTCATTAGTCTCATAAATTAAGGGCTGTTTAGCCTCTATTACCCTATAATGATGGAGTGAAAACTTCGTATATATAGGGTTCAATTATTAAAAATAAAGGAACTGTATATTATGAAAATCTATGTTAAAAAAGTTAAAAATTCCGAAGGTATAGTTAAAGAGTGGTTATGGATAGATTTCAACGATAACGATGGAATCAGACAAAGAAAAACTCTTAAATTAGAGAATACACCTGCTAATATGAAATTGGCAAAGAAAAAGATTATTCCTGAGCTGTTGTATAAGTTAGAGAATAATAAGTTCATTGAAAAAAAGATACCAAAATTGGATGATTATCAAAAGAAGTCATTTGAGATGAATGAAGGCTCACGAAGCCTCAGCACCCAAAACGATTATAAAATAGCTTATAATAAACACATCTCACCCCATTTGGGACATTTAAAACTAGACGAAATAAAAGCGTCTCATATTAAATTATGGCAAAGCAAATTGCTAAAAGCGGTAAGTCCAAGAAGAGTAAGAACTATTCGAGCTATTTTAAGCACCATTATAAAAGATGCAATTGCCGATGAGTTGATAGATAAAAATCCTTTGACTCTTGTTAAAACGGCAAAAGTCTCAAAAACTGAAATTACACCTTTTTCACTTAATGAGATTTCATTGATTTTAGAAAAGTCGGACGGACAAGACAGAAACTTTTTCGCTCTTGGTTTTATGAGCGGGATGCGAAGCGGAGAGATGGTTGGTTTGAAGTGGTGTGATGTGAATTTTTTCAAATCTGAAATCAAAATCACAAGAACCAGAAAAATGGGTTTTGATGGTAAGACTAAAACAGAATCGAGCAATCGCACGATTGATATTTTAGACTCATTGATGCCATATTTAAAAAGTCAATACAAACTCACTGGCGATAAAGATTCGTATGTGTTTTTAAATAAGTTTGATGAACCTATTTATGACATCAAAAGAATCAGAGAGACTTCATGGAAGAAGACATTAAAAGTTTGTGGGATTGATTACAGAACCATTTATCAAACAAGACATTCATTTGCGACTATGATGTTGGAAAATGGGGAAGATATTCTTTGGTTATCTAATATGTTAGGACATACCGACTCGTCTATGACACTGAGTAAATACACTCATTACATTAAGAGAAAAGAGAAGAAAAGAGAAGAGTTTTTAAACGGAACTTTTTCTTCTTTTGGCACCGAATTGGCACCGAGTGAAAAACTTGTTGCCTGAGTTGTTGAAAATGGTGTTTTTTTCCAAAAATGGAAATGTTTTATAGATTGCATGAGGTTTGTAATTTGGATAAAGATTTATTTGACACCGAATGGCACCGAGATTGACACCGAATGATTTATGAGGGGTAAGAAGTCCCCAGTTTGTGGGGTTCTATGTTGTTGTGGCTCCGAATACTGGATTCGAACCAGTGACCAAGTGATTAACAGTCACCTACTCTACCGCTGAGCTAATTCGGAATGTTGAAGAAAATTCTACTTAAAAATGGTGTCAGAGGGGGGACTCGAACCCCCGACCCCCGGCTTATGAGACCAGTGCTCTAACCAGCTGAGCTACCCTGACATCTTTTTTGTAGGTCGGAATTATATCTATGCAAAGCTTTTGTTTTCCTTTTGTCACAATAAAAAAGAACTTAAGGGCAAACAAACCACTATGATGATAGACTTCATTATTAAATTTTAATTTACCAACATTTGATACAGTTGCGTTTTTAAATAATTTATCGATAAAAAAAGGAGTATTATGAATTTTCAACCATTAGGTAAAAGAGTGCTAGTCAAACGCGTAGAAGAGGCAAGTACAACTGCTTCTGGCATTATCATTCCTGATAATGCCAAAGAAAAACCTTCTCGCGGTGAGGTTGTAGCAGTGAGTAAAGAGGTTACAGAACTTACATGTGGTGATAAAGTTCTTTTTGGCAAATATGCAGGCAATGAAGTTTCATTGGACAGTGAAAAATTTGTTGTAATCGAAATTGATGATGTTTTTGGAATCATCGGCTAAGTAACAAAGATTAATAGCTATGAGATTTTGAATCAAGTTCAGAATGACAAAAATATCGTCATTCAAAGCTTTCAATATGAAATAAAATTAAGGAATAAAAAACAATGGCAAAAGAGATGATTTTTTCAGACAATGCGCGTAATGCATTGGCTCGTGGTGTTGCAAAACTAACAGATGCTGTAAAGGTAACAATGGGGCCACGCGGTCGTAATGTTCTTATACAAAAAAGCTACGGCAATCCTATCATCACAAAAGATGGTGTATCTGTTGCACGTGAAGTGGAACTTAAAGACAAACTTGAAGATATGGGTGCACAGCTTGTAAAAGAAGTCGCTTCAAGAACTGCTGATGAAGCAGGTGATGGTACGACTACGGCTACAGTTTTGGCAAACGCGATACTCAGTGAGGGTCTTAGAAATATCACTGCAGGAGCAAATCCTATCGAAGTAAAACGCGGCATGGACAAAGCTTGTGCTTCAATACTTGAGCATCTAAAAGCATCTTCAAGAGCTGTAAACGGTAAAAAAGAGATCGCACAAGTTGCAACTATTTCTGCAAACTCAGATGCACAAATCGGTGAAATGATCGCTGAAGCTATGGATAGAGTCGGGCAAGACGGTGTTATCACCGTAGAAGAGGCAAAAGGTATCTCCGATGAGCTTACTGTTGTTGAGGGTATGCAGTTTGACCGTGGATATCTCAGTCCGTATTTCATCACAAATACTGAAAAAATGGTAGCTGAAATCGAAAATCCTTGGATACTTCTTTGCGACCACAAAATCTCTTCACTCAAAGATATGCTTCCAGTTTTGGAGCAAGTACAAAAAACTTCTCGTCCTCTTCTTATCATCGCTGAAGATGTAGAGGGTGAAGCACTTTCAACTTTGGTTGTCAATAAACTTCGTGGCGTTTTAAATATTTCTGCGGTAAAAGCTCCTGGATTTGGTGATCGTCGTAAAGCGATGCTTCAAGATATCGCTATCCTCACAAGAGGTGTTGTTATCTCTGATGAAACAGGCTACACACTTGAGGGTGCGACTATCCAGATGTTAGGACAGGCTTCACGCGTAGTTATAGACAAAGACAACACGGTTATCGTAAACGGTGCAGGAGACGAAGCGTCTGTAAAAGCAAGAATCGCTGAAATCAAAGTCCAAATCGATACGACTTCAAGTGAATACGACAAAGAAAAACTGCAAGAGCGTTTAGCCAAACTCAGCGGCGGTGTAGCAGTTATCAAAGTCGGTGCTGCCACTGAAACTGAGATGAAAGAGAGAAAAGACCGTGTCGATGATGCGCTCTCAGCAACAAAAGCGGCTGTTGAAGAAGGTATCGTTATCGGTGGAGGTGCTGCACTTGTTCGTGCTGCTGCAAAAGTAAATCTTGACCTTAGCGGTGATCAAAAAATCGGTTGTGAAATCATCCTTCGTGCTGTTAAAGCGCCAATGAAACAAATCGCAGCAAACGCAGGTTATGACACAGGTGTCGTTGTAAACGGCGTTGTAAACGCAACAAATGAAAATATCGGGTTTGATGCAGCTACAGGTGAATATGTAGATATGTTTGAAGCAGGTATCATCGATCCGTTTAAAGTAGGCCGTGTTGCTCTAACAAACGCAACATCTGTTGCAAGTTTGCTTCTTACAACAGAAGCAGCTATCTTCGAACTTCCAGAAGCAAGCTCTTCAAATGACAATATGAACAACGCAATGCAAGGCATGCCAGGAATGATGTAAGCTACCGAGTAAAGAAAATGAAAAAAGAGATACTTTCCCGTTATGAGTGTAACGGGGATGGAGCATTTATTATCGATGTTTCGACCCAAAAAGTGGAAGATTTGTACAATAATTTTGACAAACGTGCACATTTTCTCAAAAAAGATTTAAATGAGGATTTGGTTACTTATCTTGTTGAGAGTGTAAGTGAGATTGGTAAAAATCAATTTATCATCCAGTTCAATTTTGAAACTAAAGAGGATGATGCTTCTATCTCTAGGGTTCAAAACAGTATAGAAAACTTCTTTATCTATATGCAAGAACTTGAGCATAAAAAGATGCACGGAATGATGCGTTCATCTTTTATATTTTTACTTATTGGAATCGTCCTCGCGACATTTTCTATTCTCATCAATCAAAGTGATTTTGCAACAGAGAGTGTCACTATAGCCGTCATTGCAGAAGGTTTGACAGTTGCTGCTTGGGTTTCACTTTGGGAATCCTTGGCAACATTTCTGATAAAATGGATGCCTTTAAAGAAAAAAATAACACTCTATCATGCCATTGCAAACGCACAAATCGCTTTTAAATTTCATGAGAAACTCTAAAATATAAGTATCTTTTACTATAATTCATCAAAAACAGCGAGTTCTCAATGCAAAATCCTTTTGAATCAGGTCACATCAAAAACTATCTTCTTTTATATGCCAGCGTAGTAGTTATCATGGTGCTCTTTTTTATTGCCAGTACACTTTTTAACGATGTACAAACAATGGATAAAAAAATCTTTAATACAAATACAAGCAAACAACTTTTCCAATATAAACAAGAAGAGAACCAAACGCAAGTTATAAATTCTCAAATACGGCTCATGGATAAAGTATATTAACTCTAAAAAGTGATATTAATACCTCTTTTATGATTAATGCGTTATATTACAAAATAAATGGCTCAAAACAAAATACTCATCAATAAAATCAGCACTTATATGCACAATAACAAGGAGCGTATCTCAGTTTCTTGGATGAAAAGTCAGATGATGGTGGATATTTTTAACCACCATAAAGTAAGCCGTAAAAAATTTCATGAGTATTTTGCGCAGCAGATTATCGCCTATTTTGCAGATGTACTTTTAGGAAAACAAAAGATAGGCAACTGCCCTATTATGAATAAGTTTATTGATTATATGATAGAGCGTCATATCAGTGTACGAGAAATTTTTCTCATCTGCATGGAGTTTCGCGCTTCCATGATAGCCGAACTAACCACGGTAAAACTGCTCACTTCTGAAAATATGGAACTTATCGATGCCCTCTCTCATATTTTCAACCAAAACCTTGCAGGCGTTTTGGATTACTACCAAAATAAATGTTTAAATATCTCAGATGATATAAGTACGCCTGATTTTTCCGAATATGAGCTAGAGTTTCAAGCTTTTTTAGAGCAACAGGAAAATCCTGCGATTACCTTTAATAAAAAAAATCTTATGCACGCCAATAGTGCTTTTTTAAATATTATTCATGTAGAAAATATAGAAGAGTTCAATACAAAATATAAAACGCCATGGGAAATATTTGACTCTTTTGAATTTGTGGATAAAAAGTTTAAAGACAAAGAGTATGAAAAATGGCTTGAAGAAGTTCTCAACAATAAAGAGTCTGTCAATAAAATTTTTATACGCGAAAAAAATAGCAAAGGAAATATTCCCTATAGAGTTTTGGTGAGTGAAGTCCCATGTAAGATTTGCGAAGAATCCAACAAATACATTATGACGTTTTATCCAAATCTACTCAACGAAGAGCTTGCTCCGGTAAACTACATAGACGCACTTACCAATCTCCCAAATAGACTCAAATTTGAGCAGGTGCTTGAAACAAAACTTGCTCTCTTTGAGAGTAAAAAAGAAGCGATCTCTATCATCGTAGCAAAAATAAAAGATTTGGAAAACATCAACCAAATTTATGGCATTGAGATGGGTGATGTCGTTTTACAAGAGTTTGCGGATCAGGTGGTTGATTCTTTTAGTGAATTAGGATTATTTGCTCGCATCGATGGAGATATGTTTGCGCTTATGTGTGACAATACTACAAAAGAGTCCGCAAAACTTTATGCAAACTCTATTTTAGTTCTGGGTCGCTCCATTATCTTTGATGAGACGATAGATTTACATCCAAAATTTTCTATAGCTGTTATCAACTTTGTAGATAAAGAGACAAAAACAACTCTGCAACAGCGTATCAAAGATCTTATACAAGATGTTGATGAACATGGAAGCGATCAGGTTCGTGATGATATGAAAATATTGGAAAAAGAGTTTGAGAGAATAAAACTACAAAAGAAATTTTTACAAGATTGCCGTCTCATTCAAAATGCAAAAAGCACTCTCAATACAGTCAACTTTTATAAAGAGCTTCCTATAGAGTCTCAAGCGAAAATTTTAAGACGAGACAAAAACTCTCTTCTACTTTCTCTGCGTTCTATTGCTATGCACTCACTCAAACTTGGCAGTGAACTTTTTATCAAACGCGATGCCGCACAAAAAGATATCCGCTCCAATGTTTTAACTCTAGACCGCATAAGCAATACGGTCGAAATCGGAGAGTTTCAATTTGTCTCTGCTTCACCTCTCAAACGCAGAAGCATCCATGTTGAAGTTGAAAAACACATCCCAGTAACCCTCAAACATGACAAAAAACAACAAGTTGCCTATCTTAAAAGTATCTCTATTGATACAGTCAAAATTCTTCTTCCAAATGTCTGCTCATTTTCACTCAATCACGATATCAACATGGATATGGTTCTTGAATGGAAAGGGAACAAAAAAACTCTCTCTTTGCCTGTAGAAGTGATAAAAGTGGGTAATGAATCAAAGGGTGTTTTTAATGTTATTTTTAAACTGTTAACCTCCCCAAAAGATGAGGAGAGTATCCAGTCTTATGTCTCTTTTAGACAAAGAGAAATCGTTCAAGAGTTGCACGCACTAGAGAGTTAATTTTGTTTGACTTACTCTTTTGTGATGATATAAAGTTGCTCATGTTTGAGGCGTTTGAGGATATCCATCACACTTACAAAGTCTTGAAACTTAGACTCTTTGTCGCTTCGCAGTACGACTGTTTGTTCTTTTGAAATACTTGAGAGTTTTTCTTCAAGTTGCTTCAAATCCACCTGCTCTTTTTCAAAAAACATCTCACCCTTTGCGTTTACATAAACAGTGACCTCTTTTTCGACTTTTTCTTTCTCAGCTGCTTTTGCTTCAGGTAAATCTACCGGTATGATGCCTTGTTTGATAAAGGTCGCGGTTGTAAGAACCATAACAAGAAGTACGAGCATGATATCGATAAAAGGGATAACATTGATCTCATCAAATCTTTTACGCTGTTTTTTATATTTTGCCATTGTGTTTACTTTGTCTCGTATTTGACATCAAAACTTGTAAGTATTTTTTCTACTTTACGAAGAAGTATCGTATAGGTCACTATCGCAGGCATCGCCACGATTAGTCCCATTGCAGTCGCTTTAAGTGCGAGCGCCAAACCTAACATGATTTTTTTCGCATCCACCGCTCCTGCATCACCCATCGTATAAAAAGTAAGCATAATTCCGATAACTGTACCAAGAAGCCCCACATAAGGAGCGTTTGAACCGATAGCACTAATGATACTAATATTGTCCGTCAAATCCATCTCCAAAGTATCTCTATGAGAATAATCTTCAATACGAACACTTTTATAAAACATCATTCTTTCGATAAAAAGCCACAAAGTCACGATACTCATAAGTATCAAAAGTCCCATAACTCCATAGTCAAGCGCGCCTTCGGCATATTGTAATAAATTTTCTGTTTGCATTAATTTTCCTTAAAATGTAAAAGTACCGTAGTACCTTCGTTTGGTTTTGATTTAAATAGCAAATCTATTCTGTTATTGTCACAAAATCTTTTCACCATACTTAGTCCTATTCCAAAGCCTTTCATATTTTCATTGCTCTGATAATAATTGTCAAAAATGTGTAATAACTCTACCTCATCCATACCACAACCGTAATCCTGGATATGAAGCGTGGAATTATATATCTTTATCTCTATTTTTTTACTATTTGGTGAATATTTTACGGCATTGTCAATAATGTTGTCTATGACCTTGCTCAAGCCTATTTTGTCACTCAAGATAAAGTGCTCATGGAGTTCAGCCACAAACGCAACCTGTGGATACAAAGAGTGAAAAAAATCAACTCTTTGCATCATCAACTCTTTGATATCAAAATGCTCCTGAACACTTTTTTGCGACTGCGTTTTTATCATGTAGTCAAGTTCATTATATCGCAACTCAAGCATACCGCAGGCACTCTCTATACGTGCGATGCGTTTGAGAGATTTTGCATCATCAAGATTTTTCTTGAGCATATGCGTGTTTGTCATGATGGTACTTACAGGCAGATTGAGCTCATGGAGTGTCTCTTTGGAGAGGTTTTGGAGATTTTTCACATACTGCTCTAGCGGGTCGATGGAGAGTTTGGAGATAAAAACTCCTGAGAGTGCCACAATAGAGAGCATCACACTTGCTAGTAAAAAAATATTTTCTACCCTTGCAACAACAAGCAGAAAATGCAGTGCACCCAAAAACGCAGCCACTGTCAAAAAATAATAGACAAAGATACTCAAACGCAGATTACGAAACAAGTTTATATCCTAGACCGCGTATATTTTCAATCTTTATCTGAGGTAACAATTGTTTGATGCGGTTGATATAGACACGAATAGCCCCTTCGCTCCCGCTCTCCCCTGCACTCCACAACTCTTCCATGATAAGCTCTTTTGGAACAAGATTGTCCGCATGATGCATGAGCAACACAAGAAGCTGATACTCTTTTTTTGAAAGTTCTAGCTCATGTGTGTCATAAAAAATACGTTTGTGCGTAGCATCATGCATAAGCAAACCGACGCTCTCGACAACATCTTTTTTGATACGGCGTACAATCGAGTGTAAACGCAGTAGCAACTCATCACTGTCAAAAGGTTTTGTGATATAGTCATCCGCTCCACTTAAAAAACCCTCTTTAAGCATCTCTTTGTCTTTGTGTGAGGTCAAAAAAACAGTAGGTGTGTTGTCATCTGCATCACGCAGCTCTTGCAGCAGTGTTATACCGTTGATAAGAGGAACATTGATATCCAAAAGATAGATATCAAACTTTTTTCCATAAAGCAAATCAAGAGCTTTTTGCCCATTTGGTGCATGAACAACCTCATAGCCATTTTCTTCAAGCAGATCACTTAGTGTCTCTGCAAAAAGCAAATCATCTTCGAGAAGTAAAATCTTAATCAACACTCTCTATCGCCCATTCGATAGTTTCTCCAGCATACATAGGGACTACACCAGAGTAGTTCTCAGGCACAACAAATGGTCGTTTTTCAAGGACTACCTCTTTAAACTCTGGGCAGATACCATAGATATTTTGTGCATTGTCACTCACAAAAGCTTGAAGATTGCCGAGTTTGTTGTTTTTTTCAAAAACTTCACACAATAGCTGCAATGCGATAGGTGCAGTAAAAACACCTGCCGCACAACCACAAGACTCTTTTTTGTGTTGCGGATGCGGTGCTGAGTCTGAACCAAACATAACCTTTGGATGTGCGTCAAGTGCGATATTTAAAAGTGCTTCCAAATCTTCAGGACGTTTGGCGATTGGTTTACAAAAAAGGTGCGGTTTCATCATCCCACCGACCACGTCATCAAGGGTAAGAATAAGGTGGTGCACTGTTATCGTGGCATAGAGGTTTTCATATTTGTCTAGCATATCCACCGCGGCTTTGGTCGTGATATGTTCCATAATGATTTTGAGTTTTGGAAAATTTTGTGCCAAAAGTTCATAAATAGTCATAAATTCTGCCTCTCTATCCATCACAAAACCGTCTGTCTCTCCATGAACACAAAGAGGAATACCAAGACTACTCATCGTCTCAAGAGTAGAACGCATCTCTGCAATATCAAAAGAAGAGACACCGCCTTCAGAATTTGTCGTGATACCTGCAGGATAAAGTTTGATAGCAGTAATATGTTCTGCGATACTCTCCAAAAAAGCTTTGTCATAGTTTTTATAAAAAAGCGTCATGTATGGTTCAAAATAGTCGTTTGGTACGGCTGCCATAATGCGTTGTTTGTAGGCTTTTATATCTTCTAAAGTAGAAACAGGAGGCACAAGATTTGGCATCACAAGCCCACCGCTAAAACTGTATGCACTCAGAGGTGCAATATTTTCAAGCATCACTCCATCACGCAAATGCAAATGCATATCCAGAGGCATCAAAAGTGTATGAGTTTTCATAATATTTCCTTAAATTTTTTCAATACAAAAGTATAACAAAAGAGGTGTTAGCTACATATAAAGAGTTCTAAAAGCTCTTTTTTAGACTGCCGCGCTATGCTCGCGACGTGACAATCTAACTTTTAGCTTCTAAGCTGCGTTTTGCTTCCACTATCAAATCATTTATCGCATCTTCATAGTGTTTTGCTTCTTTTTGTGAAGTGGATTCGAAACGTGTGACAAGCACTGGAGTCGTGTTACTTGCACGCACAAGTCCCCAGCCGTTTTCAAAATTGATACGAAGTCCATCTACTTCTATGATGTCACGTATCGCTGGAAAACCTTGTGGTGGGTTTTGAAGAAGCTCTTTTACTTTTTCTATGATTTGAAACTTCTGTTTTTCTGTCGTTTCTACTTTTATCTCTTCTGTAGAAAAAACCTGAGGCAGTTTCGCAAGTTCTGCATCCAAATCAATCCCGATATGAATCAACTCCAACATACGAAGCGTCGCATAGATAGCATCATCATAACCAAAATAACGGTTTTTGAAAAAGATATGTCCGCTGACTTCACACGCAAGGTCTGCATTTACTTCTTGCATCTTGACTTTGATGTTGGAGTGTCCTGTTTTATACATAACAACCTTTGAGCCACGTTTTTCAAGCTCATCATACATCACTTGTGAACATTTCACCTCACCAACAACAGTTGGTTTATCCATATTGAGCGTATATAAAAGCGCCATCATATCGCCTTTGATATTGTTTTTGTGTGTCAAAACAGCGATACGGTCAGCGTCTCCATCATAGGCAAACGCGATTTCCCCTTCTGCTTCGAGAAGTTTTTTGACATCTTCTAGGTTGTGCTCATCTGAAGGGTCTGGGTGATGGTTTGGAAAAGTTCCATCTGGATCGACATAAAGACCCTTGGCATCAAGTTGCAGATTATGAAAAATATCTTCCGTTACAACTCCAGCAACACCGTTACCACAGTCATACACTATTTTTGTCTCCATACCTTTGAGATGCTCAAACTCCTCAACCAAAAAGTCTATATATCTCTCTACTGCGTTTATCTTTGTTACTTCCCTTGCAACTTTAGCAGGAAAAGGCATGATTTCACATTCGCGTCCCAAAGCATAGATAGCTTCACTAAAAAAAGGCGCTTTATTTACCGTGATTTTAAAACCGTTATATTCGCTAGGGTTGTGTGAGCCTGTTATCATCACAGAAGCCGATGGTGTGATGCCGTCCCAGACTTGATAATTTGCAAAATAGTTCACAGGTGTCGGTACCAGCCCCATATCGAGAACTTTCTTACCACCTGCGTTTAAACCATGTACGAGATACTCAAAGAGTATCGGAGAGTGACTTCTTGCATCATACCCAACCGCCACATATTCGCCCTCTATCTTACTTGCAAGTGCATATCCAATACGTACCACACTCTGCTCATGTAACTCTTTTTCGTAGATTCCTCTGATGTCATACTCTCTATAAATACTCATAATTTTATCCTTGTGACTTGATGGACGCATTTTACACAAAAGAAGATTTAGGAGGATTTAAAAGGCTGATAATGTTACTTTTTGGTTCATTTTGATACTATAGGTGCCACAAAAAACAAGGTTTGTCCATGTCTCTTTTTCAAAAATCTATCGTCAAGTCCTACAAACAAGATGAAGCATTAATCGCACAAAGATAGGCTGCGCTTCAAAATATAATGCTCCCTATCGCCAGTTATCTAAATTAATTACCGCCTTTGATTATTGCCTTACACTGTTTTTTTTAACATCATCTCCATTTTGTACCCATCTTCAGTTGAATAATACTCTTTGAGTCTTTTCATCATCTTAAAACCAAATCTTTCATAAAATCGAATTGCATTTAGATTGGATGTTTTGACTTCGAGTGTAAGTCTCTCTTTTTGCATTATTATTGCCAGCTCTTTGGTGTATTCCATGAGTTTCATTCCCACTTTTTGACCACGAAAATCTTTATCTACCGCAATGGAATAGATACGTAAAGATTTTTTATAGGTAAATAACAAAATATAGCCCATAATCTGCGTTTGCTTGTGCGCTATAAAGATATTTCCCTTTTTGAGATGGTGGATGAAGTTGCGTTTAGAGAGTGGAAAACTGTGGGCATCAAAGGTGGCATTTTCAAGCGCACAAAGAGCATGAAGATGTGTGTCGGATGCAGGAGATATTCGCATCAGTTTTTCTGATAGATAGAGTATTTTGGCAAAAGTTTTTTTGGACGGTAGGAGAGTTTGACCTTTTTGAGGTTTTCAAACCCCATATCATCACCCGCGTTTATATATATAGAACCATATTGCTCTTTTAAAACTTTGCAAAACTCTCTAAAAATAAACTGCGCCGAACCTAAAATATCAAATTCCGTCTTTTCAATTAGTACGCTTGCAGTCGATTCGCTCACTTTTTCACCAATAGTAAAGCCAACAAACGCACCATCAATTTTGAGTACCATACCGTATAAATTGAGTCTATCGTAATATTTAAGGATACGTTTAATCGCAAAACGTTCATAGTTGATGCCATCCAAAAAAGCATCAATTTCGACTTTTGGCATATATTTCATTCTGTTCACAACCCAACGATTAAATAGCTCCGTAATATACTCTGCATGAATTTTTGAATCAAGTATTTCTACAGAATAGTTCGGATAAACATTTTTAAACTTATTGATTTCCGTACGTTTTGTATGATAACTGTTACCGCGTAGTTCGATAAGATCATCAATATTATAGACATAATCGGCAAGTTTTTTCTCAACAAGATAGTTCTCAAGCACCTCGAATATCTCCAACTCTTCTACATTATGAATGAAATTTTGCATATAGTATTCATCCACATAATCAATGCGTGAGAGATATTTTGAGGAGTTATTTGTATTCATAATAGCAAAACACTCGATGATGGCATCATTAATATTTTCTAGTTTTCCCAGCGGTGGCAAAAGCATAGAGAGTTCACTTCCATTGAGTATAAAAAGACAAAAAGTATCATTGACTATCGTATAAAAACCGCTAGAGTTTCCAAGCCACATAAAATTGGCAGTAAAAGAATAATCACTAAGATTGCTCTGAACATGTTGCAAATAGTTCTCCATAAGTTCTTTGGAGTCTATATTGAACGGCTTGAGAAGATATGTACCAATTCGAAAATCTACCATTATTTTTCCTATAAAAAAGTATCGAAATCATACATCATCTTTTCACAACAACACAACAACAAAATCATTCAAGATTGTATAAGAGAATGCTATAATTAAAACATTACATTTTAGGAGTTTTTTATGAAAACAATTGTTTTATTTTTTGCCCTTGCGTTTGGGCTTTTTGGCGCGCAGATCGATGAGTTTTCTACGACTATGGGATACTATAGAGAGTATGACCAAGCACTCGCAGTTGCCAAAAAAGAGAGCAAACCGCTCATGATAGTAATGGTTGGAGACTACTGCCCTTGGTGTCGCAAGTTTGAGAGAAAAACGCTCCAAAGAAAAGCGGTGGCGATGAAAGTAAATGAAAACTTTATCGCCCTTATCTTAGACAAAAACCACGACAAAGGAAAATATCCTCCTGCCTATTTTGCACAAAGGATTCCGACTGTCTATTTTATAGACCCAAAAAGCGGAGATACTCTTTTTGAGTCTTTAGGGTATGTAAAAAAAGATGAGTTTTTAGGAACACTTGAGGATACGATACAGAGCTATAAAAGCGAGAAAAAATGAAAAAGATTTTCCTGCTTGTTTTGTTGAGTATTTCTCTTTTTGCTGCGCCTCCATTTACTTTGGAGAACCTGCAAAACCTTCGTGTCTATTTTATCAACAAAAGTGACTTTATCAACAAAACGCAAGAAGAGACGCTTAAAGAGGCAATAAGTACAAAACTTCTTGCTGCCGGTATCACGCTTGATGCTCCCGATAGCGCAACTTTTATGCTAAAAATAGAATCTGTAAAAGTAGATACGACTTATATTATGAATGTCGGTATCGCTGTGGGCGAGGAGATCCGCACCAAACGCAAAGATGCTGTAGAAACTCTTGCGTTTACCTACCATGCCAATGATTTTTTTCAGACAAAAGATGCTTACACCGATAGTGTGGAGTCTATCTATTTTCTTCTTGATGATTTTATAGATGCTTATAATGACGACAAAGAGTAAGCGTAGCTCCGTAATATAAATCATTAGATTTTCTCTTTTATATTAAACATTAAGAGTATGCAGAGGTGATGTTTACAAATAAATAAAGAGGTATCTGTAAACATCACACAATCTTTTCCCCTTCTAGCTCATGAAAAACGATGCTTCTGTTTTCTATCTTCATGATTTTGTCAAAGTATGGGAGGATTCTCTCGTCGTGCGTTACGGTGATGATGGCTACGTTTTGTTCTAGAGCAATTTTTTTGAGCATTTGGATAACACTGATGGAGCGCTGTGCATCGAGTGCGGCGGTTGGTTCATCAGCTAGGATGATTTGAGGGTTGTTGGCTAATGCTCTGGCAATGGCAACTCTTTGGTTTTGTCCGCCTGAGAGCTGTGAGGGCATAGCATAAGCTTTGTCGGCAATGTCGAGATACTCTAAAAGCTCTGTCGCTTTTTGCTTTGCCGCTTTTTCGCTTACCTTGTTCGTTTGTGGCAGGAGCGTGATATTTTCCATGATATTTAAAAACGGGATGAGATAGTGCGCCTGAAAGATAAAACCAATCTTTTCTCGGCGGATAGCACGTGTGTCTTTAGCCGTCCATTTGTTGTCATAAACTTTCTCCTCTCCCAACCAAATTTCTCCGCTTGTCGGCTCTTGTACGCATCCTATCATCATTAAAAGTGTAGTTTTTCCTGCACCGCTTGGAGCTATGAGGGCTACGAGTTCCCCTTTTTTTATCTCAAAGGAAGCGTTTTCAATAACTTTTACAAGGTTCTCGCCCTTGCCGAAATTTTTGACTAAGTTTTGAACTTTTATAGCTGTATCTTTTTGCATCTCACCCTCCTATTGCCGAAGCGGGGTCGGCACTGATAACTTTTTTTACACCCACAAACGAGGCTAAGATTGAGGCAATAATAATAACCCCAAAAAGTCCCCAAGCATCGGGGATTTCAAGCACGATGCGTTTTGGAAATTTGTCATACACAAGATGTGAAAATATATTGCCAAAAATAAAAGCAAAAACGCCAAGAAGCAGCGTTTCTTTGACAATCATAGAAATGATAAGAGAGTTTGGAAGTCCCATGAGCTTCATAATAGAAATCTCTTTCATCTTTTCTAAGGTCATTGTGTAGATGATTAAAGCAATAATTATTGTTGAAACAATCACTAAAATTGTAGTAAAAAGACCAATCTGTTTAGCAGATTTCTCTACTACATTTTTTGTTAGTATCTCTTTTTGTTGTTCTGCAGTATAGACACTTTTGTGTTGCCATTTACGAATATCGCTTGCTACCTCATCTACGTTATACCCGCTTTTTACACGGGCTACGATAACATTTACCATAAATGTTTCTGCGTTTTGCACGCCTCGTGCGACATTATTTTGAATCTCTTTGTTGGAGTAAGAAAACTGCAAGTCCTGCGCATCTTTGAGGCTAATGTAAACAAGCGGGTCACCGCCGTTGGAGACGGTGCTGTGCGTAATGCCCACAACTGTGTAAAAGTTGCGTCCAAGCTTGATTTTTTCATCTAACTTAAAACCTGTTTTGTCGGTAACCACGATTTCATAATGGTCATTTTTAAGCTCTCTTCCTGCTACCAATCTTTTTGGATTTATAGGATTTATTGCGCCGTAAATATCGTAACCGACAGCCACAACACGCACTGGTTTTTCTGGGCGCGGAAGTTGGATGTTTTGAAAGGTCATCGCTTCACTTTTGTCAATCCCCGCTACGACATAGATGATATTTTTGAGGTCTTCATGCACGCGCGAAGATTCAGCAAATGGCCCAAGCGTGTTCTCCTGAACTATCCACAAATCTGCGCTTATGTCATCAAGTAAAATCTCCGCATCTACCATCATGCCACGGTAAACACCAATCATGATGAGAACAATTCCAAGCAGCATTCCAACGCCCATAGCCGTAACTATAAACTTGCCAAGAGTATGTTCTATGTCTCTTTTTGCCAAATCAATCATCGAAAAATCTTCATACCGTTACTGAGAGCTTTGTTGTTTATCTTTGGCACTAAAAGCTCCGTAGTTGCGTTTATCCCCGAAGCAATCGCCGCCTCTTCATCACTTTGCGCTAAAACAGAGACCTCTTTAAAATAAGCACGTTCATCCTCACTCACCCAAAGACCTTTTTTGCCCTCTTTTGTAACGAGAAGTTTGAGAGGGATTTTTAAAACATTTTCATGTTTTGCCACTTCAATGCTTACCTCGGCTTGTTCGTTAATGTAAAAAGTCTCTGGAGTCACGTCAAAACCTATGTTTACCTCTCGCTCCAATGTAACAGCGTTGCTCATGGCAACTACACGCTCAAGTGTTCCTTCTATTTTTTCATTTGGGTTGGAGCGGAGTTTTATAACTGCCTTTTGCATTACTTTTACCTGATTTGCCAGCCTCTCATCGATGTTTGCCCGTATCCATAGCGTTTTTGGGTCTACGATTTTAAAAATCACCTCAGATGGCGCAACATACTGGCTTAATTCGGCCTCTTTTGAAACAATATAACCATCAACTGGCGCATACACTTTGAGTCTCTGAAGTTTGGCAGATATCGCCTCTATGCCCTTTTGCGCTCGCAACTCTTCTGAAACTGCGGAAGCTATTTTGGACTTTGCTGCCTTGGCTTGTGCGTTTATGTTATCTAAGTCGCTTTTTGCTTTGTCGTACTCTGCCTTAGAGACAAACTTCTGCTCTAAAAGATTTTCATAACGCTTGTAAGTGGCTTGTAAAAGCACTTTTTGCGCTTCTAAACTTGCTAAATTTTCTTTTGTTGATTGGAGCTCATGACTAGATTTTTTAAGCGATAAACTTGCTTCTTCTAAAAGAAGAGGCATATCTACAGGGTCTATGCTTACAAGAAGGTCACCTTTTTTGACCCATTCTCCCTCATCGAAAAAGATTTTTTCTATTTTTCCGCCTGTTTGTGCTGTTATGTTGTAGATGTTTTTTGCATCTACATTTCCTATCGCGCGGACAGTTACATGAAGCTCCCCGTGCAGAGGTTTTAGTGTCTCAAACGTGACTTTTACAAGATAAACTTTGTTGTAAAAAATCGCTCCGCCAATGGCAATAATGAGTGCGATAATTCCATACTTTAACCACTTATTCATTCTTTTTCTCCTTTTAAATATTCCAATCTGTTTCTAGCTCTTTTTATAGAAAAATTTGCCTCTAAAAGCCCAAGTTGCGCATATAAATGCGTGGAGCTCGCATCGAGAATTTCTATGTATGTTGCAAGCCCCTCTATATAACGCGCTTGCACTATCTCTTTTGTTGCTCTTGAGGAGTTGATGAGCGCCTCTTTTGCTTTAAGTGTATGTTCGTATCTTTGTAAATCAATCACTAAACCCTCAATCTCCTCTTCTAAAAGAAGCTTTTTCGCATTGTAGGACTCTTTTGCCATCTCTTGTTTTAGGCGTGCTTGCTCTGTTTGCGCACTGATTCTTCCTCCGCTGTAAAGAGGAATACTTATGCCGATGCCCACCATAGAAGTATCGTAATCATTGATGGAACTTTGGTGCATATAAGAAGCTACTGCGTCAATAGAGCCGTAATTT
>MIBW01000018.1:1212-2000 GCA_001829625.1 Sulfurimonas sp. GWF2_37_8 | reverse complement strand
AGAAGTAACTCTTTGTCTTGCGTTTGAAATGCGGGCGAATTATCTACAAGTGTCGTATCCGTGTCTATTTTTGTGCCCATATAATAGGAGAGTTTTAGAAGAGCTTTTTGTAAGTCGGCATTTGTCAGGGCAAGAGCATCTTGTGCGTTATAGAGCGCGCTTAATACCGTTGTTGCGTCCGCCTCTGTTTTTATTCCCTCACGAACAAGCGCCTGAGCCTGTTCGTAAAGCATCTCTTTTGTTTCTAAATCTTTTTTTCTCACCTCAAGTGTGTGCGTTTGAAAAAGCGCGGTATCGTAGGTGTTTTTTACATTGAGTACCAAAAGAGCTTTTGCATCTTCCAAAGAGAGAGACGCCATATTTTGGCTTTTTTCATAGGCTTTTATGGTTGCAGTTGTTTTGGAAAAATCATATATTTTTTGATTTAGCCTTGCTTCTACCTGCCAATTATCATCGGTAATGGTATTAAATTGCCCATTTTGCGGCATAACGAAAGTATTGTGAGGGTTATACTGCGCAGCGACATTTAGCTGAGGCAGATAGTCAGCCTCAGCAACATCAACCAAAGAACCGCTTTGTTCTACATTCAAAGAGAGCCTTTTAATGTCAGGATGGTTTTTGAGTGCTTCTTGAATTGACTCCTCAACACTCAAAGTTTTAGCGTTTAAAATGAGAATAAAAATAGAAAAATAGAGAAACAGTAATTTCATCATAGCAAAGTTCATCCTTTTGTTAAATGAAGATTATAATGAAAGTTTGTGAAATTATTGTGAAACTTGGCGTAAACG
>MIBW01000018.1:0-1174 GCA_001829625.1 Sulfurimonas sp. GWF2_37_8 | reverse complement strand
TTTATGATAAAACTAGAGAGCGAACGAGAAAGATAGGGTTTGTACTCACGGTCTCGGACGATTGGAACGAAAAAAATGAGGCTTTAGCCTCGCCCATTTGCGGGACTAAAGTCTCACCTCCAAATTCATTATTTGCTATTACAAACATATCTCAGGTTTAGGTTTTTTTATAAGTATATTTGCTTAAGTTAGTACCATTCTTCTCTGGGGTGTAGTTTAAAAACTATCCTCATCTTTAAAAAAATTTTCAATTTTAACATCCAAAATTTTAGATATTTTAATAATATGCTCTAAACTAAAATGTTTTCCTCTTTTACAACTTTCAGCATTAGTATAAAAAGTAGCCGTTGTAAATCCCATAGATAAAGCCACTTTTTCTTGTGATAAATTCTTTTCTAATCTGAATTTTTTTATATTTTTTGATATAAATTTGTATTGATGCTCTATTTCTTCTTCAGTAACATCGGAAAATTCTTTCAAAATTATAACCTATAAGTTAAGTATAAAAAAAGAATTTTAGGGATAAAATAACTTTTACGTTATAACCTATTGGTTATAACGTAGTTTTAAAGCAGAAAGAAGGCTATATATTCTTCAAAAAATCAGTGTTGCTATTAGTCAAAATAAATTTAAAAAAAATTTATTAACTACTCTTTAGTATGGTTATTTTAGTTAGTTAAGAAAAGGATTCTAATGAAAAAATTTAATTTAGGAATATTTGCAATCTTGTCAATTTTGAATTTTAATGGTTGTGCTGATAATCAATCAAGCAAACCGCCAATAAAAACTCAAGTTGAACAAAAATATAATCAATATTATAATTTTTACTATCCAGAAATTATAATTACTTCTGTTGTTGATAATTTAACAATAAATGATGTTATTGTTAATAAGGGTAATTGTAAATATAGCAAAGAAACTTTGGCTCTACACAATGGCAGGGGAGTGGCTGTACCATTACTACCAAGTGAGCTGACTTTTGGAAAACAACTTGAAATATCGCTTGATAAAAGTTGTAAAGTATTAAAAATTGATCTCAACTTTCGCACATAGATTCCAGTAAAAACACCAACTAAAATCAATCTATGAAATCCCATAAATAGGCACTTTTAAGTATAATTAGGTCGACAAAAACACGATTATACGGAGCTTTTTTATGGGTATGGACAATTTT
>MIBW01000017.1:377-6185 GCA_001829625.1 Sulfurimonas sp. GWF2_37_8 | reverse complement strand
CTTCTTGCGGCAGATATCCTATCCCTTTGAGTGCGCGCTCATGCAGAGGCATCTTTGAGATGTTTTCTCCATCAAAAAAGACCTCGCCGCCGCTTGACTCAACCAGTCCACAGATCATATAAAAAGTAGTCGTTTTTCCTGCGCCGTTTGGTCCAAGCAGTCCAACCACTTCGCCGCTTGAAACTTCAAGGCTCATGCCTCGTACTATTTCAAGGTTTTTTATTTTTTTTTGTAGATTGACTGCTTTTAATGTGTGCATATTGTATATTCTCTCATATCATTTGAAGTTTTTTCTATCTCTATAGTTATCACATCTATCCCTGCGTTTTGCAGTATATCAGCCAGTTTTTCATCACCCCACTCTACAAAATGAAGCCCTTCTTTGTCAAGTTCTTCAAGCATTCCCAAAGAGATAAAGTGCTCAAGTCCGTGGTTGTAAATATCATAATGAAATATCTTCTCCCCATAACACTGTTGCAGAGAAAAAGTCGGAGAAGTGACATCTTCTTTGTAGTCAAGTTTTTTTGCCATTGCTTTGACTAGGGTTGTTTTACCTGCCGCAAGATCACCCTTAAGGATGACAACACCACCCCCAAACGCAGCCAAAACATCTTCTACCAATATATCAAGCGCGTCTAATTTGAGTCTGTAGTTTTTTTTCATAGTTTATTAGATATTTCTATAATTTGACGGAGTTTTTTCTTTGCTCTTGTGTTTTGTATAGCTTCACGCGCCATTTCAAGTCCATCTTGCATATCGCGAGCACTTCCATCGACCATGAGCGCTGCTGCTGCGTTTAAAAGCACGATATCTCTTTGTGCATCTGTAGCGTTTGCATCAAAAATATCAAATAATATCCTTGCGTTTTCTTTTGCATCACCACCTACAATAGCCTCAAGCGGCGCTTTTTTGATGCCATAGAGTTGCGGGTCTATCTCAAACTCTTTTACCACGCCATCTCTGAGTTGTGAAGCGTAGGTGATGTCACTCAAACTTATCTCATCCATCCCCTCTTTGGAGCTGACAACCATCGTAGAAGTTGCCCCATTTATCTTGAGTGCTTCTGTCATCTTCGGAACGAACTCTTTGCTAAAAACACCAAGCATTGATTTTTGGACACCTGCAGGGTTTGTGAGAGGTCCCAAAATATTGAAGATGGTTTTCTCAGATATCGTTTTGCGTACGGGCATGATAAACTTCATAGCAGGATGATGATTTTGGGCAAACATAAAAGTAAAGCCGCTCTCTTCTAAAAGTCTAGCACTTTTTTCTATACTAAGGTCTAGTCTCACGCCAAGAGCTTCAAACATATCTGCACTGCCTGATTTTGAAGTGACGGAACGGCTGCCGTGTTTTGCCACCACACTACCACAAGATGCCACCAAAATAGCAACCGTAGAGGAGATATTAAAAGAACCTATCTTATCTCCGCCTGTGCCTACAATATCTATCGCCTGCACACGAAGTTCTTCTGAAATAGGCAAAGCAATAGCAAAACTTCGCATCACTGCAGCCGCAGCCGCGATGGCTTCTACACTTGTAGTTACATCAAGTTTCATCGAAACCAAAAAATCCCGCATCTGTGCATCACTAAGCTCATGAAGAAAAAGTGAGGTAAACGCAGATTTCGCTTGGGCATAGTTCATAAAAGCTCCTTGATATATTCGTTTTGTAAGGATTTTGGAGTGGACTTTACCGTTGGTATTTGAAGAACTTCATATTTCTTTGGATGTTCAAGATAGTTAATAGTGATGATACTTCCTACATCTACATTTTTACTAGCCTTAGCCACAACGCCGTTGATAAGCACAACACCGTTTACTATCATATCCTGTGCGACTGAGCGACGTTTTGTTATATTGACCGCATTTAAAAATTTATCTATTCTCATACTTTAGCTTTTCTCATAATTTTCGCTTATTGTAGAGTAATCAAACTGAAAGAAATGTAAGACATTGTAAAAGTTGGAACATTTTTTGCATTAATAATTAACCTTACACACTTTTATTACTCTCTGATGTTATTTCTGTATAATCCACTCATGAACAATTTCACAAAAACACCTATGCCTGAGATTATAAACATTCTGCATGAGCAACTCAAAACACTCGCACCCAAAGAGAGTCTTGCGTTTGAAGTGCTAAATCCTGATATCGCCACTTCTGTATATGCTGGAAACGCAGTCATCATCGCTGGAGAATTATATATCTATCATGGATATAAATCTTGGGTCGATTTGGCACAGATACTAAGTTGTCGTATGCTCACACCAACTCAAAACGCAGCCCATACAATCATTATCAGATATGAAAAACTCAACGCAGATGAGAGTTTTCACAAAAGCATCATAGACAAAGAAGAGAAATACGGAGTCACTTCCATCTTCGGAGAGATACATAAAAACGAAGAACCTGCGTTTATCGCCCACTATCTCAAAGCCTTAAAAAATGTCACGATCAATAAACGCAGCCGTATCTTAAACCTCGGAGTCAACAGCGGTGATGAGTTTGAAGTGATACAAAAGTACATTAGCAACTTTGAAAATATGGAGCTTGTTGGGATTGATTATTGTCCCTCAGCGATAAACGCAGCCAAAAAAAAATTTGCAGCTTTTAAAAATATCACTTTTTTCGCTCATGATATCAACGATCTCTCTTCATTGGAACTTGGCAGTTTTGACCTCATAATAAGTATAGGCACACTGCAGAGTTCCAATCTGGATTTCAATCCACTTTTTATGTCCATAGTCCAAAACTTTCTCAAAAAAGATGGAGCGATGGTACTTGGATTTCCAAATTGCCGTTGGATTGATGGGGAGATGGTTTATGGAGCGAAAGTGAAAAATTACCCTTTTTCAGAGATGTCCCTGCTCTATAAAGATGTCGTTTTTTGCAAAAAATATCTGCAACAAAAAAAGTTTCGAGTGATGGTAACGGGTAAAGATTATATTTTCCTAAGTGCTACATCCATAAGAAAAGAGAGTGAGTTTAACTCTTCAAAAGTTTAAAAAAAAGCAACAAAAATAACACTTTTTTTTCAACTGTAAGTTATTGTTAATATTGAACATAATAGAATCGTTATATGAAAAATTTCTCACATATTTATACGAATATTGTTGATCTTGATTTGTTTTTAAAAACAAATGATATATGTGACAATCCAAAACTATTGATACAACTTTTTACTGCGTTTCACACCAAAAAAAAGATTCTTTTTTTGTTAAAAAAATTGGCTAAAAAGTTTGTTCACGCCTCCCTTATCGGTGCTTCTCATGATGGCGCCATACAAGAAGGGAAACTTATCAAAGAAAATGAAACCCTTCTCTCTTTTACACAATTTTACAATACAAAATTACAAACATTTATCACCCCAACAGTATCTGAACTCTCTTTTGAGATGGGCGAAAAAGTAGCCATAGAACTTCAAGGAAAAGATTTAAAAGCGATTATCACTTTTACCGACGGAATTTTTACCAATGGAGAAGAGTATCTTAGCGGCATAAACTCTATCAACAAAAAGATAACAATCGCTGGCGGTATGGCTGGTGATGGAGGTTTACTCAAAGAGACTTTTATTTTTACCAAAAATGAAGTTTATAACCACGGAGCAGTAGCTCTAGGACTTTACAATACAAACCTGCAAGTTAGCAGTGATTATAGCTTCAACTGGATGCCTATCGGAAAAAAACTTCTTGTCACAAAAGCGAAAGCCAATCGTCTCTACGAACTTGAAGATCAATCCGCTATGAGTATTTATGAAAAATATATGGGTAAAGAACTAGCACTAAGATTGCCTCAAATCGGTATAGAATTTCCTCTCATCATTGAGCGGGATGGAGTGATGATTGGCAGAGCAGTCATAGACAAAAAAGAAGATGGTTCACTTATTTTTGCAGGCAATATCAATGAGGGCGAATATGTCAGTTTTGGTATTGGTAATATAGAAAAAGTATTAAGAGAGAGCAACTACCATGCACAGTTACTTTCCAAAAAAGCTTCGGAAGTGATTTTTATCTACTCTTGTATGGCACGTCGCCGTTTTATGGGTTCATACATAGAAAAAGAACTTGAGCCACTCGAAAATATTGCTCCAACTAGCGGTTTTTTTACCTATGGAGAGTTTTATTACAAAGATGGCAAAGCACAGCTTCTCAACGAGACTATGACTGTTTTAGCCCTTAGCGAAAATGCACAGTCTCCAAATCTGCCGATGATTCGCAAACCAGTCGATGATTTTGAATATAAAATCAATCCGTTGCATGTGCTCTCTCATCTAGCCAACAGCGTCTCTGAGGAACTTGAGCAACTTAATAAAACACTTGAAGAGCGCGTCAAAAATGACACTGAGTATATACTAGCACAGGTCTATAAAGACACCTTAACATCCCTTCCAAATAGATTGCGTTTGCTTCAAGATTTGAAACATCTTACATACAACTATCTTATACTGATAAACATCAATGATTTTACTTCTATCAATGATTTTTATGGGCATAAAGTAGGAGATATGATACTCAAGACACTTGGAAAACGACTACTTTTATGCGCTAAAAAAGGTGTCTCTGCGGTCTATCGAGTCGGCTCGGATGAGTTTGCTATTATCAGCTCAAATGAGGATATTTATGAGACTCTCAAAAATATTTATGATAACTTCAATGAGTCAGTTATCAAATACGACAAGAATTTAGTCTATGTCACCATCACGGCTGCAGCAGCTAAAATCGATGAAAAAGGTCTCGTTTTAGCAAGTGCGGATATGACGCTCAAACGGGCAAGGCAAGAAAATAAACCCTATCTACTTTTTCAAGAAGATATGGATCTTTATGAAAAAAACAGACAAAGTCTCAGTATTGCCAAAGAAATCAGAGCAGCACTTGAACAGGATAGAATCGTACTTTTCTACCAACCAATCATCAACATGAAAACGCAAAAAATTAAAAAATATGAGTCACTTGTACGTCTTGTAAAAAAAGATGGTTCTATTCTTTCTCCTGTAAAATTTCTTGACATCTCTCACAAAATACGTCTTTACTCTCAAATCACACAAAAAGTAATAGAACACTCTTTTAAAAAATTTCAATATAATGATTTTGAGTTTAGTGTCAATCTCTCTATCAGTGATATTTTAGATGAAAACATCCAGACTTATCTTTTTGAAAATGTAGAAAAATATGGCATCGGTAGAAGATTAACCTTAGAGATATTAGAGACACAAAACCTTGAAAATGATGTTGTTGTTAAGGAATTTATAAAAAAAGCACAGCACTACGGCATCAAAATCGCTATAGATGATTTTGGAAGCGGTTTTGCAAATTTTCAACATATGACACGTATTCATGCAGATATTATGAAGATTGACGGCTCACTTATTCGCGCTATTGATACGGATGAAAATGCGCGAGTAGTTGTGGAGACACTTGTCGTTTTTGCAAAAAAACTCAAAATGACAACAGTTGCCGAATTTGTCCACTCTCAAGAAGTATATACAATCATCAAAGATTTGGGTATTGATTATGCGCAGGGCTACTATTTGGGCAAGCCCTCACCTACACTCTTATAAAAAGTTGTTCTGATTTACGAAGCAAAACCACTACTAAAAGTGTCTTTTGCGACAACTATCTGCTTTTGTTTCTCTTTGCGTTTGGTATCTTTTTCTACAAAGATTTTTTTGCGTGAAACGGGATCCATCTCTGTATAGTACATCACAGCACTGTAAGTTCCGGGAGTTGGAGTGAAAACTTGTGCCTGTTCAGGATTCATCTGTAACTCATCTCTTGTAAAACGTTTGAGCTCATGCATATCTTTTTCA
>MIBW01000017.1:0-355 GCA_001829625.1 Sulfurimonas sp. GWF2_37_8 | reverse complement strand
TAAGATAGTAGGTGAGAAACTGGTTTTTGCCCTCTTCACGGTTTAGCTTGTCATATAAATGTTTAAAATCCACAAGCTCTTGTTTTCCCGGTTTACCCATCAGCTCCAAAACATGCTGCTGGGTGTGTTCTGGTGCTACTTTCATCTGTCCTGAGATATGATGCTTGACCATCTCTTTGAGGTATTCATAGCCATGTTTTTTGTCTGCGTTTATGAGGTCATAACGAACACCCGAAGCAACAAATGCTTTACGTACCCCAGGGACTTCTCTCACTTGGCGTAAAAGGTTAATGTTGCGACTATGATCAACTTTCATGGATTTACATAGATGCGAAGCGTCCACACAGCGTTGGTG
>MIBW01000016.1 GCA_001829625.1 Sulfurimonas sp. GWF2_37_8 | reverse complement strand
TTTTTCATTTTATTAACTATTTTCTCTTAAATGCCCAAATGCATTCTCGTCATTCCGTATCAAGTACGATGACGGTGTGAGGTTTTGGATGGCGGCGTAAGGGGTTTAAATTAAAACCTGCTCACTTTATTTTCTTGAAAAGCCATGAGAACTTTACCGTTTAAAACTTCCCCATTGTAGAGAGATTGGTCGTTGTCAATTGTTGTTGTTTCATTAATGTCAAACAAAAGTGCAGAGACTTTTTCTCCAACTTTAAATGTTCCATACTCCATAGCTATGCTTTGAGCTGGGTTTTTAGCTGCGAGTTTTACCACATCACTCATGCTTATGAGTTGTGATTTTACAAGTTTGTCGTAGTACAGACAAAGCGTCTCTTCTATGGCTTCACAACCGTACTCTGCATCATAAAACGCAACTTCTTTGTTTACTGGAGAGTTTGGTTGGTGGAGCGTTGTTAGCATATCTATTTGTTTGTTTTTTAGAGCTTCTTGAAGAAGTACAACATCGCTCTCACTTGCTAAAGGCGGGTTAATTTTTGCTCTTGTATTAAAATTTTCACAGGCCTTGTCTGAATGGATGAGATGGTGAATAGAAACCTCACATGTAACCTCTACTCCATCTTTTTTGGCTTGGCTAATCAAATAAATAGAACGAGGTGAAGCAATGGATTTAAAAAGTATTTTGACCTTGAAATGTCTGGCAATTTCTATCATACGAGAAACATGCAACACTTCGCTCAAATCTGGAATGCCCGCAAGTCCGAGTTGTGAACTTATATCGCCCTCAAGCATAAGCCCGTTGTTAATGAGTGAATGATCTTCGGCTTTACAAAAAAGCGTGACATCATACATTTTCACATATTCGGCAATTTTTATGGCGAGGTTGTTTTTTGCGATGGTGCTCATGTAGGGTGCAACAGCGCCGCGTTTGAGTAAAATGGCTATATTACTGAGTGTGGCATCTTCTTTGAGCGTGTTTAACATCAAGTCAATTTTTGCACCGCTAAGCGCGCCAAGAGAGTTTTGGGCAAATTCGAGCGCTACTTCGTTATCTATGGCAGGAGTGCTGTCGGCATTTAAAACAATATGCCCAATACCGCCTCTGAGTGCTTGTTTTGAGAGTGCTTGAATGTTCTTTGCGTTGAGCACTGAGTCTTGTAATCTTACATTTAAATCGAGTAAAAGAGGCATAAAATAGGCACCGCGCGCATCTATCATCTCACTACATTTTAAATTTTCACCTATCTCTTTGAGTACGCCCTCTTCTATGCGAACATCAGCTCTTCTCTCACCGTTAACATCACAAACAATTGCGTTTGATATAACCATTTCAGACCACCTTTGATATAATGGCAAAATTATAATAGATTAAGGCTTAGTGTTGCGTTTTATTTTTCCTCTTTTTTTCATATTTTTGTTCGCTCATGCGCAGACTCCTTATGAAAAAGGCAAAGTTCTTTATATGGAAAAAGGGTGTTACAGCTGTCATGGAAACAAACTCGAAGGTCTGCACAGATATCCAAAACTTTCCAACCGTGCAAAAGGATTTTTGTCTTACAAACTCAGGCGTTTTCGAGACAAAATATCGGACAACCAACAGCAAGAGATGATGATAGCATTTGCAGTAGGTTTGAGTGATGCAGAGATAGAAAATCTTACGACTTATATGCAAGATTATATAGAAGATGCTCTAAATGAAAAATATAATGACAAGTTTGTACCAGAAGGAGACGGCGGTTCATGAAAATATTGGTAAGCGCGCTTGAACACTCAGCAAATATCCATTTAAAATCTTTAAAAAAAGAACTCGATTATGATGTAGAATTCATCGGAATTTTTGACGCAGAGCTTGGAAATCCCATAGTTGATTTGAGAAGTTTAGCCATTATGGGTTTTGTAGATGTCTTTAAAAAGCTGCGTTTTTTCTTTAAACTCAATGCCCAAATGGCAGATTTAGCAGCTGAGGCAGACAAAATTTTACTTATAGACTCTTCGGGCTTTAACCTTCCTTTAGCCAAAAAAATCAAAAAACGCTATCCAAATAAAGAGATTATCTACTATATCCTTCCTCAAGCATGGGCATGGAAAAAAAAGCGCATTCCTGTTTTAGAGCGTACTATAGACAAACTCGCTTCTATCCTTCCTTTTGAAAAAGATTATTACTCCAAAGCGGCACCTATCGCTTATGTCGGACATCCGCTTTTAGACCAAATACACAAGTTCAAATCTGAGTTAAACGAGAAGATAAAAAATGTAGTGTTTATGCCTGGAAGCCGCAAAGGTGAGATAAGTAAATTGATGCCGATTTACCATGAAGTGAGAAAAAAACTTCAAGTAAACGCAGTCATCATCATCCCAAGTTATTTTACCAAAGAAGAACGTGAAGAACTCTATGGAGATTTGTCTGCGTTTAAAGTCAGAGAAGATGCGCATCAAGCACTTTATGAAGCAGATTTTGCTTTCATATGCAGCGGCACGGCGACACTAGAAGCAGCGCTCATCGGAACACCGCTTATTTTAAATTATATAGCAAAATCACTTGATTATTTCATCGCTACAAAACTTGTCAAGATTGAATATGTAGGTCTTGCCAACATTATGTTTTTAAAATATAAATACAGACCAATGCATCCTGAGTTTTTACAAGAAAAAGTGACTGCAAAAAATCTGCTTGAAGCCTACTTTGAATACGATAGAAGTACATTTTTAGAAAATTCTAAAACACTCCGAGCTTACCTGCAAAATGGCAGCTCGAAAAATGTCGCGAGGATGATAGAGGGCTAGAGAGTCACTTTTTTTCAGTAAGTTCTACAAGTTTTTCTAAAAAACTCTTTGCATTTAAGCCGCCGTCAATCCTATCAAGCTTACTCTCATACTTGTTAAGAAAATGAAATGTCGGCGTACCAATATACGTAAGTCCGCTTGGTATATAGTCGTTATGGATATCGATATGCACTGCTATAAAATCTTTTGCTACAGCCTTCATAACCTTCTCATTTTCAAAAACGATATCCTCCATATATTCGCAAGCTGGGCACCCTTCTTTAGAGAGCATTACCATCACTATCTTATTTTGTTCTTTAGCTATTTTTAATGCTTCGGAGTATTTCACCCAAGTCAAATCTGCGAAAAGTGAAGTCGCAAAAAATGTGATAAGTAAAACTATTTTTTTCATTTTTATTCCTTAAAGTGTGTTCAAATGCGCCAAAAACTCATCAGCAGGTACAAAACCTATGATTGTTTTTGCTTTGATAAGTTCTGCGTTTGTATCAAAAAACAGCAGAGCAGGAGGACCGAAAACACCGTATTTTTTACTGAGCTCTTTTTGCTCTGCTGTATTGGCGGTTACATCCGCCTGAATAAGTACAAATTCATTCATTTTTGCTGCAACGGCTGCGTTTGCAAATGTAACCTCCTCTAGTTCTTTACATGAAGTACACCAATCGGCATAAAAATCAAGCATGATTTTTTTACCTTTGTTTTTTTCTAAAAGAGCGTCAAGTTCTTTGAGAGAAGTCACTTTGACAAATGCTTTGTGTCCCGTATTTACGCTCATGTTAGATGTTTGTGCCTGAGGTTTTAAAAACTCCAAAGGTTTGCTCATGCTAGTCGAACCGCCCAAAGCCCCGATAAAAAGTGCCGTAGCATAGGCAAAAAGAACAAGAGCGACACTGCGTTTAAAGATATGTCCCTCTCGCTCAAAGGGGTTGAGATACAGAGCAAAACCAAGACCGAGAACAGCATATAGTACCATCGTGACATACATATCTACAATACGAGAGAGCATCCAGATAGCCACACCAAGCATCATCACACCAAACACCGCTGTAACCATCGTCATCCATTCACCTGGTTTAGGCATAAATTTGCCAGCACTCACTCCCACTACGATAAGTGGAATCCCCATCCCAATACTCAATGAAAAAAGTGCCATACCGCCAAGAAGTGCATCACCCGTTTGACCGATATACACAAGCGCTCCTGCCAAAGGAGCCGCAACACAAGGTCCAACAATAAGCGCCGATAAAAATCCCATCACCGCTACACCGAGATAGCCTGCTTTATGACCCTTTGAGCTTATTTTTGTGACAAACTTATCTGGGAGTTTGAGTTCATAAAAACCAAACATACTAAACGCAAGTGCTACAAAGATGAGAGCAAAAGAGTAGATGACCCACGGAGTTTGCAGAGCTGCTTGAAGGTTCGCTCCAAAAAGTCCTGCCAAAACTCCGGCAATAGTATAAGCAACAGCCATTGAAAGTACATAAACAAGAGAGAGTGCAAAAGCTTTTTTGGTACTAAGTCCCTCACCTTGTGAGATGATAACACCCGAAATGATAGGAATCATAGGGAAAACGCAAGGTGTCATAGCAAGAAGCAAACCAAAACCTAAAAATGTTAAAAGTACAAAAAGTACACTCTCCGATTTGATAGTATCGGCGATAGCATCTGTTTGAGAAAGCTCTTGTGTTGGAGCTTTTTCTTCTACGATTGTGATATCCAAACTCTTTGTTTTATCTGATTTTACAGAAAGTTTTGCGCTATCCACATCAAAAGAGAAATTTTTGCTTTGCGGTTCATAACAGAGTCCCTGCTCTGAACATCCCTGAAAGGAAAGGGTAAATACGACGGTTTTTACCCCACTGACAGCTGCATCTTTTTGTAATGTCACAAGAAACTTTGGTGACTCAAGATAGACTTTTTCATCATGATGTTTTATAGTTACAGGTGCATCAAACTTTGCAACACTGATGCCATCTTTTTCATCGACTTCAAGCTTCATCTCATCAGCATAGAGATAGATATCTTTTGCTATCGTTACATTCGCTTCTATTTTCATATCAGCACCGATAGAAGCACTCGGAATAAAGGCTTCTTCAGGCATCAAAAACTTCGGCGGTGCTGCAAAAAGCATCCCTACAAAAGATAGTAACATAACGATTTTTTTCATTTCATACATCCAAAATTAAATTTTTGTGATGTATTTTATCTTTTATAGATTAACAACACTTCTATTTTTGTCCCTTAAATTTGTATGACTATATAGTTGTTTGTTTTTTTGGGTTTAGCTTAAAAAAAACATCTTCAACACGTAAAACTCTCTTGCCGACCTAAGACGCGATGTTACGAAAAAGCTGATGAGAAAGAAGTATAAAAATCATAAAGCATTTTACGATGACACAAAAGATTTTGGTAGTTATATTTTGTCACTTGAATGTTCATAAAGAAGGATGTAAAAAATAATAAACAGGTTGTGGGTCCTGAGTGACTCGAACACTCAAATCAAAAAAAAATACAATTATCACGAGATAGAAAAGAAATACAAAAAGACTCTTCCATGCTTCATCAAAAAAAATTAAACGACTCGCTCACACTTGATGAAGTTGCACTAAAATATCATCCCACTAAAACTAATCCCGAAGCAAAACGGAATGAAGCAAAATATAAAAACCATATCAGCCCTACTTTAGGGAAAATGAAAATATCAAAAATAACTCAAGATGATGTCCAAATACTCAGCAATGAGTTATCAAAAAAGAAAAATATAAGGGGTGGACTACTCAATCCACGGACAGTAAAAGACATTATAGAAAATTTACGTGTCATATTTAACTGGGCTATTGAACAAAACTATATTAATAAAAACCCTGTTATAGTAAAATAATCACAACAGATGAGAATGAAGCGGGAAGAGTGTTGTCTGATGAAGAACTTGAAACATTATGGAATATTGATGACTTAAAAATGAATGATAGACTGTTTCTCTTTTTAAAAACCTGCTACTTCACTGGTTCAAGACCTGCTGGAGTCATTGAAATTCAGGTAAAGCACATAAACTTTACAACGAAAAAAATTAGAATCAAAGCTATGAAAAAAGGTAAAAGCTACGAAGCAAATGCAGCTGACGAACTGCTCAACCTATTAAAAAACTGGATTAGTAAACATTCTCTCGTACATGATAACTTTATTTTCTACCCTATTCAAACGCACGATAGAGCCACAACGAATGAAGAAAAAGTTAAATTAAAAAATACCCCTGCAAGATATGAGGGATATTCAAAACTGCTAAGAAAAATATTTGATAAGCACTTTAATAAAAACATAGGAAGCTATGACCTTGCTTATAGGGTAAGCGTTTACATAATGAGACGTACTGCTGGAACAAAAATATACAAAAATCATGAAATTGTTCATGCCAAAAAGTTTTTAAACCATACCAATATTAAAAGCACAATGAAATACTGAAATATTGATGACGATATGGAGATAATAGAATATGGTGCTCACAGCGGTACATCCGAGCCTGTGGAAGCGTTAGAAATTCTGTGTCAATCTAGTAGAATATCAACTACACAAGGACAGGCACATGGAATTAACATTAG
>MIBW01000015.1 GCA_001829625.1 Sulfurimonas sp. GWF2_37_8 | reverse complement strand
CAAATTATTACAGCCATCAGTGTTTACACGAAGAAAGAGTTAGGTTTTATGTGCGAAAGTTGAGTAACTATGATAATATCTCAACTTTCACACCTAAATCCAAACTATTCTTGAGTTGTGCTTCGTTGTGTAGCGATGATACTCATAAAATTTTCATTTCTATTTACAATCATATCAATTTGAGCTATTTTGTCCATATTTTACTTGACCACCTATGTTACAATAACATAAGAATATTTTTTACCTTCTTAACTGGATAAGTGTTTATGTCCGTAGGTGGACAAGTGTATGCATGTGTACATTTTGATAAACTAACCTCTTTGTAAAACAAAGAGACGAGGCTATAAAATAAGCCATCTTTGATGGATACAAACAAAGTGAAATCGCTGAGTTTTTAAAGGTGTTTCGTACAACCGTATCAAAGCCTATTAAAAAGATTGGAAACTTTTAATATGAATAAAAAAATAGTTATTTTGCCTTTTACCTATAAAGAGTTTGAAATTATTGCTCGTGATGATGATATTGAGATGCTCGAAGCTATTTCGAAACTTAAAACGATGAATTGGATAGAGAGGCGGTTGACTCTTTATAGGCATCAAATATACAAAAATGGTTTGATGAGAAACATTTGGATGATGGTGACAATATGAAGATTTTAGTTGTCATCCCAATTTTAAACCCACCTTCTTGGTTTTTTACAGATGTAATAAGCAGATTATTGAGCCAAAGTAGAAAATCTGATATTTTGCTTATAAATTCTGGAGAGAATATCCCAAGTGGAGATTATGAAGTTATAAATATCTCAAAAAAAGATTTCAACCATGCAAATACAAGAAACATAGCTCTACAGTATGATGCTGATTTTTATCTCTTTATAACTCAAGATGCAACACCAATTACTAATAAACTGATAGAAAAATTGCTTAAAAACTTTGAAAATAGTGAAGTGGCTGTAGCTTATGCTAGACAAGTACCTTATGCTGATGCAGATGCAAGTGAGATTTTTACCCGGGAGACGAATTATCCTAACGTTTCAAAAATAAAATCCAAGGATGATTTAAAGACACTTGGTATCAAAACATTTTTTTCTTCAGACAGTTGCGCGATGTATCGAGGGGATTATTTTAGAGCTGTTAACGGTTTTACAAAAGATCTTAATAGTAACGAGGATATGGAATTTGCTGCACGAACTATTTTGGTTGGTAGAAAAGTTTCATATTGTGCAGAGGCAAAAGTCTTTCACTCGCATAACTTTAGTCTAATACAGATATGGAAGCGCTATAGAGAGATAGGAATCTTTTTTCGAGAAAACAGATGGATCCTTGAAGAAGTGAGTAAATATATCCATGTAGAATCTATTGGCTCTAAACAAGCTTTGCAAGAACTACTGTATTTAGTAAAAAAGGCTCCTTTATCGATTCCTTATTCAATAATAGTATTGATTATAAAGTATGTTGCCTATAAATCTAGCTTTTAGTAAAAAGAAGTTAAAGTTTCGTATATAAAATTTTGTATTTGAGGTTATTTTGAGTTATTTTATATTTAGATTCTTTTTGTTTTTGCTTCTTTTTACAATTAATATTTTTATTGCTGTTTGGTTTTCATCTTTTTTTATAGTTGATATCGCCGCACACAGTGCATATGATTATTTTTGGGTTATTGGAGTTTATATGTTCGGTTATTACTCTTATAGATTAATGACTCGCAGAATGGTAACTACAAATGAGTTTATGCTGATATTAAAAGCCAATCTGTACGTTATCGTTGCCATCTTTTTTGTAGTTGCCATTGCAAAACTAGAGAATAATGTATCTCGTACTATTTTGTTAACACATTTTATATTAAATAATCTAAACCCTATTTGGTCTTATTATATTAAGAAATTTGCATTTAAGTTTTCATTTTTAAGACGACCAGTATTTGCAATTTGTGATAAAGAAGGCTTGACAAATATACAAAATTGGTTTGATCAAGGCAACCCCTTTGGCTATGACATCCAAGATATTTTAAATGTAGATGAACTTGATATTATAAGTGTTCATGCACGCTTGGAAGATTTAATAAAGAAAAGTACATATGACTCTGCTATTATAGATTTTGATACCGATAACATATTTGAATTAAATGACTTGGTGGATCATATACAAAAAAATATTCACAAAGTTATTATTCTTCCAAAAATTTCTAAAGTACCAATAATTAATGGTGAACTAATTAGTTCTGTACATCATAAAGGGATGGCTTTTTACGTAAAAAACAACCTGTTGTCACCCATTGATATCATGTTGAAAACTTTTTTTGATTATGGTATGGCTTTTTTATTGATACTTATGTTTTCTCCAGTATTACTAGTGTTGTATATCGCAGTCTATATTTCTACAAAAGGACATCCACTTTTTACCCATGAAAGAATAGGCAAAGGAAATAAGCGTTTTATGGTTTATAAGTTTAGAACAATGTGTTTGGATGCAGAAAAAAAATTGGAAAATTTACTAAGCCATTGTACTGAGTCAAGAGAAGCTTGGGAACAAGATTTCAAGTTAAAAAATGATCCTAGAGTAACAAAGATAGGAAATTTTTTGAGAAAAACATCACTTGATGAACTTCCTCAGCTTATAAACGTACTTAAAGGTGAGATGTCTCTTGTGGGCCCTCGACCAATAATAGAAGATGAAGTAACAAAATATGCTGAATATTTTGAATATTTTGTAGCAGTAAAACCTGGTATTACAGGGCTTTGGCAAGTTTCTGGAAGAAATGATATTGACTACGATGAACGGGTACAGCTTGATGTTTGGTATGTAAGAAACTGGTCAATTGAGCTTGATTTACAAATTTTGATCAAAACAATTGTTGTAGTTTTGAGCAAAAAAGGTAGTTACTAAGTTTTAATCTTCTCTATACTTAGAAATCCCGCAAGGTTGGTTCTGTTTTGGCGGATGTTTTTTGAGATAGGTTAAATCTTCGAGTGTTTGCGCGAGGACTTTTTTTTGTTGGAGGATTGGGAGCATGAGATTATCCTTTTCATTTAAGGGAATGCTCCAGTCTAGAAGTATCGTTTGTACTTCGGCATCGAGTTCTGTAAGGGCGTTTTGTATGTGTTTCATTGAATTCATGCGAGTATTGTAGCAAAAATTTAGAATTGTTTAGATATAATCCCACCCTCAAAGTCTGTTTGGACTTTAATGAGAATTTTACAAAGGAGTCATCGATGCCAAAAATGAAATCGGTAAAAGGCGCTGTTAAGCGTTTTAAGGTTAAGAAAAATGGTACTGTTAAACGTGGAACTGCGTTTAGAAGCCATATTTTAACGAAACAAGATGCACAAACTCGTCGTGATCAAAACACACCAAAAGTGGTTGCGAAAGTAGATGAAGCAAATATTAAGGCTATGATTAACTAATTTTTAGTTATCTCATAAATCTCCAATTTTTAAAATTGGGCAAGTCCATCATAGATATGGCACCTTTAGCGCAAAAGCGTCAATGGGTAAAGAAAAAGGAAAAATATGCCAAGAGTTAAAACAGGTGTTGTTCGTAGAAGAAGACACAAAAAAATATTAAAATTAGCAAAAGGTTTCTACAGCGGTCGTCGTAAACACTTTAGAAAAGCTAAAGAACAAATTGAACGTTCATTGTATTATGCATTCCGTGACCGCAAGCAAAACAAACGTGAGTTCCGTAAATTGTGGATCATCCGTATCAATGCTGCTTGTCGTTTAAACGGTATGAACTACTCAACGTTCATTAATGGTTTAAGCAAAGCTGGTATCGAGCTTGACCGTAAAATTCTTGCTGATATGGCGATGAATGATGCAACTGCGTTTAGCGTAGTTGCTGCAGCATCAAAAGCAGCACTTGGTAAATAAGTCCTAAAGACCTTTGGGTCTTTGGCTTTACCAAATACTGCACAAAAACTTTCTTATTTTTGTAAAAGCTCTATCCACTCTTTCATCTTTTTTTCATAACCACTCTCTATAAGTTTCACAAAACGCAAAGGTTTTTGCAGATAACTCTGTTGAACATAACCGCCAAAATCATGAGGATAAAGATAGTTCCCGTCACTTTGTTGTTTGAGATGTTTGGGTATTTCAAGATGCACACCATCAGCGATGGCTTTAAGGGCTACGTTTATGGCGAGATACGAAGAGTTTGACTTTGGTGAAGCACAAAGATAGATAACTGCTTGAGAGAGGATGATACGTGCTTCAGGATAGCCTATCTTACTCACGCTAGTCATAGCAGATGTGCAGAGTGTCAGTGCTTGCGGGTTTGCGTTTCCTATATCTTCACTTGCCAAAATGACTAAACGCCTAGCGATAAACTCCGCACTCTCCCCGCCATCAATCAAACGAGCTAGATAATAAATTGCAGCGTCCATGTCCGAACCACGGATGGATTTTATCATAGCCGATGTGAGGTCATAATGCACACATGCTTCGCTGCTACCTGCCGAGAGTGCGTTTGGACGAAGAGCTTTGAGATTTTTGAGTGTGATGTTTGCGTCAAGGTTGGAGGAAAACTCCAAAAGTTTGAGCATTGCTCTAGCATCACCGCCACTGCTTGCGACAAGATATTCTTTGGCATCTTCATCTATCTTTAAGCCTGCATGAGCTGTGGTTTTATCAAGCAAAGATGCAAGTGCTGCGTTTGTAATAGAGTGAAGTTCAAAGAGCATACCGCGTGAGCGAATCGCAGAGGTGAGAGAAAAAAAAGGATTTTCAGTGGAAGCACCGATGATAAGAATGCTGTTGTTTTCCATCACTGGAAGTAAAACTTCTTGTTGATTTTTCGCGAGACGGTGGACTTCATCTATAAATATAAGCGGTTTTTCAAGAGTATTTTTATGCGTATCAAAGATTTTTCGTAGCTGTTCTATCTTCAGTGAGGTTGCGTTTAGTTCATAAAAAGGCATCTGCAGCGTTTTTGCTATGATGCGTGCAAGAGAAGTTTTGCCACATCCTGCAGGACCAAAGATGAAGCTATGGCCCAGCGCACCTTTTTCACACAAAATACGAAGCGGAGCATCATGAGCACTGAGATGCTCTTGACCTACAAGTGCATCAAAAGAGGAAGGTCTGAGATGCTGCGTAAAGTCCAAACTACTTACTGCCTTTGCTTTTAAAGCCGGATTTTGGTCCTGCTTTTGAGTCGGCTCTAGGTTTAGGTTTTTCGGCAAGCAGTTTTCTGAGTCTTACGCTGTCTGGATTGTTGAAACCTTTTGTACTTTTCTCTTCCTCTTTATATCGTGGCTGTCTGGCATCTTTAGGTTTTGGTCCAGCTTTGGAATCAGCTTTGTTTTTAGGTTTTGGAGCAGGTTTGGAGAAAACTTTAGGTTTTGTCTGTGGCGCTTGCGTTTCTCGTAATTTTTTCTCTTCATCTTTGAGGAAAGTAAAGAGTGCAGAGTATTCGCTTCGAGTGAGATATCTTGACTTACCCAGAGGGAGATTGTTGAGTTTTATCTCCGCAAAAGAGATACGTTTAAGATCAGAAATCTCTGTTCCAAAATGGGCAAAAAATCTTCTCAGCTCACGGTTTTGCCCCTCTTTAATAGCGACTTTGAGTGTTGAGAAGTTGTGTGCGTTTTTTTGAATTTGATAGCCTATAAAAGGTGCAAAAGTCATCGAAGTCACTTTGGAGTGTGAGTGTCCGCCAGCTGAGGCATCATCAAGCGTGAGACCGTTGAGCATGGCTACTTCCATCTCTTGCGTGACTTCGCCTTTGATTTTTATTTTATAAATTCTCTCCAAGTCTGAGTTCATGAGCGCAGTTGCAACTTTTGACGCATCCGTGAGGAGTAAAACTCCCTCAGAAGCATAGTCAAGTCGTCCAACTGGTATAAAGTGTTTGAACTCTTTTTCAAGTGAATCGTAGATTGTTCTTCTGCCTTTTGGGTCGCTTTTGGTTACGAGTTCACCTTTTGGTTTGGAATAGACGATAACAGTGTATTTGTCCTTTGGAGTGACCTGTTTTCCGCTGATGTAAACGATGTCGCTTGTTTCATCTATCTGTACACCTGGATTTGTCTCTATTTCGCCGTTAATACGTACGTAACCGCTTATGATTGCAGCATCCGCTTCTCTTCTTGAGTAGCTGGAGTGGTGCGCAATGTATTTGTTTAATCGCATCATTATGATATGCCTTTTTCAATCAGCGTGTGCAGATGCAGCACGCCTTTTATTTTTTTATTTTTGTCTGTAATTACGAGAAGTTGAATCTTCTTCTCTTCTATAAGCACGAGCGCTTCGCTTGCGAGCATCTCTTCGTCTTCAATACAAAGAGGGTTCAGAGTTGCATATTTTAAAACGCTATCTTCAAGAGAAAAATCTTCACGCATCAAAGCACGGCGGATATCTCCATCACTTAAAAGTGCGACGAGTGCACCGTTTATATCTTCTATTAAAACAGTTCCTAAACGCCCTTCGGAGATTTTAATGATGGCATCTTTGACTTTTGTTGTTGTTGCTGCTATTGGCAACTTTTCTTTGCGCATCAGATTGCTGACCTTGATAAAAAGTTTTTTGCCCAAAGCACCGCCAGGGTGAAAAGATGCAAAGTCACTTTTTTTGAACTCTTTTGCCCTCATGAGCGATACTGCAAGTGCGTCACCGAGTGCGAGTGTCAAAGTAGTTGAACTTGTTGGCGCAATATCAAGAGGGCAAGCCTCTTTTTCGACGTCGATTGTCACAATGACATCGCTGTATTTTCCCAAAGTTGATGCTGCGTTTTTTGTCATACCGATAAGTGGTATCGCAAATCTTTTGATGTGAGGCAGTATTGAACTGAGTTCTTCACTCTCTCCGCTGTAGCTTATAGCAATCACTACATCTTCCTTAGAAATCATCCCCAGATCCCCGTGTAGAGCCTCTGTAGGATGTAAAAAAAAGCTTGGAGTTCCAGTCGATGCAAAAGTTGCAGCCATTTTTGCGCCTATAAGACCGCTTTTTCCTACGCCCGTGACGATGAGTTTGCCTTTGCCTGCGAGTATGATCTCGATAGCGCGGTTGAAATCATCACTGATATTTTGAGACGCTTTAAGTAGCGTTTGTGCTTCGATTTGTAGAGTTTCTTTTGCTATTGTCTTGTAATCCATAGCGTGATTATACCCTTTTTCGACAATAAAAGAGCTGCGTTTATGGTATCGGGATTTGCATTGGACTTCTTTTTGCTATAATAATGTCACTCCAAAATAGGAAAGATTTAAATGACAAAAAAAACAACAGATATAATTGGAAAATATGAGAGTAGTATAAATATGTTGAGACTTGAGCCGCGTGTATTACAATACAATACGCTTATCCTTGCAGAAGAGGGTTCAGGCAAAACAAATCTTGCGTGTAAAATACGTAATTTCGTCATCGATATGGAAGTTCCGACACTTTATGTGGATTTTGCAGATTCAAAAATTGAAGAGATTGAAGTTAGATATAAAGATGAACATTTTAACTATATTCAGTTTGATGAGAGTGATGCGTTTCAGGAAAAACTAGACAATCTCATTGCAGAAAAAAAACATATTTATATGGCTGTCAATCCAAACTTTTTTGCAACCAAAAGAGATGTAAAAAGTAAATTAACGAAAACACTTCAAAAGCAAGAGTTTTTGGATGGTTACTACTATTTTTTCCACGATATCAAAAATCTTGATGGATTTCATAGTAAATTTGAAGACTTTTTGTTATATATGTTAGGTTTCTTAAATATGAAAAAGTACGGACTCACTTTTCTTGCACAGCCTCATACGACTTTTGAGAGCCACCATGTAAAACTTCTTTTTACATTTTTATATATAGGAAAATGTTCAAACTTAGAGTATTTCAATACTTCACAACTAAAAAATCTTGAGAAAAACAAATTTTTCTATCAGTATAGAACTGCGCACCGAACACTTTTATTTAACGATATCATAAGTAATATGGTAAAAGTTGATGAGTATAAAAGCTAAAGAGCACTAAAAATGCAAAAAATATTTGATGAGCTAGCGACACTGGATAAAAGATGTTATGACACTTTTGGTTTGAGTGAAGATATACTCATGGAACATGCCGCAAATGGTATGGCTGCGTTTATCCGTGAGTATTTTTCTTTTGGTGCAAAAGTTCTCATCGTTTGTGGCAGTGGCAACAATGGTGCGGATGGCATCGCCCTTGGACGACAGCTTCACGGTGATTTTGATGTCCAACTTTTGTATGCAAAAATCCCCTCTTCAAATATGGCAAAACTTCAAACGCAGCGCGCGAAAAATATAGGCGTGAAGAGTATAAACGCAGTAAGTGATTGTGATGTTTTAGTTGACGCACTTGTGGGCACGGGGTTTAGCGGAGAGTTTTCACATGAGCACTTGGATTTGCTTCATGCAATGAATAGCGCAAAAGCTTTTAAAATCGCTTGTGATGTTCCCTCTGGAGTTCTTACAAACGGTGAATGTGCAGAGGCGTGTTTTGTAGCTCATGTCACACTAACTATGGGCGCTTTGAAGAGGAGTTTATTTTTAGATGAAGGCAAAGAGTTTGTTGGTAAGATCAAAGTTTTAGACCTTGGTATAGCACGCAGTCTCTATGAAACACAGACGAATTGGCATTTACTTGATGAAGAAGATTTGGAGCTTCCTTATAGAATCAAAAAAGATTCACATAAAGGAAGTTATGGACATTTGGCTCTTGCTTATGGCTCAAAAGCGGGTGCAAGTATCATGAGCGCTAGTGCCGCACTGCGTTTTGGCGCTGGGCTTGTTACACTTGTTGGATATGAAAATGAGCAACTTCTTCATATTCCTCACTCGCTGATGTATTCACATGAGCTACCTTCCAACACAAGCGCAATAGCACTTGGAATGGGTCTTGGCGATGAGTTTAGTGATGTGGAACTTGAAAGTTTTTTAGATAACTGGCTCCCTGTTGTAGCAGATGCAGATATCTTTGCTATGCCTATCCTTACAACTATTCTCAAGAGAGAAAAAGTAGTTCTCACGCCCCATGCAAAAGAGTTTGTAGAGCTTCTGCGAAGAACAAATATTGCAGACATCACTGTTGCAACTCTTCAAAAAAACCGTTTTGAATATGTGGAAGCTTTTTGTGAAAAGTTTCCACATATTACGCTTCTTCTAAAAGGGGCAAATGTTGTCATAGGCAAAGCAGATCAATTTTTCATTAATCCTTATGGAACTGCAGCGCTTGCCAAAGGAGGAAGCGGAGATGTTCTCAGCGGTCTTATCGGTGCACTATTAGCACAAGGATATGAACCTCTAAACGCAGCAAAAAATGCTTCGCTGGCGCATACGAAACTTGCTTCTTTATATAAAGGCAATGATTTTTCACTGACACCTTATGATTTGATTGACTCAATAAGCAGGCTCTAAAAGTAAGCTTAGTTGTAGAATGCTTATGTTATAAAACTGATGCTATACACCTCAAAGCTACTCACATCTTTTGGATGTGAGAGAAAATAAAATATCACTTAAATAAGGAATAAAAAATATGGATAATATATTAAAAATCGGAAAATATGAGCTAGGAAGCCGCCTGATAGTAGGTAGTGGAAAATATAAAGATTTTGAAACAACAAAAGCGGCAACTTTGGCGAGTGGAAGTGAACTGATAACCGTTGCGGTACGCCGTCTAAACATCACAGACCCCGATAAAGAGAATCTTCGAGATACGTTTAAAGGGACAAATGTAAAGTTTTTACCTAACTCTGCAGGGTGTGTGACTGCTGAAGAAGCTATTACGACTTTTAGACTTATGCGTGAAGCTACGGGGATTGACCTTATCAAACTCGAAGTTATCGGAGATACGCTAAAGACTCTTTATCCAGATGTTTTGGAGACTATAAAAGCGTGTAAGATACTTGCAGCAGATAGCTTTACTATCATGGCATACACTTCGGATGATCCGATTATGGCAAAAAGACTTGAAGACGCTGGTGCACATGCAATCATGCCACTTGCTGCACCAATAGGAAGTGGTCTTGGCATCCAAAATCCCTACAATATCGTATTTATTCGAGAAGCGGTGAGCGTTCCTGTGATAGTTGATGCAGGGATAGGTTGTGCCAGTGACGCAGCGTATGCTATGGAGCTTGGAGCTGCGGGAGTTCTTACAAATACTGCTATCGCTCAAGCGCAAAATCCTATGATTATGGCCGAAGCGATGAAACACGCAGTTATTGCAGGGCGCATGAGTTACCTAAGTGGTCGTATCCCTAAACGTCCTTACGCAACGGCATCAAGCCCGATAGATGGGATGATACAGTTTTAATTTAAATGCATAAAGGAAGTAATTCCTTTATGCTTCGCTGAAGCCACTATGGCTACTAAAGTGGGTTGATTGAAGTTTCTTATGATTATTTATATCTTTTTTGTACTAAACTTCCAATTTTTCAGACAAATGCGTCATGAGCAGAAGTTGCCCCATTCCTTGAAAAAACTTTTCCACTCCTATCTTGTCTGCTTCTATAGCCTTTCGCAAAGCCACTATAAAAACAAGCTGCGACTCTTCTGATGCTTGCATAAAAGTTTCTATAATATAGACGTAACTCAGTGTATGTATTGTGCCATTTACATCAAAGTCTATCTCAGAATCCGCATCGATGTTTTCTTGTAAGAGTAATTTTTTACACTCCTTTTCTACGGCATACATCTTAAAAAATACCTATAAGATTGAGCATGACCACAAACATAGCTATCGGGGTAATATAACGCAAAGAGAAATACCAAGTCTCAAACGCAAAGCCTAGTTGTGGCTTCATGAGAGATTCTACTTTACGTTTATCTAAAATAAAACCTACAAATACAGCCATGATAAGTCCACCAATAGGGAGCATGATAGCAGATGTGACATAGTCCACCCAGTCAAAGAAATTTTTATCGCCCCATGTTAGAAGTTCTTGATAACCATCTATGTTTGAAAGTAGGGCGATGATACCGATGAGATAAAAGAAAAGTCCCATGAGGATAGAGGACTTGAACCTGCTCCAGCTAAATCTATCGATAAAATACTGTACCATCGGTTCAACCAAAGAGACAGAAGAAGTGAGACCTGCAAACGCAAGTGCTATGAAAAATAAAACTGCAAAAATATTACCTAAAATTCCCATCTCATAAAACGCAGCAGGGAGAGAGATAAAAACAAGTCCAGGACCTTTTGCGGGTCCTGCACCGTATTGGTACAAAAATGTAAAAAGCATGAGTCCTGCAACTATGGCAATAATGGTGTCTAAAAAAACAACCCAAAATGCAGCCTTTACAATATTGGAGTTTTTTTCCATGGATGCGGCATAAGTCATGATGGCACCCATACCCAAAGAGAGAGTGAAAAATGCATGCCCAACTGCAACGACAAAAGCCTCAGAGTTGATTTTTGACCAATCCGCAGCAAACATAAAATTTACTGCTTTTGGAAATGCATCAAGAGAAAGAGCGTAGATAAACATCCCGGCAAGTATTATCATGAGCGCAGGCATAAGAAACATATTCATTTTTTCTATACCGCCTTTGATACCCTTTGTCAAAACATAGGTAATCCAAATAAACGCAAGTGAGTGGTAAAAAAGTTGTGTTGCTATATCTGTATGAATCATGGCGTTGAAGGTCGTCTCAGCTTCTTGTACAGAAGAGGGAAGCGAAGAGAGTGAAGTCACTATATAATGAAAAATCCAGCCGATTACAACAGAGTAAAATATCATAACAAATAGTCCAGCTAAACTTTGAAAACCGCCATATTTCCATAAATGTTTATGTGTTGGTGCTATATTTTCAAAAGAACTTACCGCATCTTTTCTACCAATATAACCAATCAACATCTCTGCTATCATTATAGAAAATCCTATAAGCAACACCGTTAATAAATAAACAAATACAAAAGCACCACCACCATACTCTCCAGTGATATAAGGAAATTTCCAGATATTTCCAAGTCCTACGGCACTGCCAGCAGCTGCCAAAATAAATCCCACCCTACTAAATCTTGCTATTTTCATGCGTAAACTCCCCTTGATAGGGGTTATTATACTAAAATTTCAAGATATAGAGAACATTTCTTGAAAAGCTATTGACATTTTAAATCTAATTGACTATAATTTCGCCTCATTAATCAGCATAACAACTGCTTTAATGTGAAGGTCGGGGTGTAGCTCAGTATGGTTAGAGTACCTGGTTTGGGACCAGGGGGCCGAAGGTTCGAGTCCTTTCACCCCGACCACTTTTAAATTTTACAACTTTTCTATTTTAGTATGGTGGGATTAGCTCAGTTGGTTAGAGCACTGGTTTGTGGTGCCGGGGGTCACGGGTTCGAGCCCCGCATCCCACCCCATAGATTTAAAATATAAAAAATTGATATTAACAAATATAGTAGCGTTCGTGGCTCAACTGGATAGAGTTTCGGATTTCGGCTCCGAGGGTTATAGGTTCGAATCCTATCGGGCGTACCATATTGACTGAAAATGCGTCCTTAGCTCAGCTGGATAGAGCAATGCCCTTCTAAGGCATAGGTCAAAGGTTCGAATCCTTTAGGGCGTACCACTATAAAACAGTATCAAAGTCTGAAGAGACAATAAACACTTATCTACATGCGGATGTGGTGAAATTGGTATACACGCCAGACTTAGGATCTGGTGCCGTAAGGTGTGGAGGTTCAAGTCCTCTCATCCGCACCATTAACAGTAAAAAAATCACTTTGGTTAGCAAATTTTAAAATCCAGTTCCCCCAATTCTCAAATCAAAAATTCACTCTATATCTCTTCTTTTAGCTATAATAATTAAAAAGCTACATTGGAGATAATAATGCCAAAACACTCAAAAAAAGATCAAGAGGCGCTCGATTATCATCAGTATCCTCAGCCTGGAAAAATTTCTGTAGAGACTACAAAAAAGGTAGATACGCAAAAAGATTTGGCGCTTGCATATACTCCTGGCGTAGCTGTTCCATGTCTTGAAATACAAAAAAATCCTGAAAATGCTTACAAATATACATCAAAAGGCAACCTAGTAGCCGTTATATCCAATGGAACGGCCGTTTTGGGACTTGGTAACATTGGTCCACTTGCTTCAAAACCTGTTATGGAAGGCAAGGGTGTTTTATTTAAAAAGTTTGCGGGACTTGATAGTTTTGACATCGAAGTAGATACGCTCAGTATTGATAGATTTTGTTCAGTTGTGACGGCAATTGCTCCTACTTTTGGTGGCATAAATCTTGAAGATATCAAAGCTCCAGAGTGTTTTGAGATAGAGAGACGTCTGGTAGCTGAACTTAAAATTCCCGTGATGCATGATGATCAACACGGCACGGCAGTTATTTCTGCAGCTGCGATTATCAATGCTTGTGAAATTACGCATCGTCGTCTTGATGAGCTAAAGATTGTAGTTATTGGAGCTGGAGCGGCGGCTATCTCATGCGCTAGACTTTATAGATATCTTGGCGTTAAAGAGATTTATATGTTAGATTCAAAAGGGCTTGTGCATCATGGACGCAGTGACTTAAATGATTTTAAACGTGAATTTAGTGCCGCACACTATATGACTCACTCAGAAGTTTTTGACTCTGCTGATGTTGCGGTTGGTTTGTCTCAACCCGGTTCTTTTACTGTAGAGGATATCAAACGCATGGCTCCTGAGCCAATCATCTTTACCCTAGCCAACCCAACGCCTGAGATTTTTCCTGATGATGTGAGAGCAGCACGCCCAGATGCGCTTATAGCAACTGGAAGAAGTGATTTTGACAATCAGGTAAACAATGTCCTTGGTTTTCCATTTATCTTCAGAGGTGCAATGGATGTACGCGCTACAAAGATTAATATAGAGATGAAGATAGCAGCGGCAAAAGCTTTGGCAGAACTGGCTAAAAAAGAGGTTCCAGAGTATCTCCATGAGCTCTATGGAAAAAAGATAGTTTTTGGAAAAGAGTATATTATTCCAAAACCTTTTGATAAAAGGCTTGTCGTAGAGATATCAAGTGCAGTTGCTCTTGCGGCGATACAAAGTGGTGCTTCGACCCTTCAAAATTTTGATTTTGATGCCTATAAAAAAGAGCTTGCTACGAGAATATAATTTCGTCTTGCTCTAGTGGCGCAGGCAGAGGATGCCCAAAATAATATCCCTGCCCATACGCAATGCCCACTTCTCTGAGTAACATAGCAGTTTCTTGCGTTTCTACAAATTCCGCAATATTTACGATATCCATACCGTGTGAAAAGTTATGAATGCTACGTAGCATATGCATTTTTTTATCATTTATAGCAATTTCACTGATGATTGAGCCATCTATTTTTATGGTGTCAATATCTAAATGTGCAAAGTATGCAAAATTGGAATAACCACTGCCAAAGTCATCAATCAAAATTTTTGAACCAAAGCTATGAAGTTTGTCTATAAAGGCTTGTACTAATTCTATATCGTGAAGATCTTCTGATTCGAGAAGTTCTATATCTATTCTTGATGCTACTTCTTTCTCCTGGGCAAATATCTGAAATATATTTTTAGTAAGCGCATCATTTAAAATGTCTCGCATAGCAAGATTGATAGAAAATCGGTATTGTGGGTATTCTTTGGCAATCCGCATACTTTTTTCAAACATGATTCTCGTGATTTCTTCATAAAGAGAGCTTTTTCTGGCAGTATCGAGAAATTTATAAGGAGTCAGATATCTTCCATTTGTAAGTTGTAGTCGAACAAGTGCTTCGTATTTTTCTATTTTGAGTGTTTTGAGATTGACTATAGGTTGAAAAAAAGGAAGAATCCTATCATCAAGAAGAGCCATTTTGATTGTTTCGAGCATTTGTAAATTTTCTTGAACACTTTTTTTAAGATTGAGACTTTCTTTGTATTCGATTACTCTTTTTGTTGGATCTTTTTTGATGCGTTTGAGTGCAAGATCTGCGTTTTCAAGAATGGGTTCGATGTGGTTACTGGCGATAGAGACCGTGATGTGAATTTCCAAATCTCCAAAGATAAAGCTATGAGAAGCGATATCTTTTTCAAGTATATGTGCAATGTTGAGAACTTTTGAACTGAGCACATTTGTAAATAAAACACCAAACTCATCAGCACCTAGTCGATAAATCTTAAGATTCTCTATGTGAGAGAGTTTATTTTCCAACAATCTTGCAATTTTTCTCAAGAGCGCATTTCCGATACTATTTCCGTAAATATCATTGATGTTTTTGAAACTATCAATATTGATAAGCATAATATGCGGGTGTTCTATCGTTTGGAGTTTTTTTTCTAGTGAAGTTCGGTTGTAAAGTTCTGTAAGCTGGTCATAGACTAAAGAGTATTCAAGGGACTCTTTCGTCTCTAAAAGTTTTTTATTTTCTCGCATATAGATAAGAAACAAAAAAGATATAGTTGTCAAAAAGAGAATAAGAATTGAAAAAAGAATGATGCTAAAAGCATTGAGCGCTTTAAAATCACTGAGTGCAAGTGCTGTAAAATTGGCTCTTATCTGTTGGAGTGTGAGACCTATATGACTCTTGAAGATATTTTTTGTAGTAGCGATATATTGTGGATATTGTTCTTGTAAAAATACTGCATGGAGGTTGAAGCTCTGGATGAAATCAATATTTTTTTTCTCTTTTGCTGTGTCACTGAGTATAAGTTTTGTATCTTTTATATAATCAAGATCTTGCATACGTGTTGCATTGTTATAGTGTTTTAAGATAAGGTTTGCGTTTAAAAATATATCTTTACACTCTTGGCTGCAGCTCTCTTGTTTCAAAGACTCTGCAGCATTATCGATATGGCGTGTTAAGAACAAAAGGGAGTTTTTCACACTAGCATTAAATCGTAGATATTTTTCTATTTTTGTGTTGCTTTCTTGGATCTGACTTTGTAATTTTTCCAAAGAGAGATTAATAGTTTTATAATGTGCATCTAGTAATATTTTTGATGTTTGTAATGTTTGAAAAGTATCATTTATCTCTTGTTGTTTTTGGGCAATGGCATCATGGTTATGATAGATGTAGATGGCGTTTTGTAAGATGAGATAGTTGAGTGTCTCTTCTGCGTTTTCAAGATAGTACATACTACTTAAAAACTGTTTGTAGTTTTCACTAAAGGCTTTTTGTTTGGTATAAAAATAGACCATAGCAAAAGAAGATAAAACACCTACAACAAGAACAAAATAGATAATTCTTCTAAGTTTCAAAATGTATCCAATATTTTTGGCATGTCACCGCTGAGTGTTTCTAAAAAGAGTATGATTTTGTCGCTCTCTTGGCTGGAGAGTTCTATGCCTAGATTGTGTTTGGACATAATTGTGAGTGCTTCCTTGAGCGTTTGAGCGCTTGCATCATGAAAGTATGGAGCGGTTTTGGCTATATTTCTGAGTGTCGGTACTTTGAAGACATTGATATCTTCCTTATTGTGGGTTACGTCCGATCTATCGGGAAAAGTTGCAGTTGCATTGTATTCGACAAATGTACCCATTTTTTGAAAAGAGTTTCCTCCGACATTGATACCATTATGGCAGGTGATACAGCCATATTGTTTAAAAAGAGTGTAGCCTTCTTGTTCATCTTGTGTGAGTTTTATCTCACCACGCAGATATTTGTCAAACTTTGCGTTTGGTGTTGTGAGTGCGTTTTCAAACGCGACAATAGCATCTAAAATAAGTTCGTAAGTGATAGTGTAAGTTCCATAGGCTTCTTTGAACATTTTTTTGTATTTTTTTGATAAGTTTACCCGTTCTTGTATTTTTCTTGGATCCATATTATGCTCAGTTGGATCACTCAAAGGTCCTGTCGCTTGTTCTACAAGAGTGTTGACACGTCCGTTCCAAAACTGTTTGAAGTTGTATCTTGCGTTTAGAACGGTAAGCGCGTGAATATTGCCTTTTGCACCATTGAAGCCTATCGAAACAACACGATTATCAGCGCCACCGTTATAAATATCATGGCAACTGACACAGGCTATAGAGTTGTCACGAGAGAGCAGGGTATCAAAAAAAAGTTCTTTCCCGAGTTTGGCTTTTGGTATATCAATCGGTTCATCTAGAGGAATAGGAACAATGGGCTCATCCGCAAAGAGAGTGAAAACAAAAACATAAGAGAGAAAGAGTAATTTTATCATCAGTTATTTTACACTAAAGTCTTTAAATTGATTGCGTTTGTATGAAACTTTTTGAGACCTAATTGCGCTTTTTTATCCAAATTGTAAGAGATGTATTGAAGATAATGAAGGATATCTTTTTTTGATATCTTTGTACGGATAGATGCCTCTTCGAGGATATATTGAGGGATTTTTATTTTTTGTTTTAGAAATAATTTTTCTATTTTTTTATAGATATTTTTATTTTTGTGATAGCAAAGCAAGGCAAAAACAAAGGGAAGCTGGTATTTTTCATGCCAAAACGCAGCCATATCTTGATGAGGTGCACCACTGAGATAATAACGTAGAGCCTTATCACCGATAAGCACTTTACCTTGAAGTTTTAGTATTTTGGCAAGAAGATTGGATGTTGCGGAGTCGCTGTCGCTTATGTCGGTTTCATTTGGAATTACTAGAACACTCAAGACCTCTTTTTTGGCGATGATGCCAAGTTTAACGTGTTTTTGACCTTTGGCACTTATGCTTGATATAAACGCAGCATCAACGCGTCTGGCTAAAAATTCCTGATTGATTTTTGAGGGAACATTGCGTTTATGATGCATACTCATCTTCGCTTGTGTACTCTGAAGATAGCGTTTCATAAAGACATGAAATGGCAGTAAATTTAAATACTCAATTTTTCCAAAAACCAAACGACTCTCCATTTTTTTGTGATTGAAATTATACACGGCTTAACTTATCTTTGATATAATCACAGCCATTTGAAACGAAAAAAGTTTCGGCTTTCTCGAGATACACCTAAGGAATATAAGTTGGTACGAGTAGAATTTTTGGGTCCTATACAAAAAGAACCATTAGAAGTAAAGATAACAAACCTCAATGAATTGGCAAAACTTTTGCAAAGTGATGCGGAACTTGCACAATGGCTTGAAAATTCGGCTGTAGCCGTAAATGATACTCTTGTAAGTTCACTTGAGCATCCGCTCAAAGACGGAGATAAAGTCTCACTTCTTCCTCCAGTTTGTGGAGGTTGAGTTTTGCTGTATCTTTATGAGGGTTCCTTAGAAGTACCAAAGATTTTAAAAGAGTGGTATGAACAAGAAGCAAAAAGCAATTACGGAGCTTATATCCCTTTTGTGGGAACTGTTAGAAGCGAAGACGGAATTGATGGACTCAGCTTTGATATCTATGAACCAATTTTGAACTCATGGTTTGCTTCATGGCAAGAAAAAGCTAAAGAAAAAGGTGCCGTTATAAAAATGGCACATAGCAGAGGTGATGTAATGTTGCATGAGTCTTCATATATCGCCGCTGTTTTTTCACCTAAACGCAGGGTCGCTTTGGAGTTTATAGATGCTTTTGTAGAGGATTTCAAAGCAAGTGCCCCTATCTGGAAATACGATCTGAAAGAAGGCAAACGCGTTTATGCGCTTGAGCGTTCTACGGCGATTGTTGGAAGCGGTATTTTGGGAGTGAAAAGTTGAGTTTTTTATCCTATGAGACAAGCCAAAATATGCTTGAACTGCTGCATATAAACACTACAAGATATGAAAAAGTTCCACTCTCATCATCATTGGGAAGGGTTTTGACGCAGGATATCGTGGCTGCGTTTCATGACCCTCAATTTCCGACAGCTTCTATGGACGGTTATGCACTTATGTATCAAGATATGGACGCTCCAACGGTCACTATCATTGGTGAGAATCCTGCGGGAAGTGATGAAAAAAGAGTCCTCTTATCAGGGGAATGTATCAAAACTTTTACAGGCTCCATCATGCCTAATGGTGCAGATACGCTTATACAAATAGAAAATGTCACTGTAAAAGATGGCAAGATTACCATCAATGAAAAGGTTGCGTTTGGTTCTTCTGTGCGTCCTGTGGGTGAGGGATATCGTGCTGGAGATATATTGATAGAAAAAGGGACAAAGATAGGATTTGCAGAAATCGGCGTGATGGCTGGGCTCAATCATGTGATGGTGCAAGTCGCACCGCGTCCTTCTGTGGGTGTGATAGCAACTGGAAGTGAGATACTTGATCTTGGTGAAAATAGTAACAACCCATCACAGATACGAAGTTCAAACAACTATACTCTTGCAGCACTTTTTGAGTCTGCCGGTGCTCAAGTGCTTCAGCTTGGCACAGTTGGAGATAATAAAGAGTCTATCGCAAAAAGCTTTGAAAACGCACTTGTATGTGCGGATATTTTGGTAAGTACGGGCGGCGTGAGTGTTGGGGATTATGATTTTGTAAAAGATATCATCCCGCGTTTAGGTGCTGAAGTTGTTTTTAAAGGTGTCGCTATCAAACCTGGAAAACACATTATTCTTGCACAAAAAGAGGGTAAATTTATCGTCTCTCTCCCTGGATTTGCTTACTCTTCAACAGTAACAGCTGTTTTGTATGTACTGCCTCTTATCGCTAAAATGCTGGGTAAAGAAGCACCTTATAAGATTGTTGCAGCAAAACTCGCAGATGATTTCAAAAAACGCAGCAAACTTACAGAGTTTACTGCGTGTAATATCTCTGTTGAAGAGGGTGAATATTTTGTAGATTTTGAAGGAAAAAAAACAGGTAGTTCCGCTATCCTCACAAATCTTTTAGGTGCAAGTGCGCTCATGATAAGCGGTGAAGAGGATAGTGATCTCTCTGCGGGCACTTTAGTTAATGTGATTCTATTAGAGAATTTTTAGTTGAATAAACTTTTCTCTAAAGCTTTGATCTTATAACTTTTTCTATGGATTTCAGAGTAGCCGTATTGTTTGATAAGTGCAATATGACGAGCAGTTCCGTAGCCTTTGTGTTTATGGAGTTCATACTGCGGATACTCTTTGGCGAGTTGCAGTATATCTCTGTCATGCGTTACCTTCGCAAGGATAGAAGCCGCGCTTACTTGGGCTATTTTTCCGTCTGCTTTTATCATTGTATCAAGTCCATGGACTTCATATGTAGAGTTACCATCAAAAAGATAATTCTCACATTGTATGTTTTGCATTATCTCTAAAAGACCGCGTTTAAGGCATAAAGATATCCCATTTTCATCTATTTCTTTAGCAGAAAACTTCACAATATGATAACTTGCGTTTTGGATTATCAGCTCAAAAAGTGCTTCGCGTTTTTTCTCTGTAAGTTTTTTTGAGTCATTTAATCCCTCTATAGGATTATGTAAAACGCAGCCCGCCATAACTAAGTCTCCAGCTAGAGGACCGCGTCCTGCTTCATCTATCCCACATAAATTCATCTTAATCTCCTATTGCCCAAATATCAAATGGTAGCATTTCTACTCTTGAGAACGGATGAGAGATGCCGCCTTCTCTGTTCATGGTTATAGCTGTTATCTTTTTCACCTGATATGAGAAGATAAAAGCTTCAATATGCTCTATCTTTTTGAATAAAGAGCGTTCATCCGCAAAAGGCATACAAAGGATAATCTCTTCACTTTGTGGCAGATAAAAATCTATGCCATCTTCATAATAACACGCAACATCTGATTTGAGCAGTTCTAAAAAGACCATATTTTCAAAAAGTCTTCCAAAGTGTTTTTCTATTGTAAGGGCACTTTTGAGTGCTATGTCGCAAAGATAGAGTTTTTTTGTTGCGTTTGGATGGTGAAATTTTTGAAGCTGATGGATATAGTTTTTTGCAAGAAGCGCGTCAAAGACTCTATAGAGTTTGTCTTTGGATATTTTTCTGTTTCCTTTGAGTCGTTCGTAGATAGTAAACGCAGAGAGTTTTTGCGCCATCATCTTTGCACAAAAACACAAAACATCAAACTCCATAACATCAAGTGCAGCTTCTAGAATCTTTTGCACATAAATATTACGGACATCCGCGTTTACCTTCTGCATAGAAGGCAAACCTCCAAGCTGGAAAAAGTGGTTGAGTGCGCTAGAATCGTACTTATACTCAAACGCAAGAAACTCTTCATAATCAAGAGGATAAAGCCGTAGAGTTTTCAAATCATTTATAGGGTAGTGCTCTTCACAGAGTATCATGAACTGTGAAACATTTGGAAAGTTTATACGCTCGATGTAATTGTCTAAAACCAAAGTGTCGATTTTGTTTTTTTTGCAGAAATCTCCTAAATGTGTGTTGAGCTCATGGAGGTCAATGCGTACATCACTACAATCTATATAAAGGTAAGAACTTTTTTTTAAGGAAAGAAGATAATTTTTTACGAGTGAGCTTTTGCCACTTTTAGTGATTCCATTGATTTGATAGCTCATATCCTCTAAAAATATCTTTCGGTCATGAAATTTGTCTATCTGCAAATCAGTTTTGTAAAGTTCTTCAAGTAATATTTCCATGTTTATCCATAAATTGAGTATTTATAATTTTATCATTTCCTTATTAAAAGGAAATAAATTTATGATAAAATTAAAATTTATCCCTAAAATACTTGAATATGCAAAAGGGTTTGGGTACAATTCCACTCCCTTAAATAGTTAGGATAGGACCTAACGAGTTCTTTAGAAGGAAAAACATGGAAAAAATTCGTTTAAAATTGAAAGCTTATGATCATCGTGTATTAGATAGATCTGTAGCGTCAATCGTTGAGGCTGTAAAGCGTACTGGTGCTGTAATATGCGGACCGATCCCTTTACCAACAAAGATTCGTAAATATACTGTTTTAAAATCAGTTCACGTAAACAAAAAGTCTCGTGAGCAATTTGAAATTCGTATGCACGCAAGAATGATCGACATCATTTCTGCAACGCCAGAGACTGTTGATTCATTAATGAAACTAGATCTTGCACCGGAAGTGGACGTAGAAGTTCGCTCTATGGATAAGTAAGGAGCTCATCGTGGAATATATTGTTGAAAAAATCGGTATGAGCCGTACGATTACGGTTCCAAGTAAGCCAGTTACTCTTTTGAGAGTTTTGGATGCTAAGGTATGTGAAGTAACTGAAGGTACTGCTATTGTTTCTTACAAAAGCGGTAAAAAAATGAATAAGTCAATTGAAGGTCAACAGAAAAAGTACAGCCTTTCATCTGAGTTTAACCGCTTTGTTACAATAGATGTAGCAAATACTGAAGCTGGTGAGTTAGATTTAACACCTTTAGCTGAAGCTAAAGTTTTAAAATCAACTTTTACAACTAAAGGTCGCGGTTTTACAGGTGCTATGAAGCGTTGGAACTTTAGCGGTGGTCCTGCTGAACACGGTCATAGATTTGGTCGTAGAACAGGTTCAATCGGTAATGCTGAGTGGCCAGGTCGTGTTATGAAGGGTAAGAAAATGCCTGGACAATACGGAAACACACAAAATAGTGTAAAAAATGAGATCGTTTCTTATGACGCTGAAAACAAAATCATTGCGGTTTTAGGATCAGTTTCTGGTGCAAACGGTACTTTAGGTCGTGTAAAGGTAGCTAAGTAATGAATGCAATCGTTTTAAATGAAAAAATGGAAAAAGCTTCTGAGTTAGCATTACCAGAGAGTTTTTCTGGAATTAATCCTCACAACTTATACTTGTATGTAAAAGCTGCTCAAGCTGCACAACGTGCAAATTCAGCATCTGCTTTAACGCGTGCAGAAGTTCGTGGTGGTGGTAAAAAACCTTGGGCTCAAAAAGGTGGTGGACGTGCGCGTGCCGGTTCACGTCGTTCTCCAGTATTCGTAGGTGGTGGTAAGGCTTTTGGCCCGAAAAACAATCGCAACTACGATTTAAAAGTAAATAAAAAGCAGAAAAAACTTGCTTTAAATTTTGCTTTAAATGAGCATGCTCAAAATGGGACTTTATTTATTGTTGATAACTTTGAAGTTGCGTCTGGTAAAACTAAAGATGCAAATGCAATGTTTAAAGCACTAAACCAAAGAGATGTGCTTATTGTTAAGTCTATCTTGGATGAGAACACATTTTTAGCATTCAATAACATTGCTCCAACATATGTTATTGAATCAAATGAATTAAATGCTTTCTTGGCTGCAAATTATCGTTCAATCGTGATCGAAAAAGCGGTTTGGGAAAATCTTGTAAGTGAGGCTAAGTAATGGCAGATATTACAGATATTAAATCTATATTATATACAGAGAAGACTCTTGGTATGCAAGAAAACGGTGTTATCGTTGTTCAAACGTCAACACGTATGACTAAACCAGGTCTTAAAGAGGTTTTTCGTGAGTATTTTGGGATTATTCCAAACAAAATTAACTCATTGAATCAAGACGGAAAAAAGAAAAAATTCCGTGGTGTGTCAGGTAAACAAAACGACTTCAAAAAGTTTTATGTTACTCTACCTGAAGGCGCACAAATAGAAAGTTTGGCGGTGTAATATGGCAATTAAAACATATAAACCAGTAACTCCATCGCGTCGTTTTTACACGAACGTTGATTCTAGTGACATCACTGCAAAAGCAAGTGTTCGTTCTTTATTGATTAAACTACCGGCTCATGCTGGACGTAACAATAACGGTCGTATTACATCTCGCCATAAGCAAGCTGGTGCAAAAAAGTTATATCGTATTGTTGACTTTAAAAGAAACAAATTTGATATTCCTGCAACTGTAAGTGCTATCGAATACGATCCATATCGTAATTGTCGTATTGCACTTGTTTCATACGCTGATGGTGAAAAGAGATATATTTTGCAACCAAAAGGTTTGAATGTAGGTGACATTATTGCTTCTGCTGAAGGTGGCTTGGACGTTAAGCCAGGAAACGCAATGAAGTTGAAAAATATCCCAGTTGGTACAACAGTACACAATATTGAGCTTAAAACTGGAAAAGGCGGACAAATGGTTCGTGCTGCTGGAACTTCTGCTCAAATCATGGGTCGTGACGGTAAATATGTATCACTACGTATGCCTTCATCTGAAATGCGTTTAGTTTTAGGTGAGTGTTTAGCTACTATCGGTACTGTTGGTAACGAAGAGTATATTAACATTGTTATCGCAAAAGCTGGTCGTTCACGTCACATGGGTATTCGCCCTCAAACTCGTGGTTCTGCGATGAACCCAGTCGATCACCCGCATGGTGGTGGTGAAGGTAAAACGAATTCAGGTCGTCACCCAGTTACTCCATGGGGTAAACCAACGAAGGGTTCTAAAACTCGTCGTAACAAAGCTAGTGATAAACTTATTATTACTCGCCGTAAACCAAATGCAAAAAGGGTGGGATAATGGCTCGTTCAGTAAAAAAAGGTCCATTTATTGATGCTCATTTAATGAAAAAAGTTGAGGCAGCTAAAGCTGAAGGCAATAAAAAACCTATAAAAACATGGTCAAGAAGATCAGTAGTTCTTCCTGATATGATAGGTTTAACATTAAATGTTCACAACGGACGTCAATTCGTTCCTGTATTCGTTACAGAGAACCACATTGGTTATAAATTAGGTGAATTCGCACCAACACGTACATTCAAGGGCCATAAAGGTTCTGTACAGAAAAAGGTAGGTTAATCATGGCTAGAGCATTATTAAAATTCATCCGTGTTTCACCTATCAAATCTCGTCTTATTGCAAGAGAGATTCAAGGTATGAATGCTGAAGCAGCACTTGCGGCATTAGAGTTTACTCCAAACAAAGCTGCTAAAATCATTGCTAAAGTAGTTGCATCTGCAGTTGCTAATAGCGGCAATGAAGCTGAAGATTGTATTATCACATCTTGCCGTGTTGATAATGGTCCAGTACTAAAACGTTTCCGTCCACGTGCTCGTGGTATGGCATCTGGTATTAGAAAACCGACAGCACACATCTTAGTAGAAGTAGAGGGTAAATAATATGGGTCAGAAAGTTAATCCTATTGGTTTACGTCTTGGTATAAATCGCAATTGGGAGAGCCGTTGGTTTCCTAATTTTAAAACTGCTCCGGCAGCTTTAGGTGAAGATCACAAGATAAGAACATATTTGAAAAAAGAACTTTACTATGCAGGTGTTTCTAACATCATCATAGAAAGAACAGTAAAAAGACTTCGTGTAACTATTGTTGCTGCTCGTCCTGGTATTATTATTGGTAAAAAAGGTGCTGACATTGAGAAAATCAAAACTTCTCTTCAGACTTTGATTGGTAAAGAAGTTTCTGTAAACATTAAAGAAGAGAAAAAAGCTCAAACTTCAGCGCAACTTGTTGCTGAAAATGTAGCAACTCAACTTGAGCGTCGTGTTGCGTTTAGACGTGCTATGAAAAAAGTTATGCAAGGTGCTCAGAGATCTGGCGCTAAGGGTATCAAAGTTTCTGTTTCTGGCCGTTTAGGTGGAGCTGAAATGGCTCGTACTGAGTGGTACTTAGAGGGACGTGTTCCTCTTCATACTCTTCGTGCAAAAATCGATTATGGTTTTGCTGAAGCACACACTACATACGGTTGTATTGGTGTAAAAGTTTGGATATTTAAAGGTGAGGTTCTTACTAAAGGTATTCCAGCTGAAGCTAAAGAAGAAAAAACTGAGCAACGTCCACGTAAACGTGCTCCAAGACGTGAAAATAACGAAAAGGCTGAATAATTATGTTGATGCCAAAAAGAACAAAATATCGTAAAGTAATGAAAGGTCGTAACCGTGGCTATGCACGCTCTGGTTATACACTAGCTTTTGGTGATATCGGATTTAAAGCTGTAGAAGCTGGCCGTATTAACTCTCGTCAAATAGAGTCAGCGCGTATCTCTGCTACGCGTCACATCAAAAGAGCTGGTAAGATTTGGATTCGTGTATTCCCGGCTAAACCATTAACAGCAAAACCTCTTGAAACTCGTATGGGTAAAGGTAAAGGCGGAGTTGATACATGGGTTATGAATATTAAACCAGGTCGTATAATATTTGAAATGGCTGGTGTACCAGAAGAGTTAGCGCGTGAAGCTCTAGCACTTGCAATGCACAAATTACCATTTAAAACTAAAATTATCACTGCGGAGATGAACAATGAAATATTCTGATTTAGCAGATAAAAATTCAGCTGAGCTTTTAGCAATGCTAAAAACTAAAAAGACTGAACTTTTTACATTAAAAATTAAACAAAAGATGATGCAATTACAAAATAGTAGTGAACTTAGAACTACTAAAAAAGACATTGCAAGAATCAATACTGCACTTACTGCAGTAGCAAACTAGGAGCACGGCAATGACACATAAACGTGAAATTCAAGGTAACGTAGTAAAAATTGCAGGTGACAAAACAGTATCAATCGTTGTTGAGCGTCGTGTAATGCACCCTCGCTACCACAAAGTTGTAAAACGTTTCAAAAAGTACTTAGTACATGATGAGCGTAATGAAGTAAAAGTAGGCGACGAGATTATTGCAATCGAATGTCGTCCACTTTCTAAGACTAAATCTTTTAGACTTAAAACTGTAATTTCAGGAGCGGAATAATGATTCAAAGTTTTTCTCGTCTGAATGTAGCTGATAATACAGGTGCAAAAGAGATTATGTGTATTAAGGTACTTGGCGGTTCAAAACGTCGTTATGCTACAGTAGGTGATGTTATCATCGCTTCTGTAAAAAAAGCGATTCCAACTGCAAGAGTAAAAAAAGGTAAAGTTGTAAAAGCTGTTATCGTTAGAACAAAAAAAGAGATTCAACGTGAAAACGGATCTCTTATTCGTTTTGATGACAATGCAGCTGTTATATTAGATGACAAGAGAGAACCTATCGGTACTCGTATCTTCGGACCAATTGGTCGTGAAGTTCGTTACGCTGGATTTATGAAAATCGTATCTCTTGCACCGGAGGTTGTTTGATGGCAAAGTTTAATTTCAAAAAAGGTGATTTAGTAGAAATCATCGCGGGCGACGATCGTGGAACTAAGGCTACAGTAATAGCTGTAATGCCAAAGAAAAACAAGGTTATCGTTGAGGGTTGCAAAGTAGCTAAAAAAGCTATCAAACCAACTGAAGAGAATACTAAAGGCGGACACGTAAATAAAGAGATGCCTATTGATGTTTCTAATGTTCGCAAAGTGGAGGCATAATTAGATGGCTCGTTTAAAAGATAAATATTTAGCTTTGAAATCTGAATTACAGGCTGATTTAGGGATTAAAAACCCTATGCAAACACCACAGTTAGATAAAATTGTTATCTCTGTTGGTGCTGGTTTTGCGATGAAAGACAACAAACTTATTCAAAACATTGAAGACACTATTACAGCGATTGCTGGTCAAAAAGCATCTACAGTAATAGCAAAAAAATCAGTTGCTGGTTTTAAAGTGCGTGAAGGTATGCCAGTTGGTATCCGTGTAACACTTCGTGGTGAAAAAATGTACGACTTCTTTGATCGTCTGGTATCTATTGCACTTCCACGTGTAAAAGACTTCCGTGGTGTTCCAAGAAATGGTTTTGATGGTCGTGGTAACTATAACTTCGGTCTTCAAGAACAACTTATTTTTACAGAAGTAAACTATGATTCTATCATGCAAATTCATGGTATGAACATCACTGTAGTTACAACTGCACAAACAGATAAGGCTTCATTTGCTCTTTTAGAGAAAATGGGTATGCCTTTTAGCAAAGGGAGCAAGTAATGGCTAAGAAGTCAATGATTGCAAAAGCAAAAAGAACTCCAAAGTTCGCAGTACGTGCTTATACACGTTGTCAGATTTGTGGTCGTCCACACTCTGTAATAAGCGACTTCGGAATCTGTCGTATTTGTTTTAGAAAAATGGCAAATGAGGGATTAATCCCAGGTGTTAGAAAGTCGAGTTGGTAATAAATGCTGGATGAAACTATTCATCCGATTACGTTAACACTGAGTTTTCCATAGAGGAAGACTCAAACGCATTTATGTGTTTTTGTTAACGGTTACTGATTTGAAACTCCTAATAATTAGCAGTCTGCGTTTGTAGGCTTGCAACAAAAGGAATTTATGAATGATTAATGATTTAGTATCAGATGCATTGACACGTGTTCGTAATGCAGGTATGAGAAGATTAGCTGTTACCACTTTAGTTCACTCTAAGAGTGTTGAAGCTGTAGCAAACATCTTAGTTGAAAAAGGGTATCTTGAAAGTGCTAATGTTATCGAAGATGGCGTTAAAAAAACTATCAAAGTAGTAATTAAGTATGACGATAATGAGAAAAGTGTTATCAACGAACTTAAAAGAATATCTAAGCCAGGTCGTCGTATCTATAAAGGCAAAGATGAAATTAAGCGTTTTAAAAACGGTTACGGTACTATTATTGTTAGTACATCACATGGCGTACTTGCTAATGACAAAGCTTATGAGCTTGGCATTGGTGGCGAAGTTATGTGTACTGTATGGTAGGGGGATTATAACATGTCAAGAATTGGAAAAAATCCAGTAGAAGTTACTGCTGACATTAATGTTAGCGTAAATGGGAATGTTATTACTTTTGCTAAAGGCAAAAATAGTGTAGATTTAGATACAAAAGGTAATGTTGGTTTTACTGTTGATGGAAATGTTTTGACTTTCAGTACACTTTCTGATGCACGTGAGCACAGAGCTTTCTGGGGTACTTACCGCGCATTAGCTGCTAATATAGTTACTGGTTTAACAACTGGTTATACTAGAAAATTAGAGATTAATGGTGTTGGTTATCGTGCTGCAGTTGAAGGTAAAGTTTTAAAACTTCAACTTGGTTTTTCTCATGATATCAATTATGAGTTACCAGCTGGTATCGAAGCTGTAGTTGAAAAAAATGTCATTACTCTAACGGGTCATGAAAAACAAACGATTGGTCAAGTAGCTGCTGAGATTAGATCATTCCGTCCACCAGAGCCTTACAAGGGTAAAGGTGTTAAATATATGGAAGAGTTTATTGTGCGTAAAGCCGGTAAAACTTCTAAAAAATAAGGGAGGATGATAGATGAATGCTAAAATATTAAAAAGCAAAGTAGCGAATCGTTTAAAACGTAAGCGTCGTATTCGTGCAAAAATATCTGGTTGTGCTTCTATGCCTCGTGTTTCTGTATTTCGTTCAAACCGCTATTTAAGTGTACAAGCTATTGATGATGCAACTGCAACAACACTGGCTGCATTACACTCAAAGGCTACAGGTCATAAATCGAACAAAGAAGGTGCTGTCGCCCTCGCTGTTGCATTTGCTGCAAAGTTGAAAGAAGCAAACATTTCTGAGATCGTATTTGATCGTAACGGTTACCAGTACCACGGCGTTATTGCTGCGTTTGGTGACGCACTTCGTGCAAACGAAATTAAGTTCTAGGGGTTATGATGGAAATCAATAGAGAAGAATTTGAAGAATCAATAGTTAATATTGGTCGTGTTACTAAAGTTGTTAAAGGTGGACGTCGTTTTCGTTTTACTGCTCTTATAGTAGTTGGAAACAAAAACGGTACTGTTGGATATGGCGTTGGTAAAGCAAAAGAGGTTCCTGATGCTATTAAAAAAGCTGTTGATAGTGCTTTCAAAAATTTAACAACTGTTAAAATCAAAGGTTCTACAATAGCTCATGATATCGAGCATAAATACAATGCAAGTCGCATTTTATTAAAGCCAGCATCAGAAGGTACAGGGGTTATCGCCGGTGGAGCTGCTCGTCCAGTTCTTGAGCTTGCAGGTATTCAAGATATACTTACAAAATCAATCGGCTCAAACAATCCAAACACACTTGTACGTGCTACTGTTGAAGCACTATCTCGTATAAAAGGATAGATGATGGGTATTGAAAATTTAACACCTGCAGAAGGTTCAACGGCAGCACGTAAACGTGTTGGTCGTGGACAAGGTTCTGGTACTGGTAAGACTGCGGCTCGTGGTCAAAAAGGTCAGAAATCTCGTACAGGTTACAAAAGAAAAAGAAACTTTGAGGGTGGACAACAACCACTTGCAAAACGTTTACCAAAAATTGGTTTTACAGTGAATAACATCAAACCATATGTAATCAATGTAGAAAGAATTACAGCTGTTGCTGAACTGGCTGAAATTACTATGGAATCAATCCGTGATGTTCATAAAGTTGCTGCATCAGTGAAGATGATAAAACTAGTAGGTGCATCTGCGAAAGATTTAGCATCGAAAATTAAAGACGAAAACGTTATTACTACAGGTAAATAATTGTGAATAAAAATCTAGTTAATAAGATACTTATTACGATAGGGTTTTTATTTATCTACCGCCTACTGGCCTATGTGCCAGTTCCTGGCGTAGATACTGCTGTTATAGCTTCATTTTTTGATTCACACCAATCAGATGCATTAGGTCTCTTCAATATGTTCAGTGGAAACGCTGTTGAGAGACTATCTATCATTTCACTTGGCATTATGCCGTATATTACCGCCTCAATTATTATGGAGCTTTTAGCTGCAACATTTCCAACTCTTGGTCAAATGAAAAAAGAACGTGATGGCATGGTTAAATATATGCAAATAATTCGTTATGCGACTATCGTTATTACAATTATACAAGCAATTGGTGTAAGTGTTGGGCTTCAAAGCTTAACAGGACCAAGCGGTAATAGCGCTATTTTAGCGGATCATAATACATTTATAATTCTTGCTGCTATCTCCATGCTTGCAGGAACAATGTTACTTATGTGGATAGGGGAGCAGATTACACAAAGCGGTATAGGAAATGGTATCTCACTGATAATCTTTGCTGGTATCGTTTCTGCAATCCCGAGTGCTATAGGACAAACAGTTACAATGGTAAATACGGGAGCTATGGGCTTTCTTACTGTTATAGCTATACTTGCTCTTATATTTGCTACTGTTGCTGTGATTATATATGTTGAGCTTGGTGAACGTCGTATTCCTATTACATATGCTAAAAAGACTATGATGCAAAATCAAAATAAAAGAGTGATGAATTACATCCCTATCAAAGTAAATTTAGCGGGTGTTATTCCTGTTATTTTTGCATCTGCGATATTGATGTTTCCTATGACAGTTTTATCAAGTAGTACAAACCCTACAATAGTGGCAATTGCTGACTTGTTAAATCCTAACGGATATTTCTTTCAGTTTTTAACATTTGCATTTGTTGTTTTCTTTGCATTTTTCTATGCATCGATTACATTTAATGCAAAAGATATCTCTGAGAATTTAAAACGCCAAGGTGGATTTATTCCTGGTATTCGTACAGGTGATGCTACAAGAGAGTTTCTAAATGAAACTGCAAGTAGATTAACTTTTACAGGTGCTATTTATCTTGGTCTTGTGGCCACGCTTCCATTTATGATTATTCATGGTATGGGTGTTGGCTTCTTTTTCGGGGGTACTGCAGTTTTGATTGTTGTTCAGGTTGCGCTTGATACAATGAGAAAAATTGAGGCTCAGATTTACATGAGCAAATACGAAACGCTAAGTGCAGTTGGTCTATAAAAATGGCCATTGCGCTTAGAAAACCTGACGAAATAGAGAAATTAAGGGCTGCTAACAAAATTGTTGGCGGCACATTAGAACTTCTTCGTGCAAATACTAAAGTCGGTGCTTCTTTGAAAGAACTTGATGCCATGGGCGAGGCTTATATCCGTGCTCATGGTGCAAAGCCTTCTTTTAAGGGTCTATACGGCTTTCCGAACAGTGTTTGTACTTCACTCAATCAAGTTATTATTCATGGTATTCCAACGGACTACAAACTTCAAGAAGGCGATATTATAGGCTATGATGTCGGCACAGAATTTGATGGTTATTTCGGTGATGCTGCGATTACAGTTGCTGTTGGCAAAGTGAGCGATGCAGATGAGGCTTTGATAGCCTGCGCTAAAGATACTCTTTATTATGCTATTGGAGAAATAAAAGATGGGATGCGATTTAAAGAGCTTTCTTTGCTTATGGAGGATTTTATAAAATCTCGCGGCTTTGTTCCGCTTCACAATTTTTGTGGACACGGAATAGGTAAAAAACCTCATGAAGAACCTGAAATACCAAACTATCTCAATGGTCAAAATACAAAATCAGGGCCAAAGATAAAAAATGGAATGGTTTTTTGTCTTGAACCTATGATTTGCCAAAAAAATTCCAAACCTGTTATTTTAGAAAACAAGTGGGATGTTGTTAGTGCCGACGGTTTACGCGGCTCACATTATGAGCATACTGTTGCAGTTATCAACGGTAAAGCTGAAATTTTATCTCTTGCTTAAGAGTTATTTGAAGGACTAAGAATGGCTAAATCAGATGTTATCGAAGTAGATGGTAAGATTATTGAAGCTTTACCAAATGCAACATTTCGTGTAGAGTTAGAAAATGGACATATTATTTTATGTCATATCGCAGGTAAGATGCGTATGAATTATATCAAAATACTTCCAGGTGACAAAGTTAAACTTGAGCTAACTCCATACTCACTTGACAAAGGTCGTATTACTTATCGTTATAAGTAATAAGAAAATTATAATATTTATGCAAAATTTTGAATAGATAACGACTACTTTATTGCAAGTTCCTCCTAAAAAGACTGTTTATAGAGGACTTGTTAAAAAGCTACGATAGTATAAACTCATTTTTACCTCTACAGTATGAAGTGGATTCCTTAAAAAAGCTCGATAAATTTTTAGAGGAGTTCGATGCAAAAGCGGCAACAGCTGAAGATGAACTTTTTGATTGGAGACGGTATCGTTATCAAAAAAAATCAAAAAATCAATTAATAAGTTTGAATTTGAAGATGCAAGAGAGTTCCTCGCTCAAATACTCCTCAAACTTTCATCGTAGAAGTTCCATATGCCAATAATTTATACGACTTTGAGTCTATAACCTTCTCGATGGTGGGTTTCTATAGTGAGTGGAGCAAACTTCTCTCTTGCTCTGGATATGAGTTGACGCATACTTCCCTGCGAGACAAACTCATCACTCCATACATATTCGACGATGTCATAAGTGCTTACTATTTGATTTTTTCGCTGAACTAAGAGGCTGAGAAAGAGATTCTCTTTCATAGTGAGTTTTATCTCTTTGTCGCCACAGTAGAGGATTCTATTGCTCATATCGTAGGTAATGTCTTGGTTTAAATAGACCTTTTCTATGTGGTTCATTCTATATTTGTTGATGGTAAGTTTTATGATTTTTAGGAGGCTATCGCTATCGTAGGGTTTGCTTATATAGTAGGAGTGATTTGTCTCTGCAACATCTTCGAGTGTGTCATCATCGCCATGTGCAGTTAAGTAGATAACGGGTATATTTTTTGTAATGTTGAGCTTTTTTACGAGGTCGATGCCGTTTACATACGCATCTCCCAAGTTTATATCTGTAATCATTAAATCAAAAGAGCTATTTGAAATATATTCGAGAGCGGCATGTGGAGAGTGTGCAAGCAATACTTTATACCCTGCATGTTTTAAATCATGCTCCAATGCTTTTGCAGTAATAGAATTATCCTCTATCACCAATATATTTAATTTAGTCAAATGAACTCTTTAGCACTTAATTTCATCCTCAAAGATTATTTATAACTAGCATAGTATAGTAAGATTGTGACATGATTGTCACATTTTATTTCTTTCTATTAAAAGATGCTTTTTTAATTTTAAAAGAGTAATATGCCTCTATATCTCTACATATTCTCAACATAAAGGTTCTATTTTGAAGCAAATATTTGACAGTTTTTACACGAGTGGACGGGACTTTTCTCTCTCAGAGATGGTTTGTAGAAATAGGTACCAGATGATAAATCTCGGTATTCTCTTTTCTATACTTGTACTTCTTTATGCCATGATTAATGGCTCTTTGCAAGTGCCAATTCTCATAGAAATGACAATAATTATCATCGACATAATAATGATACTAGCTTTAAGAAAATCCAAAACAGTATTTCAATATGTTAGCACGCTCTTAACAGCACAATATACTCTTTTTTTTCTGGCTATCGTCTATTGTGGCAGTTCAATGGATATAAGTCACGCTTGGCTTTTCACCTACTCGACTATTCTTGTCTATTTTCAGAGTTCAAAAAAAGGGATTTACTGGTTTGTTTTTTTTATAGCTATGCTCCTTATCGCCCCATTTCAAGAGTTTATGCATGTTAATTACTCATTTTATGAGGTTTCGTACCTCTCTCTTGTGCTTATGGTTATCTATGCTATTACCCATTTTTATCAACTCAAAATGGAAGAGGCGAGTGCTTTGATTCAAGAGCAAGAACATAAGCTTATTTTGAGTGAAAATATTTTAAAAAAAGAGCTTCATCATAGAGTCAAAAACAATATGCAGTTTATTATCTCTTTGTTTAAACTCAAACTCGCACCCTATATGAATCCTAACATTCAAAGGGTTCTCAAAGAGGTCACTTTTAAAATTCAAGGTATGTCAAATATTCATAATCTGCTCTACAAACAAAAAGCACTTACAAGCATTGATGCAAGTCAATATTTTGTAACACTTGTCAATGCACTTAAAAATGGCTATGAAACAGAGCATATAAAATTTGATATGAAAATAGAGGCAGAGCTTAGCAGTGACCAGCTTATCTTTTGCGGTTTGATTGTCAATGAAGTTGTTATGAATGCTATAAAACATGCTTTTAATGATAAAAAAGAAGGGGGGGGGAATGGGCTATAAGCTTAAATATTTATAGTAATGAAAAGGACACCGTGCTGGAAATATCCGATAATGGACAAGGGATGGATGCCGCTCGAACAGGCTCTTTTGGCACTGAGATGATAGCAAGCTTGATAGAAAATGAGCTCAAAGGTAAAATGAAATTAGAAACTGATAAAGGGGTGAAATATACTTTTTATATTCCTCGATAAATATATCCAGGAGTGATTCTTTGTACCACAACTTCAAAACTTTGAAAATTTATAAAAAGATTTCAAAGTTTACAAAACAATCACATGACTCCAATCCGAAGCCACTTTCTCTCTTCATTCACAACAATATTTCATAACTAAGCGTATAAATTTGTGACAACCATGTCACACCTTGATGTTACATTACTGCATCTTAAGTTAAGGAGATGTGATGAAAACACAAAACACAAAACACATGAGTTTAGTGCTAAGCACTATAATAGTCAGTTCTATAGGATTTATAGGATGTAATGGTGGTAGCAGTAGTGGAAGTGCTGAAGCGGTATCAAGAATTGTTTCTGGAATTGTTGTGGATGGTTATATTAAACAATCAACAGTAACTTTAAATAGTTTAACAACTCAAACAAGTGATGCTGGGCTATGGTCTATGGCTTATACAGGAAATAATAGTGATGTTATAACGGTGCAAGGTGGAATAGATACAAGTACAGGTAAATTTTTTGAAGGTACTTTACAAGCAGAAATTGATGCAGATGGCGCGAATATTGTGGTTACTCCTTTATCTACGCTCGTAAGTTCTTTGGTGCAAAATGGTGCTACAAAGGCTGTGGCGAGTGCAAAAATTGCTACACAATTAGGCATCTCAGAAGCGACACTTGCAGCAGACCCTTTTGCTCTCTTGGCGACAGGTACACCTGAGCAAAAAATAGAAGCTGCACAAGCGATCAAGTCAATTTTGATTGTTCAAAAAGTAGCAGAAGCATTTGCAAAATCTATGGGTTATAGTGGTAGTGCGAATTATATAGCAACATTTGCAGGTGTCTATGCTGTGATTGCTTCACAACTCAATACCGCAGACTTTGACACAGTTATGGCAGATACAGCAGGTATGACAACGGCATTACAGACAGCTTTAACAATAACAACAGACTCTCTTTTAAATGAGAGATTACAAGCTGCCTCTGGTAGTGTTGCAAGTATTGTTACGGCTATACAGAGTATTTCTACTGCTGATATCATAAATAACACAAATTCGGTTGAAAAAGCTGTTGAACAACTCACAACTCTCATTGAAAATAAGTTAGTCTTACTATCAAGTGCTGTAGATATACCAGCTATTGGTATAGCACAATCTTATGCTGAAACTGTAGCTGGACAGAATGATATTGCTAGTTTAGTGAATGCTTACATATCTAACCCTGATTTAGCTATCACAAACTCAGACCAAACTCCAACACCTGTTACAACGGAAACTGTAGCAGTAACAGCGGCGAATACATCTGTATATGATGCGAATGTATCTCATGTGACTTTCGACTTCACAGCAGGAACATATGTTTACGCTATCGCTAATTTTAATGATGGTGATATTCTTAATTTTCCTGAGGGCAATGACCCTACAATTATAAACACAAGTTTTACAGATGGAAATGTTACGGTTCAATGGGCGAATAATGGCAATGTAGTTACTGTAAATCTCTCAAATATTCCAATATCTGATGATGAGAGTCTCTATGGAACAACAAGTTTTCAAACTGCGTTTGGAACTGGCTCAATACAGTAGTAGTCTCGTTTAGCCTCTTCTAGGAGAGGGTAGATTTATAGTAAGAAAACAAAAAACAAAAAACAAGGAAAACAAAATGGCAAATGTATTTTTAACAACAGATGAAGAAGATTATGTAGTTGCAAACTTAGGCGACAATTTTTATGGTTCTATGGGAGCAGAAGGTATATTTATAAATCAAAATGTAGCAGGTATTATAGTTGATTCAAATACGGAATCAGTAGCACTCACAAATGCTATTACTGATTATTCATTTCAACAAAATGGAAATGTTCTGAGTATTTATACAGCAGATGGCACTACACTCATTACAAGAATGGCTATTGGCGATAATGGGTCAACACTTATTATGGATGGTGTGTCTCATGCTGTAGTTATGGATGCGACTCAAATCCATCCAATGAGTATCGCTGGAAAAACAGTTGCAGTATCTACACTTACAACAGGCGTAGATAATTTAACTGGAACTACTGGTGCAGATACATTCAATGCTACATATGGTGATGGCGATCCAGATAGTTATACCCTTGAAACTGCCGATGTTCTTAATGGTGGTGCTGGTATAGACACTCTTAATGTCACGACTGCACAAGAAGCTAGTAATCCAAGTGATGCTCTATGGGCACATACAACGAACTTCGAAAAAATTGCATTTAACTCAATAGGCAACGGTGCACAAACCGTGACTACAGGTGCTAATTTTGGAACAGCATTTGCGACAGGTGCAGATTTAAGTGTGCAAACTCTTTTAGGTGCGATTACTGTTGATATGTCTGGATATACTCAAACAACAACGGTTAATACAACAACAATCGGTGCAGGTGCACAGACTGTTACAACAGGTACAGGTGCTGCTGTAGTAAATGCAACTACTCTTACAGATGGTGCACAAACTATCAGTGGTGTGAATCTTAATACGGTAAATGCAGTAGTTCATGGAGCAGGTGCTCAAACTATTACAAGTACAAGCACATCGAATGTTACGGTAATTGCGGATGCTTTTAATGGTGCACAAACAATTACAACTGGTGCAGGAAATGACACTGTTACAACTACATCAGCAGCAGGAACTATCAATGTAATTACGACTGGTGCAGGAAATGATGTTATCGTTGCAAGTCTTGGAAGTGATACTATCACGGGTGGTTTTGGTGTAGATATTATGACAGGTGGTGGTGGTACAAACACATTTAATATTGGGGCTGGTGATACGGGTCTTACTTTAGCGACTGCAGATATTATACCATCCACAAATAACT
>MIBW01000014.1:6641-11147 GCA_001829625.1 Sulfurimonas sp. GWF2_37_8 | reverse complement strand
AAGAAAGATGATACTCTCTTGCTTTGTTTTGTTGGGCCTCATCGAGTGAGCCTAAGCTCCAAATCAGAGACTCTACAAACTCATCAGCCGTAGAACTTTTTATGCTTCCTTTTTGACTTGTGATGTAGTCAATTTGTGGGAGATACCCATCTTTATAGAGTAAAATTGGAATATACCAAAAGTCAGGTTTTGTAATGATTTTTTTGCCAATGTAATCTAATATATCCATATCGACAAAGCTTCCGCCTGCCTTATACGTCACATAACATGCTTTTTTTGCAATAAAAGAGATTTTTGTCAGTGCGACTCCAATGTCTTGAACTTCAACGCTGCGTGATGCAACGACAATATCAATTTCGGGTAATATATTCCAATCATCTTCCCAACCGATATGGTAGGTTTTGATATTCGTAATGCCCTCTTTTTTTGCATAAGCTTCAAGTTCTTCTAGCATTTGTGCTGAAAAATCTATGGCAATCACCTGTTTTACTCTTTTTGCCAAAGGAATTGCTAAAGTCCCCGGACCACATCCTATGTCGAGAACGACATTCTCTTTACAAATATCCATACGTGAAATAAACTCCTTCACATAGGACGAGTTTTGCATCGTAGGTGCCAACTCTTTTGAGCGATTGTCCCAATCCTTGCTATTTTTACCCTTAAATATGGTCTGTTTTTTATGCTCTTTATACATTGAAGCAAAATCTATCGATTCTAAAAACATTCTATTTCCTTCTATTGTTTTAATTTTCTTATGTGTATTTCGATAATCATGGCAAAAATTTTCAATGAGTCATACGAATTATTCTCTGAAATTTTTTGTAAATTATCTTCTTCATTTTCGACTCTAATATTTTTTTGTCTGAGATAGATGAGTGTTTCATTCATCTCAATGTTTAAAAGTGTACAAATTTCTTTGAGTGTTCTTTGTTTGAAACTTTTTAACAGTTTATGATTTGTACAACTGCTATCTAGCTCCTTTGCGATAAACGCAGAGTAAAAATCTTTCATCATTTTGAGAAGTTTCTCTTTTCTCAAATAGATATGCAAAGGTAAGATAATGAGAAAAATAGTTCCAACACTTGTATGTATGAATGCTACTTTTTCGTGATAACTTATTTGCATGAAATAGGCACTTGCGCTCAAAGTCATTACACAAAACAGCATAAAAAAGATAAGTAGCAGTTTTATAAATAGCTCATTTGTCATTCTTGCGCCTTGTGCATACATGAAAAACTCGTACAACTCCATCTTCTAAAGAGGCAGTTGTAGCAAGAATCTTTTTTTGTGGAGGTTACAAACTCATCCTCATCGCAATCGAGTTTGAAAAAAGGACAATCACAGGCTGCTTCTATCGCTTTGTCATACGCTGTTTTACCATACTTAAAAATAAACTTTTCACCTACTGTTTCAAACATATTTTCTCCTAAAACTCCAATAAATTTTCTTTTATAAGAGGCTTGTAAAAACCATTATTTTCTTCCACAAGAAGTACAGATTTATGTTCAAGATAGACGCCTTTGAGATACTCTTTTATGAGAACCATAGCGTTTGTATCTGCCATCGTTCCATTACTTAGGCGCACTTCATCAAAGAAACCTAAATCTAAAATTTCTTTTACGCTTACACTTTTTTTATCAAGTGTAATTTTTCCTTTTATGCGCCCATCATTACCAGAGAGCCTCAAAGCAACACCTGCCAAAGCACCAATAACTCCATCGCCTCTGTTTTTAAGTTCTTTTAAAAAAAGGTTTTGTTCCCTCGCCATCTTATAAGCTTCATCTTTCGTCAAAACTTTTTTCTTAGCATCAAGACCATATTCAATGAATGCATTTTTGTCTGCAATATCTTTTTCAAAGCCCATGCAGATTCCAGGAGCAGAAGAAGAAGCGCTCATAGACAGAACATAGTCAACTATAAAAAGTTTTATTTTTTCAAATTCACGCTCACTTAGATGGCAGGTAAAGCACATCGAACTGTTGTGAGAAGTGTAAGGTATGTCTGCATGAAGCAGTAGCTGATGACGCGTGATTGGTGTTGTTTTTGAGTAACAACGTTCCACATGTTCTCTAATCTCTTCACAAATTTCACCCGTGGATGTAAAATAACCGATTTCATCCGTATCATCTATTGCGATGTATGTTTTAAACTTTCGCATGCTATAGGGCTAAAACTTATACTCTAAAGATGCAAAAAATTCTCTTCCTGCCATCGGATATGCCATGTCGTAACGTACAAGTTCATCTGTCAAGTTTTTCACACCAATTTCCGCTGTTAAAGCTTTTGTCGGTTCGTAAATCGCTTTCAAATCGAAGGTAGTGAAGTCTGGATTTGTCACATACGTGCCATCAAGCTTATTTTCATACGCACCGTTGCGATATTTAGCGTTTGCATAGAAAGAAAAACCTGTTCCAATTTCTTGTTGTGCGAAGGCAAAAATCTGATTTTTCGGCACATCTACGATTTTGATGTCGCTGTCTTTTGTGTTTTTAACATCAAGATAGGTGTAGTTTGCCCCTGTCTTTAAGCCGTCATGTTTATAAGAAAGTTCAAACTCAATCCCTTTGTGATCAAAGGTTCCTACATTTTGATTTTGAAAAAGAGAACTGTTTTGGTCCCAAACAACACTTTGAATCGCATCATCCACTTTTGTGTAAAAGAGATTTGTACGCGTGATAAATGCATTGATTTGTTTTTGGTAACTTAACTCATAGTGTGTTGAGATTTCATTTTCTAAATCTACATTAGGAACATAGGTGTTAAACTTTCTTGAATATCTGTCTTTCATAGAAGGCATATAGGTTTTTCTTGACACACTTGCTTTAACTTGAGAAGTCTCATCCGGTGAGAAGACAAGTGCTGCTTGCGGACTCAAAGAGCTTTGCGCCTCCAATGCCAACATATCGAGGTTTGCCGTGTTTGTGTCAAAAATTTTATCTGCGACTCTTGTGTCATAACTCACGCCGCCCAAAATTTCCCATTGCGATGAGAACGTATAAGTATCTTCTAAACCAACTGAAATAGTATGGTCTTCATATTTTTCAGTAAGGGTCTCTTCGTCTGTCGTTTTACTCATATCATATCCTTGATGCACATCTTTTTTGTAGTTCGCGGCAGCTTTTAAAAAATTGCCTCCAAGTTCAACTCCGTTCTCAATACGAGCCCCATAACTGTAGTCATCATATCTGCTTTTAAATGCCCATTTTTTTGTAAGAGTTTCAAACGTATTGTCATCGTAAGAGTAGAGTGAGTTTTTACTTTTATCATAATACGCTAAAGCTTTGAGATAACTGTTTTCAAAGTTTTTTTGCCCGGTTACAGAGAAGGTTTCTTTGTCCCAATAAGGCCAATCCCAATCTTTGTTTTTGGCAAAAGATGTGTCCGTTACCGGAGGCTGTTGTTTAACTCCTTTTTGGTTCACATAAGAGATTGCAACTTCGCTTTTATCCTCAGCTACAACTCCTGCTTTGAGAGATATTTTTTTATCTTGTGCCTCTGAGCGGAGTCTTTCACCCTCAGGCTGTGTTGGAGTTGCATCGTAATCGTCACTAATTCTAAAATGGTCTTGTTTACTATAGTTTGCACCAAGTTGTCCATAGAAATTTCCCTGTTTTGTACCGACATTGACACTCTCCACATGCCGAGCCATTTTTGCTTCTGAATCTAAGACAATTTTACCTTTGACATTTCCTTCAAACTCTTTTGTAGGTTTTCTTGAGACTATATTGACAACGCCGCCCATAGTGTTTGCACCGTAAACTACGGAAGAATAACCTTTAGAAACATCAATAGAACCAATGTCGGAAGTTAAAAAACGCCCATAATCAAAGTTCCCGTCATACGGCACATAAATAGGAATACCATCTATAAAAACACCCACTCTTTTTGCGTCAAATCCCCTTACATAAAGCGTGGATTCGCCGCGGCCGCCTTGAACGTCTTGATTGACTCCGCTCATATTATCGAGTGCTTCTGAAACAGTATCGGAGCTATTTTGTGCAATCTCCTCCGGCGATATACTCTGTTCAAAGAGATTACTCTCTTCATTATTTTCTAAAACACTCACTTGTCCAAGTGTAAAACTCTCCGCTAAAAGCACGGATGTCATAACCGATAAAGCTACGAAACTTTTTTTCATTCTCTTCCCTTTTTATATTTTTGCTTGTATTTTTTCATTGAAAACTTTCAACATTTTTCTGCTCATTTGTGCATCCGAAGATGCAATTTTTAAAACTAAATGTAGTTTTTTAATCCTCCCTTTGATAAATTCAATCTGCTCTACACACATCTGCGGAGTGCCTATGATGGCAGCATCCATAAACTTTTTCGCATCAAAAAAATCAACTCTTTGTGTTAAAAGTTCATCATAGTTTTTTTTATTAAATTGTGGCTGCGTAGCGTTTGCATTTAAGGCACGCATACTTTTTACAAAGTGGTCTGTTGCGGGTAGGGCAATTTTTTGTGCCATCTCCTGCGTATCTGCCACACTAAAAACGCGCATCAAAA
>MIBW01000014.1:3803-6619 GCA_001829625.1 Sulfurimonas sp. GWF2_37_8 | reverse complement strand
GCCGTGAAGCAATCCTCAAGTGTTGCACCCTGAGAAAACATTAATCCGTAACCGTTATGTGCGGCAAATTCAATGGTTTCTTTGGTAGAAAATGTAGCTACAAAAAACGGAATTTTCTTTTGGAGTGGTTTTGGTTGAAGCGAACTTCCACATGAAAGATTTTGCTCAACTGCTTTTATGTTTTGAAACATCTCTTCTCTTAAATTTTTTGAACTTTTTTCAAAAAACTCCATGTCAAGAGTAAAACCACCTTTGGCAAAACCTGCGTTTATGCGCCCGAAGCTTAAATTATCCAGCGTCGCTATCTCTTCTGCAAGTCTTGTGGAATGGTAAAACGGTGCCAAAAATGCCGCACTTCCTATGCGGATTTTTGTGGTCTTTGCCGCCAAAAAACTCATCATTAAAGATGGATTTGGAATCACACTAAAAGAGTTAAAATGGTGTTCTGCAAACCAAACTTCATCAAAACCCAACTTTTCCGCATAAACAGCTAATTTAATGTCATTTAAAATTGTCGTATGGGCAGATGACCCATAATTTTCCGTAAGTAAAAAAATCCCTAGTTTCATTGTTGCAACCTTTTTTGAGTGCCTAAAATTTAAACGCATAAGAAGCACCGACAACAGCTCCTTGGTCTTCATACCCAATGATTGTCATGTAATTTTCTTTGAGAATATTTCTGCCATACACACTCAATTTTGCGTCATTGCCTAAAAGTTTATGGTTGTAATCTACAGAGGTATTGAGAACAGTAAGGTCACCCACGCTGTGATATTTTTTATCAACTGTAAAAAAGTTGGACTCATATTCGCTAATGTATTTTCCAGAGAGGTTGAGTGCAAAATTTCCAAATGTTTTTTGAAAAAGTGCAGAGATGATGTGTTTTGGAATTTCATTGGCTTTGATGTCAGCTGTTGCATAGGCATACGTAAAAGAGTAGTACAGCTCCTGCGTTTGACCATTAAAGACGAATTCTCCGCCGTATCTTTTTTGGTTAACTTGATTAAATACAATATAAGGGTCTGCATTTGTCCCCTCATAAAGGGGTGATTTTATATGTTTGCTATCGTATAAAAAGAGTGTGAGAGAGGGATTAAAATATTGGTTTACCTCTTTTTTTAACCCAGCCTCATATCTGTAATTTATTTCATCTTGCATATCAGAGCCATCAGCACTTAAAGCACTATCGGCGGTTCCTGAAGTAAGATAGGCAAAACGTAGCGTTGCTTCTAAGGTGTCATCAAACTTATAGAGTCCGCCGAGTGAAAACGCAAGGGAGTCTTTTGCCCAAGTGTCTTCAATAATGGATAATTTTGCATTATTAAGTTTTGTAACATTGCCTGCTAACTCAGCGTCTGGCGCATAGCGTTCAAGAAGTGAGTCAATATGTTTTTTATCGATTCGCACTGATTCATCAATAATGAGTTTGTTCTGCATAAAAGGATGCGAACCATGAACAAACGCACCATATATCTGTTCTTTTCTCTCGTACCCTTCGTAATAAAGTTCCCCATCCGGTGCATCATAATTTATAGCTTGTGCACCGATTTTATAAATGCTTTCACCTGCTTTTACAGAGTGTCTTATGTCTATTGAGTCTGTACTTTGAGAGCCTTTAAAATATACGCTAGAAGCTTCTGATGGACTGTTTGTATCCATATCGTGTGTCCACAAGGTTTTAGAGTGGGAGAGTTGGAGGGTTGTTCTGTTGTTCGAGTTCCAATCTTTTTCAAAGATAGATGAGATAAACTGATTTTCAATCGGTTGGTATTTCCAATATGCTGTTGTAAGTTTGCTTGCGCTATCGGTTGCTCTTTGTATCTCCTGATACGCTTTTGAGTAGTAGGCACTTAGTGTGGCAGTAAAATCTTCGCCAATATAACCGGTGCGTAAAAAGACAGAGCCATTCTCTTGGGCTGTATTAAACTCCTCTTTGCCATCTGTTGCAAGCCCGTTGACACTTGCTTGGTAAAATATTTTATCTTCAATTCCGCCATAATTAAGATTTGCTTTTTTGGTATTAAAACTCTCGTAAGCGATTTTTGCAGAGCCGCCATTTTCTTTGGGAAGTTTTGTTTTGATGATAATATAACCTAAGTTTGGCGCACCGTTTGGTGTACCAAAATTTGCTATGGGCCCCAAAGTCAAAGCCGTCGCATCTCTAATAACTTCAATAGAATCTATAATATCAATACTGAGTGATTCAAGAATTCTCAAAGAGGACATAGGTGAGAGAAGCGCTCCGTCTAAGATAACGCCAAAACCAGAACCGCTATAAAGAGCCGTACTTCCGCGAAATGTTATGATGGCAGAGTTTTTTCTCCCCTGAAACTGAACATTTGCACCTGCTGTTTGGTTGATGGCATCAAATACATTTTTAGGGTTTGTGATGGCAATCTCTTCTTGAGTTAGCGTGTCTGTTGTGAGTTTAGAACTCTCAGGCGCACTAAAGGCATCATTTTGCAAGACTTCTTTTGTGCTGCCTTGCTCAGTTATATTGACACTGTCTAGGCTATAGCTACTTTGCGCGATGGCTGACGTGCTTAAAAGCAGACTTACTGCTAAACTTATTTGTACTCTGTTTTGCATATTTTAGTTTCCTTTTTTATTGTTGTATCTTTTTTGATATAGCGATAGATAAAATGTTATACGTCAAACTCTTTTTTAACATCACTCCAGTAGTGGCGTTTAATGTTTTGCATGTTTGTTCTACGGTTTATCATACGAATAGAAAGAGGCTCGATCCAGTTCCAAAACTCTTCGAGATGCTCATGTGGAAAGGCAATCTCTTTGAGAGTTTTTTTGTAGATTGCAAG
>MIBW01000014.1:684-3788 GCA_001829625.1 Sulfurimonas sp. GWF2_37_8 | reverse complement strand
ATTTTCATCTATGGGGATTTTAAAATGACGTATTCTTAGATGTGGTTCTCCATGAGCGGAAGTAAAAATATCTCCACCGCCGAGGGCTTCGACGAAAAAGTCCGCACTTTTATCGACTGCCATTTGAAACGCCTCTGCGTTTGCAGGAAAAAGTTTGCCGACCTTTGTTTTCAAAAGTAACTGATGCTGATGCCAGACCATCTCTCTGATTTTTTGCTCACCCAAAACTTTAAAAATTTTGTTTGAGGGGAAAGGAACACTTGGAAAGATGATGTCAATCATCGCTTCAACGACGCGAACCTCTTCCCCGCCAAAACGCGGTTTGTTAGGTTGAGTTGGCAGATCTGCTATTTGAGTAAACGAGTTAATTCTGTCGCTTTGGCAACTTTGATTTGGTGTCGTATTTTGCATATTTTTTCCCTTTTTTCTTTTTATTTTGTAATGTAAATCCAATAACCGCTCTCATCATCAATGATGCTAAAGTGGCTTGGTTGGAGAGAGAGCATAATGCTCGGTAAGGCTTCTCTCTCCAAAACAACTTTATCTTTGAATGAATTACGCCAGTCCGGATTGTTTTTATTCATAGTTTTGACTATATGTTCCCTAAGTTCTGCATTGCCAAAACCTCCGCCTATATAGGCTTTTCCGCCGACTTTTAGGACTCGTAAAATTTCACCATATGCCCGCTTCCAATCCACCCAAAAAGGCGAAGAACCCCGACTGATAACCAGATCCATACTTGCGTCTTTAAGATTGAGTTCATGGACATCACCTACTAAAAAATCACTCCGTAAAATTAAATTCTCTTCTTTGGCATAATCCATAGTTAGCATCATCATCTCAACAGATTGGTCAAAGTAGGTCACATGCAAATCGCTGTGTTTAGCAATAGAACGTCCAAGCGCTCCCGTACCGCATCCAACATCTAAACATTTTCCGCTTTGCACACCTGTTTTGTTTATGATTTGCTGTGCTATGACAGGATAGATTGGTGCAAATATTTCACGCACAATTGTGTCAAATCTCTGAGGGTTTGTAGCGCCTCTGTTTTCTTTTTGCATTCTTATTCTCCTTTATTTACTTTAAAAAAGATTTTTTGAAATCGCTCTTCTTCTAAAGAGCCCTCCAACAACTGAGGATAAAAAGTGTGGATAAGCCAACGAATTCCCATTAAACGCATAAACGAAGGTGGACGGGAGATGTAGTTAAAAGGCATGGAGGGAACAAGAAAGATTTTGTTTTCACTTACGGCTTTGAGATTTTTCCAACGTAAATCTTTAGATACGCCATTTACAAAAGTACTCTCCATGGCAATGATTACATCCGGATTACTCAAAAGAACACGCTCCATACTCATCTTTTCCATGCCATAGTTGGATGTCATCTCACATTCAAGTGCATTTAGACCGCCGCTATAAGTAAAAGGTTCAAGGTGAAATGAGCCATTACACTCGCTGCTCAAACCATCCAAGCCCTCTGCAAAATAGTAACGAACACTTTTTTGTTGTGCTAATTTTGTTTGAAGGGAATCTATAAGCGTAAGCGTTTGCCTAGTATAACTTATGAGCTCATTGGCACGAGAATCATCGCCTGTAAGATTTCTTAAAAGTTCAAATTGTGGTATCAAATCGTAAATGGTGTCATTACGAACGAGTAAAACAGGAATGCCTATTTTTTCGAGCTTCTCTAAGACGTTTTCTACGCCATTCATTTTTCCCCACAAGAGAATAACATCAGGTTTTGTTGCTGCTAAGACTTCAAAATTGGCTGTTTTTCCTTGACCAAAAAATCCGCCTGCTACGGGCTTGTCAAACGCGCTCCCTACAAATGGTTTTTGCTCCTGCGTAAAGGGTGAGTTAAGTGCCACAATGAGGTCGGGATTGAAAGCTAAAACGCTCATGGTAAGCGGCGGTGATGCTGCATAAATCTTTGTGATTATCTGGGGAACTTCTACAACTCTGCCATAATCATCGGTGATGGTTTTTGCACCGAGTGTAGAAGTAAGTACAAAAGCTAGGAGTAATAATTTCATGTGTAACCTTTATCTAAAAATAGGGACACATCTTTTATGTGCGTCATGTGTGATGATGTCTGCTTTGATGCCATAAACAGATTGAATCATCTCCGAGGTAATAACATCATCGGGCGTACCGTTTGCGATAATTTTCCCCTCATTCATAACCACAACGCGGCTTGAGACCAAAAGAGCATGGTCAGGGTAGTGTGTGGTTTTTAAAAAGGTGTAGCCCTCTTGAGCAAGCTCTGCAATAATCTCTAAAAGCCTGATTTGATTTCCGTAGTCCAGCCCGTTTACAGGCTCATCCATAATAAAAACATTCACCTCTTGTGCGATGGCGCGAGAGAGCAAAACCATCTGTTTTTGTCCTCCGCTGAGTTGCCCAAAAGGTTTGGAAGCCAAATGTTTAATGCCTACTTTTTGCAGGGCGCTCATGGCAATGGTTATGTCTGTGTTTGAAGGAGAGGCAAAGATGCCAAGTTTTGAAATCCGCCCCATAAGCACCATCTCTAAAACGCTATAGTTAAAAGGGACGTTGTGGTATTGCGGTATGTAGGCAATATGTGCGGCTATCTCTTTATATGAATAGTTTTGTATCGGTTTTTCATGTAAAAGTATCTCTGCGTTTGCGTGAAGAAGTTTTAAAAGAACTCGGATGAGTGTACTTTTTCCGCATCCGTTTGGTCCTAAAAGTGAGACAACTTCGCCTTTGTAAAGTTGCAAATCTACACCCTTTAAAACGGGATTTTTTTTGAATGAGAAGTGAAGATTTTTTACATCTATAATGGGTTTTAATTCCATACTGCCCTCGCATTTTTTAAAACTATGATAAATATAGGAATCCCAATAAGTGAAGTTAAAATTCCAATAGGTATCTCAAAGCTAAACGCAAGTCTTGAAACTGCGTCTGCAAGGAGTAAAAACGCAGCTCCTACAATGGCTGAGAGTGGAATAAGCAGACGATGCGAAGGCCCAACCGCCATACGAATAATATGGGGAATAATAAGCCCGACCCAGCCAATAACCCCAGCCATTACAACAGAGAGTGAACTTGCCAAAGTCGCTAAAACTATGGCAACAATGCGAA
>MIBW01000014.1:0-518 GCA_001829625.1 Sulfurimonas sp. GWF2_37_8 | reverse complement strand
CGCGATATCCGCGAGCGGCTGGACGGTGCCGGTCTCATTGTTGGCCCATCCGACGGACACGAAAACCGTTGCAGGGCGAAGTGCAGTTTGGACAGTTTTCGGAAGAACGATGCCACGCTCGTCGGGCTCGACATACGAAACGGTACCGCCCATTCGTTCTATCTCTGCAAAACATTCGAGGACAGACGTATGTTCTATCGAACTCACCAGCCAGTGCGTGCCGGAGAGAGTGCGGCGCGCGCGCTCCTCGGCACGCGCAAAACCCAGAATGGCAAGATTGTTTGCTTCAGTGAGACCGGAAGTGAAAACGACCCCGCGCGCCTTGCACCCCAACACTCCGGCAATCTGCGTACGCGCACGTTCAAGCACGCGCTTTGCGGCGACTCCCTCCGCGTGAATAGCCCCCGGATTTCCGGAAAGGGCTTCGGCGTCCCGCATCGCGTGCACGGCCTCTGGCAGAACGGGTGCCGCGCTCGCATAGTCGAGATATGTTCTTTTCTGCCTGAATAATTTCCACA
>MIBW01000013.1 GCA_001829625.1 Sulfurimonas sp. GWF2_37_8 | reverse complement strand
GTAAATATTTCGTTACCCTGAACTTGATTCAGGGTCTCATTTTCGTAAACGCAATGACTACTACTTGTTAAACATAATCGAGCCAAGACGCACCATGTTTGAGCCGCACTCAATGGCTAATTCAAAATCTCCGCTCATGCCCATAGAACAGATGGTTGCACCCTTTAACTCTTTGTAAATGTCATAAGTTGTCTCAAAACTTTTTTTGATGATAGCTTTATCTTCGCTGTGCGCGCCGATGCTCATGACACCTTTGAGGTTTATATTTGGACATTCACGCTCTATCTGCGCATAGATAAACGCAGCATCTTCGGGCATAAAACCGTGTTTTGACTCCTCTTTTGCAGAGTTGATTTGCAGCAGAGCATCAAGTGTTATCTCCCTAACTTGAAGCTTTTTTTGGAGTTCGTGTGCAAGTTCTAAAGAGTCAAGTGCGTGAAAAAGTGCAGGTTGCAAATCAAGCAAATTGTTGATTTTATTTTTTTGCAGATTGCCTACAAAATGCCACTCAAGTGGGTATTCTTCAAGCTCTTGGGCTTTTATTTTTAAGTCCTGAACCTTGTTTTCTCCAAAAGCTCTTTGCCCGATACGGTAGAGCTTTTCTATTTCAGAAGCATCAGAATATTTGCTGATGGCTACTATCTTTACGATGTGATGATCACTTACTTTGAGTCTGGCACTCTCTACTCTTCGTATAACGCTGTCGATGTATATTTTGTACTCTATCTCATTCATATTTTTATCCTATTAACCTTGTGATATCGTTATAAAGTCCGAGTCCCATGAGTGAAAAAAGTACGACCCAGCCGGCAATGGTAAGTTTGACCAAAACCGCTTCACTAGGAGCGCGTTTTGAGAGTAACTCATAGAGATTAAACATGATGTGTCCGCCATCAAGTGCGGGAATTGGAAGCAGGTTTAAAACGCCAAGGTTTACAGAGATGAGTGCTGCAAAAAATAAGACACTCATCCAACCTGCTGCTGTAGCGTCCGAGGTAAGTTTGACGATACTTATTACACCACCAAGCTCTTTGGCAGGAACATCACCCATGATAAGTTTTTGTACCCCTGTGAAAATAAGCGTAGAGGCAAATATGGTTTGATTTGTTGCGTATGAGAGTGTTTCAGTAATGCCAAGTTCAAGGGTGTGTGTTACACCTGCACTTGCTATGCCTATCATCTTGCGTTCTACGATTTCGTTGAAGATATTGGTCGTTTGTGTAGTTTGCGGTGTGAGTGTTTTGTATTCAATAAAACCTGCTCTTTGTATTTCTAAATTTAAAGAATCTGTAGAATTTGCGATGATATCCGCCATCTCTTCCCATGTTTTGATAGCGACTCCATCGATAGAACGGATAGTATCATTGGACTCAAGACCCGCTGTAAACGCAGGAGAATCTTTGACTACATTTCCGATGATAGGAGAGAGGATATTTGGTCCTCCTAGTGCTATAAAAAAATAAAGTACAAAGGCAAGCGCAAAGTTTGCAAAAGGACCTGCAAGAAGGATAAAGATACGCTCTAGCGGTGTTTTTACATTGTAGCTGTCACTATCAAGAGAGATGTTACTAGGATCAGAGTCATCTTGACCTTTCATCTTGACATAACCGCCTAGAGGAATCATGGCTATTTTCCACTCTGTTCCCCATGCGCGAAAAGAGGCTATTTTTTTACCAAAACCGATGCTGAAAACTTCTACATATACACCCATAAGACGCGCTGCAAAATAATGTCCAAGCTCGTGAAAAAAGATAAGTGCCGAGAGAACGAGAAGAGAGACTAACCAGCTCATGCTATTTCTCCTTTGAGAAGGGCTGCTCTAAAGCCCCAAAGATACTCAAGTCCTGAATAAACTGTGAGTGCAGTTGCAAACCAAAGAAGTTCTGCTCCAAATGGCCAGTGCATCAGTAAAAAACCGATGGCTATCATCTGCGCTACGGTTTTGACTTTGCCCGCCCATGAAGCCTTGACACTAAGACCTTCACTTACGGCAACGGTTCGTATGCCCGTTATGAAAAGCTCACGCACGATGATGATGTAAATAGCCCAAGCAGAAGCTTCGCCTATCATCATAAGTCCTAAAAATGCAGCTAAAGTGAGCATTTTGTCGGCAAGTGGGTCAAGAATGGCTCCAAGAAGCGTCATTTGGTTCCACTCTCGAGCGATATAGCCGTCAAAAAAATCTGTAGCCGAAGCTAGAACAAACAAGAGTGAAGCAAAATAGTAGTTCCAAGTTATGTCGAAACCGTTGTTTGTAAAAAGTTGTGGATTTAAGATAATCCAGAACATAAGAGGTGCTAAAAGTATGCGAAGAGATGCCAGAGTATTGGGTAGATTTAGCAAAAAAAGTCCTTGAATTACAAATAAAAATAATAAGGCGAATTTTAGCTTTTTGGCTCTTAATAACGGCTTGTATAAGCTTTTGTATTGACATGAGTTTGTATTCTAGGATACACTAAAGTATGAAAAAAATAATAGATTTTAGAACGATAGAGCAAAGAATTTTGTCGCTTTCACCTTATCTCAAAGATATAAAAGTTTTGCTACATGATGGAGTGCTTTTTGCGTATATGTATCCTGATTTTGAGGCACTTCAAAGGGCAAATATCATCAATATCAAAGAAGAATTGAGATGGTATGCGATAGAGCTTTACAATCTTGAAGCAAAAGAAGAAGGAAAAATTCGTACATTTGAAGTCATCCATCCTGCGCTGGAGTTTGATAGTGCTGATGAAGAGGAGGATGTCATATATCAAAAACTTCTCTCTTTTTTACATGAGCACAGTGATAAAGAGATAGTATTTACCTCACATTTAGAGCTTGATTTGGGGCTTGATTCTATAGATTATGTATCACTTTTTATCTTTGTTGCAGAGAGTTTTGGAGTTGTTGTAGATGAGAAAAATTTTGCATCTATGATGCGTTTAAACGAACTTTATACTTATATCAAAACGCATCATGAGCGGGTACAAAACGCAGAAAAAAGCCTTGTAAAAGTTTTACAAGAGCCTATCACCGAAAAATTACGTTATTCGCCTTTTATCATGTTGCTCTACAAAATCACTCTTTTGCCACTATTTAAACTCTATTTTCACCTCGAAATCACTGGAATAGAGAATATTCCAAAGCGCTCATGCATCTTCGCACCTTCACATCAGAGTATGCTTGATGGCTTCTTAGTGGAGTCTTCTTTGCCGTGGAAGATTGTAACAAATACCTTTTTTTTGGCGTACAAAAATGTCTTTGGAACGAAGTTTTTGAAACCTGTTGCAGAGAACGGACAGACGATACTTATCGATGCAAATGAAAACCTCAAACACACGATGCAGTATGTGGCTCTGCCGCTGCAAGAGAAAAAAAACCTTGTGATTTTCCCAGAAGGGGCTAGAACGCGCGATAGAGAGTTACTTGAATTTCGTCCTTTTTTTGCGATGCTCTCCAAGATATACGATGTCCCTGTTGTTCCTGTGATGATAGATGGAAGTTTTGAAGCGCTTGGAAGCGGTAAAATATTTCCATTGCCCAAAAAAATAAAAGTACATTATCTTCAAGCTATATATCCTGCAGGGCGAAAAGTAGAAGAAATAGTAGAAAACACCAAAAGTGCGATAGCCAAAGAAGTTCATACAAAAGGAGTCTATGTATCATGAGTTTTTTAACACTTTTTGAAAAATCTGAACTTATCGGCGCACATCGCGGAGCAAGAAGTATTGCCCCTGAAAATACTTTAAAGGCACTGCGTTTGAGTCAGGGAAGAGGGGATTTTATCGAGATAGATGTGCAGCTCAGCCGTGATAAAGTGCCTGTTCTTATGCATGATGAAACACTTCAAAGAACGACAAATGTCGCAAAAATCGCTGTGTTTAGGGGGCGTGCACCTTATAATGTTTGTGATTTTACTTATGAAGAACTTATGATGCTTGAGTGTGGAGAGGGAGAAAAAGTACCCACGCTAGAGGCAACACTTGCGTTTGTCAAAGAAAAAAAGCTTTATCTCAATATTGAGCTCAAAGATAGCAGCAGTTCTTTTGATGATGAAATTTTTATTTCTCTTATTTTGGCGCTTGTAGAAAAGTATCAGCTGCATGAGCGGATACTTTTTTCATCTTTTAGGCATGAATATCTGCGTTTAGTAAAAGAAAAAATGCCACAAATCCCTACAGCAGCACTGGTAGAAAATCATCATCCGCACAACCTTTTGACATATCTCAAAGAACTTGGAGTTGTGATGTACATACTCAATAGTGAACTTGCAGATGCACAAACTGTAAAAATGCTCAGAGATAACGGTTTTTATATTGGCGTTTATACCATCAACAACACTCAGCGCAGAGATGAACTTTTTGCTATGGGTGTCAATGCAATCTTCACAGACACACTTTACAAGGAAGATAAATCATGACACAAGAACACAAATGTTCGCTTTGCTCACATCAAGCAAAACTTTTTTATCAAGATAAGACAAAGAGGTTTGAGTGTGATTATTTTTTATGTGAAACCTGCCACTCCATTTTTGCTGATAGTGCAAAACTGCCAAACGCAGCCAAAGAAAAAGAGCGTTATGAGTTGCATGATGACAATGTCGAAGATAAAGGCTACCAGAAGTTTGTCTCACCTATGACTCAAGCGATACAAGAAGAGTATAAACGTAGTGCCAAAGGACTCGATTTTGGAGCAGGAAGAGCGCCTATCGTCTCGAAGCTTATGCAGAGCGCTGGATATGATATAGAGCAGTATGACCCATTTTTTCATCCAAACGCAGCACTTTTAAAAAAAAAATATGATTATGTTGCGGCGTGTGAGGTGGTAGAACATTTTTACCATCCGCATAAAGAGTTCGGACTTTTAAAAAGTTTATTGGACGAAGATGCAAAGCTTTATATTATGACAGATTTATATGATACAAGTATTGATTTTGCCAAGTGGTACTACAAAAACGACATGACCCATGTTTTTTTCTATAGCCAAGAGAGTTTTGAGTGGATACAAAAAGAGTTTGGATTTAAGAGTTTACAGATAGAGAAACGGCTTGTGATTTTTTCGTAAAATAAATTCGTTAAACCGTCATTCAAGTCCGCAAAATCGTCATTTAAACCTACAACGCCGTCATTCCAAACTCGATTTGGAATCTCCGTCTGTCAAAAAAAGTCACTGTATTTACATAGATGAGACCCTGAACCCAAGTTCAGGGTGACGGGTTGGGAGTTTGGGATTACAAAACGACTTTTGCAACAATGGTGAGTAATTAAGTAACAAAAAAGTCAAATCAAAATATCTTCAGATACAACAATCAACATTTAAAAATAAAAATCATACAATCAAACAACTTTAACACAAGGCATTACAATGATAGCAGTTATCAAAAATTTCTTTAGAGAGAGAGAGAGAGAGAGAGAGAGAGTTATTAGCTAAAGTTATTTCTTTTTTACTCATTTCGCTATTTGTTTCGGGATGTGGTGACGGCGGTAGCGATGAGAGCACTCCTGCATCAACGACTTTGAGCGTAACGGGTACAAACCCGACAAATTCAGCAACAGATGTAGATGTATATGGGTCGATAGACATCACATTTAGCAAAGAGATGGATGAGACAACACTTACTACTGCAAACATCACTCTAAACAATGGTAAATCATGTCAGACCATAGACTACGACAGCACTCTCAAAAGAGCAAGATGTATGGTTTACGACGGGCTAAGAAGTGACAAACTAAACGACAACACATCATACACACTCACAATCTCTACAGATGTGAAAGACACTTCAGGAATGGCGCTTGAAGCTCCGTACACTCTTAGCTTTGCAACCACCACACAAAACAATCTCTCTTTACTTAAAACAGGGCAAGCTACAAGCTATGTTGACTATGACGATGCATGGCATGCTACTACGGGCAACCTTGGAGAGGCTAGAAGCTTTAGCAGAGAAAACGGCATCGTCACAGATGCCACCACGGGGCTAATGTGGCAAGACAATGTAGTGCCAAGTAGTGCAACTTTTGAAGATGCAAACACAACATGTCAAAACTTAATACTAGGCGGATATGGAGAGTGGAGAGTACCTACATTGGCAGAACTAGCAAGCATAACAGACAAAAGTGCAGCAGGTGCTATCCACACTACTTTTGTAAATACAGTCGCTGCACCATACTACTCGGCAGACACAACAGCAAGCGGTGAAATATGGGCGATAGACTTCTCAAACGGCAAATCTTTACCAGTGACATCTGACGCATACTATGTTAGATGTGTACGGTAAGGATTTGAAGTGTCACATGGCAAAATAACATCATACGAAACTATAATAATTATTATTCGTAAAATCTTCGATAACTACGATGAAAAAAACGGTATGACTTATAAAGAAAACATTAAAATAAAACTAATTTCAAGAGGAGAGTTAATAAAATGACTGATCAGAACAAAGAAGAGAACATGAGAAATTGTCCTAGATGCAGTAATGATAATAATTCAAAAGACGGTTCATATATATGTATATTATGTAAAGAAAAAAAGAAAGTGACGCCGATTAGTAGCGTAGAAGATTTTTTAAGTCACATAAAAAGTAGTACAGTCACTGATAAAAAATATTACAGAGGTGAAAGCGAATATTATAGAGAAACATCTCTACAGCCTTCTATTGTGCGAAGACCATCTTCTACTTACGATAACTTAATAAAACAA
>MIBW01000012.1:20944-59809 GCA_001829625.1 Sulfurimonas sp. GWF2_37_8 | reverse complement strand
ATGCGACTGAAACTTACTCTGCGATAGAGCAAGATGTCAAGAACCAACAAAAAGATTTCTCTACAATGAAGTTTCATTATGAATAAAATGAAACTTCATTGTAGAGAAATCTTTTTGTTGGTTCTTGACATCTTGCTCTATCGCAGAGTAAGTTTCAGTCGCATCACCTACAAAGTAAACATCTTTTGTTTGTGGTGAAAAGCTTTTGAGCAGTTTTATATTTTCTTGGATTTTTTTGATCTCATAAACGCCTGTATAACGAGAAGGTTCAAGCTGCGTTTGCAGATTGAGATCGTTGATACCTGAAAATATAACAGGCACTTCAAAAAAAAGAGAGGTCTTGCTCTCTCTCACGAAGTTCAACGCATTGTCATCTGTGACATAAACAAGATCAGGAGTACATCCAGCATATTTCATTTGGAGATATGTACGAAATTTTTCTTTATACTCAGGAGTAAACGCAACGCGTTTTGTGTCAAGATATTCAGTGGAGATCTCCAAAGGTGCTTTAAAATTTTGACGGATAAAGCCAACAAAACTCTCATGCTGCTTTTTTGTCCAGCTATACTCTTGAGAGTAGGAGTGAATGATAAGAACATTGCTCTGACTTTTTGCACTTAAAGGAGTGAAGTATATAAAAAAAACTAATAAAAACAAAAATGATTTTTTCATCCACAACTCTCTATTTATATGGAAAATCATAACATATTCTTGTTGAGATTATCGGCTGCGTTTAGTGTTTAGCAAGTCGAAAAATGTGAGGAGCATTAAAAGTGCTATGAAAGTGATAAAGCGTTCCACAAATCTTCCTTAGTAAATGCATAAAAGATATCAGCGTCTAAAGCAGATGTAATGTTTGAAGATAATTGTTCTAAAAATCTAAGTAGTAACTTTAATATGCTACAATTGCCTCCAATTTTTTAAAGGAAATATTAAATGACCAAAAGCGACCCAGACTCGCGTAGTTTACCCAATCTGTTCATAGGAAAAACTCTATGACACTCCTGATAACTTACCTCTTAGTAGCAATTCTTATATCGTTTCTTTGTTCGGTTCTTGAAGCAGTTTTACTCTCAAGCACAAACTCTTATATACAAAGTTTATCCAATGGAGAAAATGATACCCTAGTCAATAAACTAAAAAATCTCAAAACCAATATTGACAAACCTATATCATCTATCCTAACAGTTAATACATTTGCCCATACAATGGGTGCTGCAGGTGTCGGTGCTCAAGCACAGATAATTTTTGGAGAGGAGTGGCAGGCTCTTGTTGCGTTTGTTGTTACACTGCTTATTTTGTATTTTTCAGAGATTATTCCGAAGACAATCGGTGCGCTTTATTGGAAAAAACTTTTAGTTCCATCGGCGTATATTATCTCATACCTGATGTTTATAAGTATGCCTTTTACTTGGTTTTCATCTTTTTTGACAAATTTTATATCAAAAAACAAAAAACATCATAACAATTTTTCACGTGATGAAATCATGGAAATCGTTGCTATGGGTGAGAGGGAAGGGGCGATATTATCAAAAGAGAGTGATTTGATAGAGAACCTTTTGAAGCTCAAAAACATTAAAGCAAAAGATATTATGACTCCAAGGAGCGTTGTTTTCGCCCTTAGAGCTGATACAAAAATTGAAGAGGCTATCGAAGATGACAGGATGTATATTCATTCACGTATTCCGATATTTGGAGAGACTTTAGATGATATTGTAGGTATGGTTTTTAACCAAAAAATCCTTGAAGAGAGTAATGAAGACCATGATACTATAACACTTGAGAGTATCTCTCATGAGGTGCATATGGTTTCAGAAAATCTTCCTGTTCCACATTTGATAGACCTTTTTGTAAAAAGAAAAACGCACCTTTTTATCGTTTTTGATAACTATGGACAAACAGTCGGGGTTGTGAGCCTTGAAGATGCGATTGAAACACTTTTGGGTGTTGAAATTGTTGATGAGATGGATGAAATTGAGGATATGCAGCTTTTTGCAAAAGACAAAAGTAAGCAGTTTCAAGACCGTATGAAAGTTGAAAGAAAAAAGATAGAAAAAGCTAAATTAGCTTAGAGAAGATTTTTCTTAAAGAAGCTTCTGAACTTTTATTAGTGCTGCAAACAAAATAGCGCTTTTATCAATATGTGAACTTTTCATCTTGAGTTCACTCTCCAAAAGTAGCTCATGCAACTTATAATAAACTTGAGGTTTGAACTTTATCGAGAGTGCTGCTTTTTCATCTACAACAAACTTGGGAGCAGGATAGCCCAAAATATCCATGGCATTTGCAGCTCCATTGACACGAATATAAATATTGAACATATAAAGTTGTGTTACAAAAGAAGTAAACGCAGTGAGTATGCGTATCTCATCTTCTCCATGTTCCAAAAGATTTTGCAAATCATCTAAGAACTCTTTTTTAGCCAATATTTTTTTGAAAAAATCATCAAGATTGATCTCCGCCAAACCATGTACCAGATGTTCGATATCTTTATTGGTGATAATTCTATCATAGACTCTGAGTTTGTCAAGTTCGTTACAAGCTAGAGCTACATTGCCATTATGAACGTGTAAAAGATGGGAAATAGTATATTTGTCTATTTGAACTTTTTTCTCATGAGCAAGTGACATAACGATATTTTGCGCTTCAAAATCTTTAGGATGAAAAAAACGTACACTCATCACTTTTTTTGCATCATAAGCTTTTGCATAGCTTTTTTGATCTTCTCCATAGTAGGCATAGATAAAGATATTTTCAGAGTTTTTTTCGCAATAGCCAAAAAGAACATCAAGCTCTTTTTTTGGTACTTTTTTTTCGCTTTTGATGATAAGAATGTTTCTATCACCAAATAAAGAAGCCTGAGAGAGATGCGCTTTTGCGGAGTTAAAATCATACTCGTTGTGGTAAAACTTTAAAATAGAAGCATCTTCAATATTGCTCATCATTTGTGTGTACATATCGATGAGAAAATTACTCTCCCCAAAAAAGAGCAGAGCGTTAGTGATAGAGTGACTTTGTATATGTTTGTCAAACTCGCTTTTGTACATTATTCTTCATCTTTTTGTACGATTTTTTGCACGACGATAGCAAAGATTTTGGCTTTTGGGATATCTACTTTGTCGATACGAACAATTACATCTTCAAACAACATGACAGGAATCGTAGAAGTGAGACTCAGTCTTGCACCCATAATCGTATCATGCAGATCAGCTTTGAGGTCAGGCTCAGTGCCGCTTATACGCGCCTTAAACTCTTTGCCTAGATTTTCTTGTGCCCAGCGAGCAAATTTTCTTGCCATAAATTCGACCTCGATAGTGCTAGCTTCACGCTCTTTTTCGCTTATCGCCATAGCAAGCGCTTCTATGTTACGCAAGACATAAGAACCCTCAACCGTATCATGGTTTGCGATAGCTTTGAGAAGTCTATGGACGATGAGGTCGGAGTATCTTCGGATGGGTGAAGTAAAGTGCGTATATTGCTCAAACCCAAGACCAAAGTGCCCCGCGTTTAGAGGTGCATAACGCGCCTGCATCTGTGAGCGGATGATAAGTGTATCTACCTCAGATTCAAGTCCCATCTCAGTTGCTTGTCTTTGGATATCAGTGATGGTCTCTTTGATGGATTTCTTAATCTCGATAGACATACCGATACCAGCTAGTTCCTGATAAAGATTTTGCAGTTTTGCCTGACTTGGCGGCTCATGTATTCTAAATATCCCTCTCTCAAACTGTTTTGCCGCTTCTTTGTTGGCTAAAAGCATACAGTCTTCTATAAGTGCGTGTGAGGGAGTTTCCTCTGCAAACTCTGTTGATACTAGATTGGAGTTTGCATCTATAGTCATCTCAAGTTCAGCAGAACGGAAGTTGTAACCGACTTTGAGTCTTTTTTCTTTGAGTGCGTCTGTGACAACTCTGAGTTTCTTCAAAGCTGCAAAAATCTCTTTTTCTTCATTGTTTTTGGCTTTGAGTTTGCCCTCAAAAAACGCGTCTATCTCTTCATAATTGAAACGTCTTTGCGAATGGATGAGAGCTTCATAAACAGAGGAGCTTGCAACGTCAAGTGTTTCCATATCAAGTTTCATTTCAAAAACATAAGCAAGTCTGTCCACGTGGGGTTGCAATGAACAAAGCGTTTCGCTGAGTTGGCGTGGCAACATAGGGATAGAGCGGTGTGGTAAATAGATAGAAAAACTTCTATATATAGCTTCATCATCGATGGCACCAAAGGGTTTGACATATTCACTGACATCTGCGATAGCAACATAAAGTGTGCTGTTCTTCTCATCCCAATAGATAGCATCATCAAAATCTTTTGCAGTCACAGGGTCAATCGTACAAAACGCAAGAGAACGAAGGTCCCTGCGTTTAGGATATTCTTTTGCATCTACAGCTCCAAAAGAAGCAGCGATTTGCAGTACATCTTCATTAAATTCATCATGTTTGTTAAACTGAGCAAGGACGATTTTCTCATCGACCAAAGGAACATTCATATTGCCAAGTTTTTCTAGGATGGCGTTTTCTTGATTATCTATCTTAAAGACATCCCAAACATTATAATTTAAAAGTTGCTCTTTGCTAAGTTCTGCACCTATTGGATAGTCTGTTTTGATATCAACGAGGGATCTGCGTCCCTCTTTTTCGATGATGTATGCGACACTGTAGCTCACAGCACGCCCGACTATTTGAGCAATTTTTGCAGCAGGTGTTCCACGAACACCCAAAAGTCTTGCTGCGATAACCAAATCTCCTTCCTTTGCACTTCCTAAATCCCCATCACCTATAAAAAGGTCACGAACATTTTCACCGATGACATGAAGATATGCAGTGTTATTTTGTACAAGACCTAAAGTTCCAGCACGATATTTAGAGTTAAATTTGTAAATTGCCTCTTTTTGTGTGATGTACTTTTTGGCTAAAAAATCTTTGATGTAAACCATCTCTGTGGCACTGATGTCTTGTTCGTGCAGACCCACTGTGAGTCTGATGAGGAGAGATTTCAAGAGAAATTATCTCGCGTGTTCAAGTGCTTTATCAAAGCTTTCCATATCAAGACTATAGCTTTCAATGAGTTTTTTTGCAGCAGCAATACTTTCATCTGTAATGACACCGTTGATAGGGACTGCTACGCGTACTACACGCAAGATAGAAGCGGCTCTTTGGCTCTCTGGGGTACTTGCATTTTCTGGTTCTTGACAATGTCTGATAACTTCAACAAGTCCTTCTTCAAATTTCCATTGCGCAAAAATAGTGGAACTAACTTCAGGTGTATCTGTTCCTACGATAGCTCTCTCAGCTGCTTCTACATCTTGAAGATTTTTGAGTGCATCACGAAACTCATTTTGTTTTGCATCTGCCATAACTTGTTGTGCAATAAGAACTTTGCCTATTTCAACAAGAAACGCAGCTGGAGATAAAACACCAAGAAGTCTATTTTCCTTTTTAAGACACCATGCTGTCATAAGTCCATGCTGTTTATTTGATATCAATGAAAACATATCGTTTGTGATGCCATAAGGAGAGAGATCAAGTGAAAAACTTTTTTTGACGATGCTAGCAAGGGCAAAACCTCTCACTGTTCCCATACCAAAAAGTCCAACCGCTTGGCTGATTGCGTTTATCTCACGTGAGAAACCATAAAGTGGAGAGTTGGCAGCTTTAAGAATGTCCGCAGTTAAAAGAGGATCTTTCTCTAAAATCTTTACCATATCATTGAAACTACTATCAGGGTTTTGATAGACAGCCTCTATCTGCATAGCAGACTCAGGAAGCGGAGGGAGTTGTTTTATTTTTTTGAGTATCTCTTCAGTCATAAGTATCTCTCTGTTTTAAAATTTGAGTAATAGGCATCATTATAGTTAAAGCAAATAAAATTAATTCTGAATGTTTACAAAAAACTGTTATTATTTTTTTACAAAATAAATGAATGTAAGGATAAAGTAGATGTTACAAAGAGATGCTATGTTAAAACAATTAGGTTATGTGCCAAACGATGCTCTAATGAGCCAGCTAGAGAGAATCGAAAATAATACTACAGGATACGAAAAAATACAAAAACATATCATGGACTTACATGATCATCTCAAAGTGGATAACTCTTATGTCGCACTTTCAAATACAAATGACTGTTTCAAGATCAAGATAGAATCTCCAAGTGAAGAGTTAGCACAAGCAGCGCGTGAAAAAATAGAACACTTTAGTGAAAAATTTAAAGTCGCTGTAAACAAACTTGATAACAAAGAGACCTACTATATTGTAGGTTTTGCAAGTTAGGTTTTTTTGAAAGAGCCCATGAGTATAGAAGGTTATGACCTTCTTGTTACAGAATTCAAGTATCTGCTTGAATCTGAAAAACCAAAAGTCGCTCATGAGAAACTCATCGCAGCGGCTCTTGGTGATCGAAGCGAAAACGCAGACTATCAAGCGGCAAAAGAGAAGCTGCGTTTTATAGACAAAAGACTCTTTTATCTCAACTCCATGATACAAAATTCCCAGATAATTGATCCCTCTTTGCACACACATGAACGCGTGAGTTTTGGCAGCAGTGTTGTGATAGAAAACATAGAGACCCAAGATGAAGAACACTACACGATTTGTGGTGTTTTAGAAAGTGAACCGGAGAACGGACTTATCTCTGTGCACTCACCACTTGCCTGTTCACTGATGGGAAAAAGCATAGGTGAGCAATTCAAACTTAAGCTTCCAAACGCTACAAAAGAGTATGAGATTCTTGCAATCAAATATACTAATATCTTCTCTCTTAAAAAAAAGATTCGTACAAAAAACGACTTTTCATTTCATTAAAAGCTCTTAATCTAAACCAAAGAATTTAAAGAGTAAAGTTCTAAAGGATAAAAATTATCTTTTAGAAACTTAAGGAGTACGAAATGGCAAGAGTTGGAAATTCTATCATCAAAGGGATAGAGGTTAGCGAAGTTATCACACTACTCAATAGAGCATATGCGGATGAATGGCTTGCATATTATCAGTATTTTATAGAGAGTAAAGTTATCAAAGGTCTTATGAAAGATGCGGCGGTAGTTGAGCTTAACCAGCACGCGGCAGATGAGCTTAGACATGCAACAATGATTGCTGATAGGATTTTGCAACTTGGTGGCACGCCGCTATTGCATCCACAGGATTGGCTGACGTACACAAATTGTGGTTATGATGCACCTAAAGATTTTGATGTAGTTAAAATACTCCAAGACGCTATTAAAGGGGAGCAGTGTGCTATACGAACTTATAGTTCTATAGTAGAAACAACACGTAATAAGGATATTGTTACTTACGATATCATTAGTTCTATACTTGCAGATGAAGTGGAACATGAAGAAGATCTTCAGACACTGCATGATGATATTACAGAGTTTGTAGCAGATTTGAAAAAAAATTTACAATAATAAGGAGTTAAAATGAGAAAATATGAAACCTATAAATGTAATAAATGTGGCAATGAAGTTGAAGTGCAAAATGTTGGTGGCGGAACTTTAGTTTGCTGTGGTGAACATATGGCGTGTGTTACGGAAAACTTGACGGCTGTAAACCTTATGAAAGCTTTTGCAGGAGAGTCGCAGGCAAGAAATAAGTATGAATTTTTCGCGGACGTTGCGTTTAAGGAAGGCTTCCATAGAATTGCAAGATTTTTGCAAGAAGCTGCAAACAATGAAAAATACCATGCAATGGCCGAGTACAAGGCGTATAACAAACTCGTAAATAATTTTGAGTTTGATTCAACTGCTAAAAATTTGGTTTATGCAGCAAACGGTGAGCAGTATGAACATGAAATTATGTACCCAGAGTTTGAAGAAATCGCGAAGGAAGAAGGCTTAAAAGAGATTGCAAGAATGTTTAAAGCCATTGGAAAAGTGGAAGTTGAGCATGAAAAAGAGTACAGAGAACTTCTTGAAGCACTTGAAGCAGAAGGTTTCTTTGAAGGCGATGATGATGAAGAGTGGGTATGTGAAGTGTGCGGACACGTGCATAAAGGGAAAAAACCTCCAGGAGCTTGCCCTCTTTGCCGCGTAGAAAAAGAGTACTTTAAAAAACGCAGTAAAGATGTAACTGTCGGCTAAAAAAGAGCAGACTGCCACGCTACGCTCGCAGTGACGATTTCTTTCGTCTTTGCGAAGAGAAGTGACGCGGCAATCTTTTTAGTCTTGAAATTTTTTTAAACCCTCTTCATACTTTAAAACTACTTTTACACGCTTTTTGCTACAATTCGCATTTAAAAACCAAATTTTAGGATTCACCTGTGAGCCAACAACTTCAAGACATCGAAAAACAACTCTCAAATCATAAACTTTCTCAAGATGATTACGCGCATATCAAACAGATTTTAGGTCGTGAACCTAATTTAGTAGAGTTGGGAATTTTTTCCGCTATGTGGAGTGAGCACTGTTCTTACAAGTCTTCAAAAGTGCACTTAAAAGGGTTTCCCGTAAGTGCTCCTTGGGTTATTCAAGGTCCGGGTGAAAACGCAGGTGTGATTGACATTGGCGGTGGTTATGCGGCTGTATTTAAGATGGAATCGCACAACCACCCTTCATTTATTGAGCCTTACCAAGGTGCTGCAACAGGTGTTGGCGGGATTATGCGTGACGTATTTACTATGGGCGCGCGTCCTATTGCCAACCTGAATGCATTAAGATTTGGAAATGTATTGCATGATGACAAAATTTCTGCTCACCAACGTTATTTAGTGCGTGGTGTTGTTGCTGGAATTGGTGGATACGGCAACTGTATGGGTGTTCCAACCATCGGCGGTGAGACAAGTTTTGATGAGTGCTACAATGGAAACATTCTTGTAAACGCATTTACTTTGGGTCTTGCAAAAACAGATGAGATTTTTTACGGTCGTGCGGATGGTATCGGCAATCCTGTAATGTACGTTGGTGCAAAAACTGGCCGTGACGGTCTTGGTGGAGCAGTTATGTCATCTGACAGCTTTACAGAAGAGTCAAAATCTTTGCGTCCGACTGTGCAAGTTGGTGACCCTTTTACGGAAAAACTTTTGCTTGAAGCGTGTTTAGAACTTTTCAAAACAGACTATGTTGTGGGTATCCAAGATATGGGTGCGGCTGGACTTACATCATCATCTTTTGAGATGGCTGGGCGTTCAGGAAGCGGTATGATTATGCACCTTGACAAAGTTCCTGCTCGTGAAGAAAATATGTCTCCATATGATTTCATGCTCTCGGAGAGTCAAGAGCGTATGCTTTTATGTGCTAAAAAAGGCTCAGAACAGGCGATTATTGACATTTTTGAAAAGTGGGACTTAGATGCTGCGGTAATTGGTGAAGTAACTGCAACGGGCAACATGGAACTTTTCTGGCACGGTGAAAAATGTGCTGAGGTTCCTGTAAATCCTGTAAGCGAAGAAGCACCTGAGTTAAACCGTCCAATGACACGACCAAAATATTTAGATGAAATCGCTCATGTCACAATTAATGATTTTGAAAAAGTTTCTAATCAAGCGGCGTTTGAGACACTCACAAAATCTATGGAAGTTGTTGACAAAGCGTGGATTTATACGCAGTACGACTCTATGGTTCAAACAAATACCATCAAGAAAGGCGGAATGCTTGACGCTTCTGTTATTCGTGTAAAAGAGAATGGAAAAGCACTTGCCATGTCAGCTGATTGTAATGTGCGTTATTGCTACATCGACCCAATGGGCGGCGGCGCTGCTGCGGTAATTGAGAGCGGCAGAAATGTTGCCATGAGCGGCGCGCGTCCTCTTGCAATTACAGACTGTTTGAACTTTGGTAACCCTGAAAACCCAGAAGTTATGTGGCAGTTTGGTCAAAGCTGTTTAGGTATTAAAGAAGCATGTGCTGAGCTTACAACTCCGGTAATTGGTGGAAATGTTTCACTTTACAATGAAACAAACGGCGTTTCTGTTTTCCCAACACCATCAATCGCAACTGTTGGTGTAAACGATGACCAAAACAATGTTTTGATGTCAAGCTTTCAAACTGAGGGAAATGTACTTTACCTAGTAGGTGAGTCAAAGTCTGAGTTTGGCGGTTCTTTATATATGAAAGAAATTTGTCACACAGTTGCGGGAACACTTCCTGTAATCAACTACAAAAATGAGCTTGCTCTTTGGGATTTAGTTATTGAAGCGAACAAGAAAAACTTGCTAGAGTGTGCTAAAGATGCAAGCAGCGGCGGTGTTGCTATTGCTTTAGCAAAAATGGCAGCGACTTCAGGTCTTGGCTGTGATGTTAGCATGCAAGTAACTGATACAAGAGATATATTCGCAGAGAGTATGAGCCGTGCTATCATAGAAGTTAAGCCAGAAAATTGTGCTGCGTTTGAAGCAATGTTGGGTGACTTGAAATGTGAGCAAATCGGAACAGTTGGCGGAAACACAATTGTAGTGAATGACATCAGCATGAGTATGGAACAGTTGCAAGACAACTATTTCAACACTTTCAAAAGAGTTATTGAAAGAGATATCTAACTCTTAAAAGCAACTTTTCTGTAGGATAAAAGCCTAGAGTCTAACTCTTTGCGTTTATCTACGACTTCTAATATTTCATACTTCCCTTAAGCTATCAACTACCTCTTCGTAATATAATGTTTATATTTAAGTACAAAATAAGAAATGTTTAATAATTGTTCAGATAAAGTTAACCTAAATTATATTTAAAAGGGTTTCAAATGAAGTTGATACGTCTTCTCTTGTTGTCTTCTGTTCTTGCCACGATGGTACTTTCGGATGGTAAAGATAACGCAGGAAAGTTAGGTTTAGATGCTAGTTCAAAGGCAATTAAACAATGGGAAAAAATTTTTGGCGACGCGGGTAAAATGGCGAAACTGGGGATTGATAAACTGAGTGATGCTGATAAAGAAGATCTTAAAAAATATTTAACCAGTCATGCTGCGGATTCTGATCATCCTCAAGCGGCTGGTATGTAAGAAAAAGGGAAAAACATGAAAAAAATAATTACACTAAGTCTAGCTACATCTATGATTGCATTGTCTCTAAACGCAGCGGACACAAACGCAGAGTTACTAGATAGGATTAATAATCTTGAAAAAAAAGTTGCAGAGTTGCAAACTACTCAGTCAAACGCAAGTGATGAACTTGAAGAACGTGTAGATAGTGTTGAGACAAAATCGATGGTTGATAAGATAGATTTTGGTTTAGAGTTTAGAACACGAGTGGATAACTTTGATATGCAAGACGCAGCAGGCGACAAAAGTTCTGCAAAAAATGTATGGTCAAATCGTTTAAGACTCAATATGAGTTCTGATATCACGGATGATATGAAGTTTACAGGTCGTTTGACTATGTATAAAAATTGGGCGGATTCAGCAGAAGCGTATTTGTATTCTGGCATGGACCCTATGCAAGGAAGAAGACCTTCTGATAGCGGTATTTTTGTAGAAAGAGCCTATGTAGATTGGACTGTACTTAAAGGGGATGTTCCTGTAACACTTACCCTTGGTCGTCAACCAAGTTCGGATGGTCCTTCACATCAGTTTAAAGATAACACAGTGCGTAAAGCTACCTACTCGGCACTCAGCTTTGACGGGGCAGCAGATGGTATCGTAGCAACTGCAAATCTTCAAAAAATCACAGGTGTTGACAATATGGCTTTAAGAGTTGGTTATGGCAAAGGTTATCAGGCAAATACATCTTACACATATATCGGAGACTCTGATGCTATTGCAGACTCAGATGTATTGGGTGCTTTCTTTGATACGGGGCTAGGGATAGATGGTTCATTATTGCAAATAAGTGCAGTGAGTGCAACAGATATCGTTTCAAATGTTCCAAATGACAATAAAAATATTGGTGACATGATGCTCTACACGCTCATGGCAGAGTTCACTAACATAAAAAACAGCGGTTTAGATATCTTTGCTCACTATGCTATTTCTCAGGCGAAGCCTAATGGGGAAACTAGTATTTATAATGGAGCAAATGTAGGTCTATTGAGTACAAACATGATTGGAACAACTGTAGATACAGACACAATCAGCGGCCACGCTTTTTGGATAGGTGCTAGATACACGATGCCGATAGAGGTTTTAAATAACCCTCGTATCGGAGTTGAGTACAATAAGGGAAGTGAAAATTGGTTTAGTTTTACACAGGGTTCAAACGATTTGACAAACAAACTTGCAACTCGTGGGACTGCTACAGAGGTTTATTATATCCAGCCGATTAACCGTTATGCACACCTGCGTTTAGGTGCTCAGATGATCGATTATGATTACAGCGGAAGCGGATATCAAATCGGGGCACCGATGAGTATGTCGGATGCTGCGATATCTGTACCAACAACTTTAGATAAATTAAATAACGTTTATTTATTGTTTAACGTAGCATATTAGAAATAAGAAAAACCAGATAAGGATATAGATTAATGGAACATTTAAGTATTAAAGCGAAGATATGGCTTATAGTCGTTATAGGTCTGGTATCTCTGGGTATTAGCGGTATTATTAGCTTTGGTGCTTTAAATGTTTCTAAGAGCAGTTTTGAGGATTTTAAGTCAAAGCAGATGCGTTTAATATCTGTCTCCAATGATATTTCTGACTCAATTGCGCAAATGCAAAATGTATTTTTGACAGCTGCCGCATCTCAGTTGCAGCTTGAAAGTGATTATGAGATACAGAGCAAAAATATACAAGAAGAGTTAAGCAAATCTATCGCTAAACTTGAACTTTTATCTTCCATGGAAGAGTTTAAAGAACTTAAAAGCATTGTGCAAAATATATCTTTGCGAACAAGAGCGCTTAACACAATCGGTATCGGGATGGTGGAAGAATTTACAGATAAAAGTGCAGATGCAGAAGATAAAGTTGATGCGATAGCTTCATACAATTCGGTGGCAGTCAAAGCCAAAGAAGAGTTGAGTTTGTTAGTCGTTTTTTCAAAAAAATCTTTAAATGAAAATATCGAAGAGTTCAGTGCAAAGCTCTCAAGTTTTGAAAATCAGATACTTATAACATCTATTATTTCACTTATATTGGTTATATTCATAAGTTTTTTAATTGTAAAAAATATTCATGATTCTATCAAAAAGTTACAAGAAAGTATGGAGTATATCAACTCACAAAGAGATTTTACTTTTTGCAAAAATGAACTCGGTTCAGATGAGATATCAAATATTTATGGAAGTTTAAATCACCTTGTTTCTTCTACGAGAAATGCGATTGATGATTCAAAAAATAGTGCACAAAATAACAGAACAATTGTGCAAGAAGTTGATAAACACTTTGTAGATATGTCAAAAAGTATGTATGAAACATCAAATATCATCACACAAACAACAAAATATGGTGAAGAAACGATAAAAATGATACGAGAAGCTACTTCTGATGCGGATAAAGTCAGAGAGGATATCGCCAAAGTAAGCGAGATTTTAGATGTGGCAAGTAAAAATATTGTTGAGATGATAAGTGAAGTACATAATAGTGCCGATGTTGAAATGTCACTAGTTGATGACCTTGCAAAATTGAGTAATGATGCAGAACAGATTAAAGGTGTTTTAAGTGTAATACATGATATCGCCGATCAAACAAATCTACTTGCACTCAATGCGGCCATAGAAGCAGCTCGTGCGGGTGAACATGGACGTGGATTTGCGGTTGTTGCGGATGAAGTCAGAAAATTGGCAGAGAGAACACAAAAAAGCTTAAGTGAAATCAATGTCACTATAAGCGTTATAGTACAATCCATCAATGAAGTAAGTGAAAAGATAAACTCAAACGCAAGCAATATACAAAACCTGACGCAAGTCTCATCAAGCGCGAAAAAACAAATCGAATTGACCGTTGAGACGATGCACGACACAACCGTGGCTATGAATATTTCTTTGGATGCTTTGCACAAAACAGGTAATAGTACACACCATATTATCCATCAAATAACCGAGATAAGCAAAGAAGTCGATAAGAATGTCAAAAGCAGTAATACTATGTCCACAGAAATCAAAAGACTAGAAGAAAACTCTATAACATTAAGTGATAGGTTGCAGCAATTTAGAACATAAAGTTCTATGCTGCAATCTTACTTTATTTTAAACATTCGCCAAGAAGGATAGCAGTTCGGGGTCTAACTCTTTGCGTTTACCTACTACTGTATCTATACTTCGAAGTTCAAAACCACTTGTTGTGTAACATATGATACTCTCTTCTTTACCGTCTATAAGTGCGTTGATGGCGTGGTTGATAAATTTATATGCCATAAGTCTATCATATATTGTAGGATTGCCACCGCGTTGGATATGTCCGAGCACGCTGACTCTGGACTCTATCCCTATTTTCTCTTCAAACCATTTGGCTATAGTTTGAGACTCATCTTTGATGCCCTCTGAAACTACGGCGATAAAATATCTTCTGCCGTTTTGTATCTGCTCTTTGAATCGTTGCTCATATACGGTTAAATTATAAGGAACTTCAGGGATAAGACAAAGCTCCGCTCCTGAGGTGAGTGAAGAGACAAGTGCGAGATAACCGCAGTCGCGCCCCATAGTTTCGATAACAAAAGCACGTCTAAATGAAGATGCCGTATCACGGATAGAGTCGATAGAAACTTTGATAATATTGAGCGCCGTATCAACACCCAAACAGTAATCTGTGCCGTTGATATCGTTATCGATGGTTGCAGGAATGCCGCAAAATTTTATTTTGTGTTCCTGATAAAACGCATGCAGTCCACGAAAAGAGCCATCTCCCCCTAAAACTATCAACATATCTATTGCAAGAGCGTCAAGATTTTTTTTTGCAATAGTTCTATATTCGCTTTGCATAAAACGTTTAGAACGGGCTGAACCAATCTTAGTACCGCCACGAATGATGATACCAGCAACATCTTCATAACCAGCTTTGAGTATATTGTTGTCTATAAGACCTTCATAGCCGTCATTAACAAAATAGGGTGTTAAACCTCTTTGAAGTGCATACTCTACAAAATGTTTCAGTGCTGGATTCATACCGGAAACATCTCCGCCTGAACATAAAATCGCTATATTTTTCATGATAATTTCCATAATTGTTTTTCTAAGTTTACCACCATCTAAACTCAAATTGGATAAAATTCCGCAATTTTAAAAATTCTTTAGAGAAAAGAGTTTTTATGAAGCTTTGCTTTAGAAAAAGGAGAATTTTTGTTAAAAAGAGCATTAGTAAGTGTAAGTGACAAAAACGGTGTAGTGGATTTTTGTAAATCACTTATAAAAAATGGTTATGAGATTATCTCAACAGGCGGAACTTATAAGATACTAGTTGAGAATGGCGTTAAGGCTATTGAGATTGATGAAGTTACGAAGTTTCCTGAATGTTTTGAAGGTCGCGTTAAAACGCTGAACCCTTATGTGCATGGCGGGATTTTACACCGTCGCGACAAACAGTCACATCTTGATCAAGCCAAAGAGCTTGGTGTTGAAGCAATTGATTTGGTGTGTGTAAACCTTTATCCATTTAAAGAAACAATCGAAAAAACAGATGATTTTGATGATATCATTGAAAACATCGACATCGGTGGACCTGCGATGGTACGTTCAGCAGCAAAAAACTTTGACAGTGTAATGATTGTAACAGATGTAAGTGACTATGAAGTTGTTGTTGATGCAATAGAAAACGAGAAAAACACAAGAGACTTTCGTCTAGGACTGATGATAAAAGCGTATGAGCATACAGCGGCGTATGACTCAATGATTGCAAACTACATGAACCAGCGTTTTAACAGCGGTTTTGGAGCAAAACAATTTGTAGTCGGCAGCAAAGTTATGGACACGCGTTATGGCGAAAATCCTCACCAAAAAGGTGCTTTATATGAGTTTGACAAACACTATTCAAATAACTTTAAAACACTAAAAGGCGAAGCAAGTTTTAACAACTTAAATGACCTAAGCGGCGCAGTAAAAATTGCCTCTGCGTTTGGAGAACAAAACGCAGTGTGCATTACAAAACACGGAAATCCTTGTGGATTTGCCATAAAAGATACGCTTTTAGAAGCGTATGTAGAAGCACTCAAATGTGACCCTGTATCTGCGTTTGGTGGTGTAGTAGCCGTGAACGGTGTTGTGACAAAAGAGTTAGCTGAGAAAATGAACGAAATTTTCTTAGAGGTTGTTATTGCTGGACGTATTACAGAAGAAGCGCAAGAAGTTTTCGCAAGTAAAAAACGCATTAAACTCTTTGAAATGGGTGCAGACAAACTCGTTCTTGCAAATGATGTAAAAGACTTCAAACACATAGACGGTGGATTTGTTTTCCAAGATGCGGACAAAGTTGGTGAAGATGAAGTGAAAAACGCAAAACTTATGAGCACAAACGCAGCAACTGAACAAGAGATGAAAGATATGGAGATAGCTTATAAAGTTGCTTCTTTGACAAAATCCAACTGTGTTGTATATGTGAAAAACTCAGCTATGGTAGCTGTTGGTATGGGCATGACAAGCCGTGTTGACGCTTCTCAGTGTGCTTTGAAAAAAGCAAAAGATATGGGACTTGATGTAACAGGCGCGGCTTTAGCCTCTGAAGCGTTTTTCCCATTTCGTGATTCTATTGACGCTGCAGCTGCAGCGGGTGTTAAAAGTGTTATAGAACCTGGTGGAAGCATAAGAGATGAGGAGATTATAGACGCAGCTAACGAGTTTGGCATGTCACTTTACTTCTCAGAAATCCGCCACTTCCTTCACTAAAATCAAAATAGCAACGTAACTTTTGCGTTGCTACGCTCGTCAGCTACAAAAGTATGTTTCCTCGCTTTTTTGATTTTAGAATTTTTTTAAATTATGTAGCTTCCCTCTTTAAAAACTACTTCATTCCCAAGTATAACCGTATGCGTATCCACAAAAACATCCACATGATACAAGCCATCACCGCGTTTAAATCCAGGTTTGCCGTAGGTTCCATGTTTTGCACCTAAAGAGACATGAACACCACACATACGCTCATAAGTTCCAGTATCAGCGACGGTGCGTGTTTTACTAAAAGCGCGGTTGAGTCCAAAACCCAGTTCTCGTATCAAAACAATACCACCTTCATCTCTGCGTATGAGTGAGAGAATGTGCTCAAACTCAGGAGTTGCGTTTTCACAAGCTACAACTTGTCCCTTTTCAATGATAAGTATGATAGGGATTTGCGGTGTGTTGATTTTGTAGGTCACATCGCCAAAACAAAAAATTTTTAGTCGTCCATGAACTGCACGCAAATCCTGTGCTTCCGTAAAAACTTCACCAAGAGGAAATTGTCCACCCATATTGGTCATGCCTGTGTAGTCGCCGATATTGACTTTGGCAGATTCAAAAGGGGAATTATAAAGTAAAAACTCACCACCGCTATCGATAATTCCAGAACTTACACTGTCTATTTTTGCTTTGAGAGCGCGACCGACACCGCGATAATATACGCTATCATAAGCAAGTGAGTCAATATAATAGGACGCTTCCTCATCCGACATCCGACCTAAATGCGGGTGTTCGATGACTTTTATGTTGCGTTTGAAGAGTTCTACGCGTATGCGAAAAGCATCAAGACGAAAATTGGTGGACTGGATTAGTGCTACAAAATCTAAAGCCTCAAGCGCATCAAGGATTTTGCGTATTTCCAGTGGAGGAAGTGTGTTAAAATCGATAAAAAGAGCATGAGGTAGAACTTCTCTATATGCTTGTTCTAAAATTCTTGAGAGAAGAGAAGTTCTATCATACACCACAATAGCGTTTTCTTTTTGACTATGGAGAAATACTAAATGTAAAATATCTCTCAAATAAAGTGCAGCTCTGTGCGTCAAAGTTTCAAAGTCGGCTGTAGTCGGTAAAATCCCATCCATTGTATTGTTCCTGAGTTAAATTTAAGTTAGAATTGTAGCGAAGTAGCTCTTAATGATTGAACCCCTACAAGTACAAACTTGATTGACATCCACTCAACTCTTGTGATATAATCTTGCTTAAGCATTTTAATACAATTTTTAGGAAACAATCATGAGCAAATCATTATATAAAACACTTGAAATATCAGAAGACGCAAACGAAGCAGAGATAAAAAAGGCTTATCGAAAACTTGCGCGTCAGTACCATCCCGATATCAACAAAGAAGCCGGTGCAGAAGAAAAATTTAAAGAGATAAACGCAGCATATGAGATATTGAGCGATAAAGAAAAAAAAGCTCAATACGACAGAGCAGGGGATGGAATGTTCGGTGGACAAAATTTCCATGATTTCTCTCGTTCTCACAGTGGTGGTGGTGCTGATTTGGATGAGATACTTCGTAGTATGTTTTCAGGCGGCGGTGGTTTCAGCGGGGGCTTTGGTGGCGGTTTTGCACAACAAGAACCAAACCTTGATATCGAAAGCAGCGTCACTATCCCATTTGTAGTCTCTATACTCGGGGGCTCACATTCGGTCTCTGTAAACGGTGAGCGTTTTGATATCAAGATACCGGCTGGCGTAAAAAACAGTGAAAAGATGCGTGTCAAAGGCAAAGGTCATGCACAAGGCGGACGTGCAGGCGATCTTTTTTTGAAGATAAATGTTGCCTCTAGTTCGGAGTATGAGCGAGAAGATAACGATCTTGTTAAAAACTTTGACGTACCTTTGCATGCAGCACTTTTTGGAGATAAGATCTCTATCCAGACACTTGATAAAGAGATAAAACTTAAGATTCCTCAAAACACAAAAAATGGGCAGAGATTTCGTGTAAAAGAGTTGGGGGCAATGGATAGAAAAACTAAAGTCCGCGGCGACTTATACTTGCGGGCAAATATAGTTTTGCCAAATATAGATGAACTTGATGCAAGTTTAGTTGAAATTATGCAAGAAAAATTGCCTAAGGCGTAGAGGCAAACATATGAGTATGCATCATCAATATGACGAACCTGTCTATCTCATCAGCATAGTTGCAAAGATTTTGGAGATACATCCACAAACATTGCGTCAATATGAGAGAGAAAACCTTGTTACTCCATCGCGCTCTGATGGGAGAATCCGTCTCTATTCACAAAGAGATATCGATAGGATAAAACTTATCCTCAGACTCACAAGAGATCTTGGTGTCAATCTTGCGGGAGTAGATATTATCCTGCGTTTAAAAGAGAATGTAGATGAGATGGAACAAGAGATGGCAGGACTGAGACATGAAGTGGCAAAAGCAAAAAATGCACACTCTGTTTCGCCTGACAAAGCGCTTGTGACGAAAAAAAGTGTGTATGAGATGATAATATTTCAGAAAAAATAGCGTTTTGAGACTCTCACGTGACGTGACGTATTCTCTCATTACAGGACTAGTGACATAGCAATTTTTTAGATATCAATGAAAAAAATATTTATCATCTATATTGATAAACTCAATACATTAGGTTTATTTGATTGCTTAATTTCTCGTTGGAAACTGATATACTCATTCACCTTAGGTTTTGCAGACTCTTGGAGAGTGTATTGGGGATTGGGTTTGAGCATTTGAAGATAGAGATAAAAGAGAAAAAATAGTCATCACTATCAAACCATCTATTTATAAAATATGATTCATTTGTTCTTTTTTTGTCATTAAATAGTTTTTGTTGTATTTATTTACTGCTGTAATCGCGGGAATACGTTCTACAACACGCACACCCAAAGACTCAACAAAGAGGATTTTGTCAGGATTGTTTGTGATAAGATGAATAGCTTTTAGATTAAATTCTTGAAAAATTGCAGCAACGACTGAGTAGTCTCTCTCATCTTCTTCAAATCCTAACTCAAGATTTGCTTGAATAGTATCGCGTCCCAAATCTTGCAAAACGTAGGCATTTACTTTATTTAGAAGCCCGATATTACGTCCTTCTTGGCGATGATAAATAACCATACCTCCATGTTTGTTGATAAATTTTAGTGCTAAATCAAGCTGATTTTGGCAATCGCATTTTAAACTTCCAAAGGTATCGCCTGTGAGACATTCTGAGTGGATACGCACATACGGCGTAGTGAGTGTTTGGAAGTTTTCACTCATAACAACCATATGTTCTTGAGATCCTTGCTTATATACCTGAATCTTAAATTTTCCATATTTACTTGGTAAAGAGGCGATTTTTGACTTTTCTATAGACTCATTTGCTTGCATTGTTTGCATACTCCTTTTAAAATCATATCTTCGATAATATAACCTCTGAGTTCGTAAGTGAGTTTCTCTTTGAGGCACTCTATTTTATTACATCGCTTACATACAAAGTGCGCATGAGCACTTTCATTGATTTCGTAGTAGCGTTTTTTGTCATTGGACTCAAAACTATTTAAAATCGTTTCTGCTTCAAATTTGGAAACATTTCTATAAAAAGTTGCTTTATCCATGCTGAGTTTTGACTTCACATCTTCAAAACAGAGAGGTTTAGAAGAAACGACAAAAATCTCTAAGAGTTCTTTGCGCGCTGTAGTAAGTTTGAGATTCTTTTCTTCGATTATTTTTTCTATTTGCATTTGAAAATGGTAGCGACTTCTCTCTTATGCTTCTCTTAAATAAATGCGACTAAGTTGCATTTAAGAGCCTAGTAAGTACAATTCTTTCCAAAAAAAGGTCTTCAATTATGCTACGATTTCTAACATTTTCCCTTCTGTACATCGCTTCATCACTTTTGGCAAAACCTATCGTTGCGGTCAGTATTCTGCCACAGCAGACATTTGTTCAAAAAATTGCAGGCGAACATATTGATGTTTTACTTATGGTTATGCCTGGCAATTCACCGCACTCTTACGAGCCAAAACCCACACAAATGATGGCACTCTCTCAGGCAACACTCTATTTGAGTATTGGTGTTGAGTTTGAAGAGGCTTGGCTTGGGCGTTTTGCCTCACAAAACAAAAATATGCGTATCATCAATATAAGTGACAGCGTAGAAAAAATCGCCCTTGATGAACACAATCATCACGAGGAAGTACATGAGCAGCATGAGACAAAACACAAAGAGAATGGACTCGACCCACACACATGGACATCACCAAACAATGTTAAAATCATGGCGTTTGCCATCTATGAGGCACTTGTGAGCATTGACAAAAAACACGAAGTTCAGTACAAAAAAAATCTCGATTTATTTTTACAAGAGATTGGACAAACGCAAGAGCGCATTTATACCATCTTAAAAGATACGCCAAAACATACTAACTTTTTAGTTTTTCATCCATCGTGGGGTTATTTCGCATATGAGTTTGGCTTAAAGCAAGTCACTATCGAAGTAGAAGGAAAAGAACCAAAACCCAAAGAGATTATAGAGATTTTACAAAAATCTAAAGAGGAGAAGATTCATGTCATCTTTGCACAAGCAGAATTTTCAGATAAGAGTGCCAAAATCATCGCAAAAGAAGGCAATCTAAACGTTGTAAAAATATCACCTTTGAGCCCTGAATGGTCCTCAAATCTCATCAAAATGGCACAAGCAATTGCAAACAAGTAATAAACAAACCCTTATTTCACTCCAAAATCTCTTTTTTTCGTATGACAAAGAGATGATTTTAGAGGATATCAATCTTGACATAGATACTAGAGATTTTCTCGCTATTATCGGTCCAAATGGTGGTGGTAAAAGTACCCTTTTAAAACTCATTTTAGGGATTTTGACACCAACGAAAGGAAACATAAGCAAAATCGAATCGATTGGTTATGTACCACAAAATACCAACATCAACACTGATTTTCCAATCAAAGTTATTGAAGTGGTTATGATGGCGCAGGGTTTATCAAAAAGAAAATTTTTTGGTTATGCCAAAGAAGATATCACTCAAGCAAAAGAGATACTCAAAGAAGTCGGTATGCTTGAATATGCCGATAAAAAAATCGCCCTTCTCTCAGGCGGTCAACGTCAGCGTGTCATGATAGCGCGTGCACTCTTTAGCAAGCCAGAGATTCTTATCCTTGATGAACCTACCTCAAGTATCGATGCTGAAGGACAAAAACAAGTTTATGAACTCTTTAAAAAACTCAACGAAGAGATGACTATTATCGTTGTGAGTCATGATATTTCTATCATTATGGGGTATGCAAGCAAGGTTGCACATATCAACAAAAAACTCTCATTTCACGATACAAGCGCACTTGCCACGAAAATTGACACCCAGATAAATCATGTCTGCGAAGTAGAACTCTTAGAAATGTTAGGAAAATGCAAATGCTAGAAGCACTTAGTTACCAATTTGTTCAAAATGCCCTTATAGCAGGTGTTTTAGTGAGTTTTATTGCAGGCATTATCGGCACGTTAGTTGTTGTCAATCGTATGGTTTTTCTCGTCGGAGGGATTGCTCATGCAGCGTATGGCGGTATTGGACTTGCTCTATTTGCTGGTATTCCTATTTTTGTTGGAACATCTTTATTTGCGATTTTAGCGGCTCTTTTTATGGCTTTTGTCACCATCCACCAAAGAGATAAAATCGATATCTTTATCGGACTTATTTGGGCTGTTGGTATGGCGCTTGGTATCATCTTTGTCGATCTTACGTCTGGATACAATGTTGATCTTATGAGTTATCTTTTCGGTTCTATCTTAGCGGTAAATCAAGAAGACCTCTATTATATGGGTGGACTTTTGGCTCTCATTCTTTTAGCACTTCTTTTTTGGTACAAAGATATTTTAGCAGTCTCTTACGATAGCGAATACGCGTCTATCCGTAGCATAAATGTCCCATTTTTTTATACACTTATTTTGATTCTTTCTGCTCTTAGCGTTGTTGTTGCCATTAAAGTTGTTGGGCTTATCCTTGTGATAGCTCTTTTAACTATACCTATTTATATAGCCCAAAGTCTCTCATCATCATTGCTAAGTATGATGTTTTTCTCAGGAGTTATCGCTTCAATATTTACTCTTATCGGGCTTTGGTTCTCTTATAGTTTTAACCTCACTTCAGGGGCTTCCATCATCTTGATTTCGGCACTTAGTTTGATGTTTTTTATACTTTTGGAGAAATTGCGATGAGTAAAATCTTCTTCCTTTTAGCACTTCTCATAAGCAATCTTTTAGGCTGTGCCACATGCCAGCTTATGGTTCCAACAGCAGAGATCAAACTCTCCTTTGGTATGAAAGAAAACAGGCTTTGTACTATCCATGCTCAGTGGTCTTTTTCAGATATCTATACATCTGAAATAACAACGCAGTTTGATAAAAATACCAACCAGATTTTAGATGCCTCGGAACTTCAAGCTATTTTAAAAATCAAAAAAGAGTATCTTTTACCAAAAAATATGCTCACACAAATTAAATATTCACACAAAAAAAATGAACAGCCTATCACACCGACTTACGACAACTTCAAACTCGAAATACTCAATAGACAAATGGTGCTTAGTTATGATATGCAACTCTCGATTGATTTGACCGACCAAGACCTTTTGGGATTTTTGTTTGAAGATGATGAGAGTTTTTTTAGTTTTGTTATCAATGAGATAGAGATTCCAAAAATAGAACTTCACTACCAACAAAACATCTATCTCTTTAGCGCGACTCTTCTCTTTAGCGCAGCACCACTGACGCAAATAGAGGAGATAAAACCACAAACCCCTATCCAAACAAATGAAACAAATACGACACTCCTTGAAACGAGTATGGCAAAAATAAAAAACCTTTTTAATGAGATAAAAGAGGATTCAAATCCCTACGCTTATGCTCTGCTTCTTCTTTTTGCGTATCTTTACGGCGTCATTCACGCTATGGGCCCAGGGCATGGAAAAACACTTGTTGCAAGCTATTTTTTAAGTAACGACCGTTCTTATCACAAAGCACTTTTTATCTCTTTGATGATAGGTATTGTCCATACTTTTTCTGCTTTTTTACTCACATTTGTCATCTACTTTTTAGTAGAAACATTTTTGGCACAATTTATGGACGACACATTTTTTATCAGCACAAAAATTACCGCGCTTCTTATTATTGGTATCGCTTTGTATCTTTTTTATAAAAAATACAAAGTGTACAAAACACTCAAAAATAAACCAGCTTTTACTTTTAGCACTTCGCCGCATGTAAGCGCTTGCGGCTGTGGTTCATGCAAGCTTGAGAAAAACTCCACGGATGTTGCACTCATCATCTCCGCAGGTATAATTCCCTGCCCTGGAACAATAACGCTCTTTTTGTTTTCGTTCTCACTGGGACTCTATACCGTAGGCTTTTTATCTGCATTTGTGATGAGTCTTGGCATGAGCACCATCATCTTTGTCTCCGCACTCCTGAGTTCTATGTTTCGTAAAAAAACAAGCCAAACCAACACAAAACTTCAACAAACTCTTGAGTATGCCGCACTTGTCATCATTCTTTTGCTTGGTATCGTGCTTCTATTTTAAAAACAAATATTGTATATTTAAACCAACCCCTAAAGCTACGAAAAATAAGTTTTTTTAAAATTTAAGATGTTGTATATTCTTTTTTACAAAAGTATGTAACATCTGTAAAAAACTCTCGCTTGTGTAGTAATGCTTTGCGTTTTGATATAATTTTGTTTTTAAATAAAGGACTCTGTTTTGAAAATCAATAAAAGTTTTATAACAAACGCTATCGCTATACTTATAGTCTTGCTCTCTTTTGTCGCAGGTGACTATGCTTCTCTCTTGTTATTTACAGGACTTTTTGCACTTTCTGGGGCGCTTACTAATCAACTTGCCATTCATATGCTCTTTGAACGCGTGCCGTTGCTGTATGGTTCAGGTGTTATTGCCCTGCGTTTTGAGGCCTTCAAAGAGGCGATAAAAAAGCTCATGATGCAGGAGTTCTTCACAAAAACACAGCTTGAAGCATTTTTTGCACAAGAAGAAAAAAAGATAAATCTCGAACCTATTATCGAAGCAACAGATTTTTCACCTGCGTTTGATGCGCTAAGTAAAACGGTTATGGAGTCCTCTTTTGGCGGAATGCTTGGGATGTTTGGAGGAGAAAACGCACTCTCAGGTCTAAGAGAGCCATTTTCATTGAAGATGAAACACGCAGTTATTCGGATAGTAAACTCTGATGTTTTTAACAATACACTCCAACAACATATGCAAAACTCTTCACTGAGTGATGATCTACTTCATTCTATCGAGCGCGTCATCGATGCGAGACTAGATGAACTCACACCGATAATGGTTAAAGAGATTGTTCAAAGACTTATCCGTGAACACCTTGATTGGCTTGTAGTTTGGGGTGGCGTTTTTGGCGGGATAATTGGTTTAGCTAGTTCTTTCCTGATATAGTAATCTTTAGGGGATTTATAAAAATTTGTATTTTGATTATGGGTTTTGAATCGTTTCATAGCTTATGAAACAAATCTCTCAGATACCATAGGAGCATTAACGAAGATGTTTAGTTTATATAAAAATTTCATTCAGAGAGATTTATCATTTAATGTTTTAGAGTGGAAACTTATCGCATCACAATTAAGTTTAAAAACCTTTCAAAAAGGTGAAATAATCCTCCATCAAGGGGATATCTGTAAAGAGCTATATTTTATCAATTCAGGTTTGGCACGAGGTTATGTTATAAATGAAAGAGGGAAGGATTTTACTTGGAGTATCTTTTTTAACGATACAAATGCCCATATGTCAAATCTTTTTGTGACCGATTATGAAAGTTTTTTGCATCAAAAAGCTTCAACCATTCATATTGAAGCTTTGGAGGATTGTGAAGTTGTCGTGACCTCTTTTTGGGATATTCAATTGATCTATAATAAGCTCAAAAAAGGGGAGCGATTTGGAAGATTGATGGCGGAAGAGGCTTATAGTTATTTACACAATCACATCATAGAAAGAGAAACAAAAAGCGCAAAAGAGCGGTTTGAAAAGTTTTTGAAGCAAACTCCTTATCTACTAGAAAAAGTTCCACAGTATCATATCGCCACATTTTTAGGTATCACTCCACAACATCTTAGTCGTCTTAAAAAAGAGTATAAAATTAACATATGTGAATGACAAAGTTTTTTTGTTTTTGTAAGATTTGTTAAAAATCGAGGAACGACCATGCAAAAAAAAATTTTTAGTTTTATTGTTTTGAGTAATTCTTTATTTTGCAGTGATATTTTTGTTGAAGTAGAAAATCTGCAAAACGAATGCAAAATTTTAAAAATTGGACTTTATAACTCAAAAGAGAGTTTTCCAACTATTGACAAAGCTTATAAAAATCTTGATTTAAAAGTTTTATCTTCAAAAATAAACCATACATTTTTGAATATTCCAAATGGTACTTATGCGATAGCTTTATTTTGTGATGAAAATCAAAATAGTTTGTTGGATAAAAATTTTATAGGTATCCCGAAAGAAGCTTTTGGATTTTCAAACAATCCAAAAGTATTTAGAAAACCAAACTTTGAAGATGCAAAATTTGAACTTAACAATAATAAAAATCTAAAAATCGAGGTACAAAAATGAAAAATATAGTAATTATTGGCGGAGGACTTGGGGGATTAACGGCTGGAGCTTTACTCTCAAAAGATGGATTTAGAGTTACACTTCTTGAGCAACACAATATCGTGGGTGGGTGTGCTACAACTTTTAAGCGACATGGTGGGTTTACTTGTGAAGTAGGGCTTCATGAGATGGATGGAGTTTATAGCCCACAAATCAAAGAAATATTTGATAAGCTTGATGTGTATAAAAATGTTGCATTTATCAAGCCAAATGAGTTTTTTAAAGTTCACTCAAAGTTTGGGGAATTTGTTATGCCAGATGGTGTGGACAATGCTAAAAAAGCTTTAAAAATGAAGTTTCCAAACGAAAGCGAAGCGATAGATAGGTACTTTGAACTCATTTTTACTCTAGCAAATTGTCTTGAAAAACTTTCAAATCTCACGTGGTATCACTATCTTTTGTTCCCATTTTTCTTTTCCAAACTTTTAAAATACAAAAACAAAAGTGTCACGGAAATACTTGATAATCTGACACAAAATGAGGAGCTAAAACTTATTTTAAATGCCAATGTTCAATACTACAACGATTCACCAGATACATTAAGTATTTTACTCCATGCAGTGGCTCAAAGCTCCTATTATGAGGGTGGAGGGTATTTCATCAAGGGTGGAAGTTATAAGCTAAGCGAGTATTTGGCAGATGTGATAAAACAAAATGGTGGAAAAGTTATCACAAAAGCAACAGTGATAAAGGCTTCAAACAAAGAGGTAATTTATAGCTGTAAAAATGAAAACATCAGCCTCAAAGCAGATATTGTCATCTCAAATATTGCTCCAGCTGATACTTACAAACTTTTTGATATTGCTTACAAAGAAGAAAAACAGATTGCCGAGTCTATCTCAACTATCTACATAGGATTTTCAAAAAATCTCAAAAATGTTTACGGAAAAGGTGCTTATTCAAATTTTATAGTAGAGGGGAAACAACCTTTGGTGTTTGTGGATTATTCACAGATTGATGCTGGGCTTGTGGATGAAAGCAAATCTTTTGGAGAAATATGTATCTCGGATGAGCTTAAAAATTGGAAAAGTTTGAGTAGTGAAGAGTATAAAAAACAAAAAGAAATGTTGCTAGAAAACTGTTTGGATAAACTAGAAATTCACTATCCAAATATTAAAGAGTGTATCGAATTTGCCGAAGTCGCCACACCAAAAACGATGATGCGATACATAAAAACCCCAAATGGTACAGCCTATGGATACAAACCTACACCAAAGCAGTTTTTTAGAGTGCCACAAATCAAATCAAAACAAATAAATAATCTCTATTTTACAGGGCAATTTGTTATAGCTGGCGGTTTTAGTCCTGCGATACTATCGGCTGAAATGTGTTGTGAGAAGATTAAAAGTGCAAAATAGCAACATAGGACAAGACAAATATTTATAGAAATTCTAAAATAACACTATCAAAAATGGAGAGTAAAAATGAACGAGCAAATTTTAAAAGTAATTTACTATATTGAACAAAACTTGAATAGTTCACTAGATATAGAAGAATTGGTAAAAATTGCAGGATATTCAAAATACCATTTTTGCAGAATTTTTAAGATAAATGTTGGTGAATCGATGATGGAGTATATCACAAGACTTAGACTTGAAAAAGCACAACTCAAAGTGATACAAAATAGTTCTATTATAGATGTTGCCTTAAATGTTGGATTTGAGACACCAAATGGTTTTAATAAAGCTTTTAAAAAAATCTTTGGGATGAGTCCAACTGAATACAAAAAAATCAAAAGTGATTTTTTGCAAGATTTTAAAGGAAAACTTATGCAAGAGCCAGAAATAGTGAAATTAGAGGAAAAATTTGTAGTTTTTACTAGAGAAAATGGTGAATATAATACTAGCTCAAAAATAGCTTGGGAGAGGCTTTCAAGTAGTTTTGATAATCTTGGAGATAGAATTAAAAATAGCGATGTTACTATTTTTCAAAAAATTAAAGATGGTTTTACTGTAGATTTAGATCCAAAAAAGGGTGAGTTAATAGGAGTTTGCCACGATGACCCAACGGTAACTCAACCTCAAAATATCAGATATGATGCGAGTATCGCTTGGGACAAAGAGAAAATTGATTTCTTACAAAAATATGGTTACGAGACAAAAACAATAGAAGGTGGAAAATATGCTATGACTATTCACTATGGAAGTTGTGATGATAATTTAGAAAGTTGGCTTGGACTTTATAGCTGGTGTGAACAAAATGGATATAAATTCAGAGATTTGCCACCATTTGAAAAGTATGTAAATATGATAGAACAGATGAAAAATCCTGAAAAACAAATTACTGAGATTTATATCCCTATTGAGTAGATAAAGTGTATTGCAGTTGATTTTTTTTTAAAACAAATAAAATACTAAGATGTGCAAGAGTATGAGGTGTTACTTGTAGCTGTTCAAGAACATATTTTTACAATTATTCATTTAGGTGACAAAGAACTTGCTACTACACAAAGGCTCTATTTGGATGGGCAAAAGTATTACTATCTTGCATAATTTAGGTTATGCAAGAAGTCTAATAAATTTTTTCATGCAAAATTAAAATAATAAGAAGTAAAGAGTGCTACAAAGCAAAATAGTATCATTAAAATTATTATAAAAAACTGCCAAATATCCCTATTATTATGCCTGTGTCAAACGATTTTAGTTTATTAAGCCACTGATATCATACAAATTACCTAGAAATTTCATATTTCTAGTTCAAAAACTTGACATATAAAAATGATTTGCCTATAATTCCCCTCCACAAACAGAGATGTTTGTTTTTTCTAACATGTCTTGTTAGCTCAGCTGGTAGAGCACGTCACTTTTAATGATGTGGCCGATGGTTCGAATCCATCACAGGACACCATATTTACAATAAAAAGTGGCCCCGTCGTCTAGCGGTCAGGATCCATGGTTTTCATCCATGTTACAGGAGTTCGATTCTCCTCGGGGTCACCACTTTTTACTCCCATTTTACTTATTCAAATCATAAAATATTGGAACTGTTAAGATTAAATCATTTTCTGGTTTTGGAAACTTTGAAGCAATATTTTCTATCGTCTCAATGGCACCTCTGCTTAAAACATCATTTGGAGACTTTACTACTTTTATATATTCTACTCTAGCATCTCGCATAAGCTTAAACTTTACGATAACTTCTCCTGTGATACCTTTTTTTCTTGCGCTTCGCGGATAATAAAGATTTTCTTCCAAAAGCTGTTTAATCAGCGTTAAATGCTCTTGTAAATAGACATCTTCTTCTTTGATTATAACTGGTGCAACTTCTTGTTCAGTTGGATTTTCTATAGTAACTAAGGGCTGCGTTTGTGGACTTACTACATCTGTTTGCATACTTTTAGCAGGAACACTAGGAGCTGTTTTTTCTTTTTGTATAGGTGCATCTTTCACTTCTACTTTTTTGTTTATCGGTGCAGGCTGCGTTTTAGCTTTTGGTATTTCTATTGTTTTGGATAGTTCTACTTTTTCTTCTTTATGTTTTTTTTCTTCATTTAGCGCAACGCTAGGCTGCATAGTACAAAGGTGTAAGCAAAACTTTTGCTCCTCCTGCGTTTGGATTTTTAAGACACTGCTAAAGCTATATAAAACAGTTATAAAAATAATAGAATGAATAAAAATGGAAATAAGGATGGAGTACGTGTGTCTTTTCATGAAAGAGATGGTAGCAAAATGTCTGTTACATAAGCATTAATATATGTCAAGATATAGTATCTATTCTTAAATACATAATTTCATTTTCACATAAATTTTTTAATATACTCTTCATAGCTTAAGAGATATAATTTTTTGATTTTACTACTCATCTTGAGGAAAAAAACTTCCAAATTATTTAAAAGAGATATGAATGCAAACACAAAGTTATGAACTATTTAAAAACGCGACTCTTGAGACCATAGCGCAGAGTTTGGCCGATGAGCTCAAAACAAGAAATGAATCCCCGTTTTGGGCAGATAAAGTTGTCCCGTTTTCGAGTGCTATTTTGAGTATATTGATACCGCTTAAAGAGATGAATCTTCTTTTCACACCTGAAGGTGCTCATGTAGAGAGTCTCACCCCTGAACTTTTTTTGATGTGGAGTGATTTTGTGAGTCTTAAAACCCTTGCGTTTACCATACAAAAGTCAAACGCAGCGGGTGTACTTTTGCGTACGCAAATAGATGTGGCACTCACAAAAAACTATCAAGCTATTGATTTAAAACTCTTAGGAGATTATCTTAGTCGCTATACGGTCAATCTGGAAAATGAAGCACTTGATTTTCCTATCTCAAACTACAATCTACATCAAGGTGTAAGTAATGTTATAAAGTCGCTGCTATAATAAAAACAAGTTTGATATAAAGAGAATAAATGATTAAATTAATAGAATATTTTATACATAATAAACGCCTCAATTATGCATTATTAGCTTTTTTGCTTTATCTTGGAGTTCATGCATACATTAACATTCCCAAAGAGATGTTTCCTGACGTGGAGCTTGATAAGATTATGGTGGCAGGAACTTATTCGGGTGCTAGTGCAAGCAATATGGACAAGATGGCGGTGCGTGATCTTGAAGACGCTATAGCCAATATTAATGGTATAGACAAAAGTGAAACAACCATTACCCCAGGGCGTTTTGGCATTATGCTCACACTCAACGAACATGCCGATAAAATCAATCTTCTCAATAAAGTTAAAGATGCAGTAGCTGGGAGCAGACAATATCTTCCTTCAGATATGGTCGAACCTATCGCAATACTTTTGGATAAAAGTAAATCTCTTCTTCGTATCTCCGTTGCTTCAGATACACTCTCCAGAGGAGAGCTTACCATTATCGCTTCGGATGTCAAATCCAAAATAGCCCGTATCAAAAATATCAGTGATGTCTCAATCCGCGGGGATTCAAATGAAGAGGTGGCGATAGAGATAAATTCTGAGGCTCTTCTTGCGTATGGGCTCAATCCTATAAGTGTCACAGAAGCCATCTCAGGGCTCTCTTATATCTACCCTATAGGAGATATAGAGCAAAAAGGAAATTTTGTCTTTGTTTCTACGGTCAATGGTAAAACAGACGCAAAAGAGTATGAAGATGCTATTTTAAAAATAGACGCAAAATATATACGACTTGGCGACATCGCAAAGGTCAATATCTATTATCCGCAGACGCAAACACTCACGACTTTCAACAACAAACCGACACTCACACTGGTAGTTTCTAAAGCAGAAGAGGGAAATTCTATAGAACTCTCTAAAGATTTGCGCCAATACATAGAAAAAGTCAGCAAAAATTATCCAGGAGTTGCGTTTAGCTTCTCACAAGATAGTTCAAAACCGATAAAAGATCGTCTCAATATCGTCATATCAAACTTGATGTTTGGGCTTATTCTTGTTTTTATCTCGATGTATATTCTCATCAATATTCGTATTGCATTTATTGTTACCATGGGGATACCATTTTCTTTTATCATTGGGCTTTTGTTTATCTACTACATGGGATATTCTATCAATATCGTCTCACTTTTGGGCGCACTTATCGTTATCGGAATCGTTGTAGATGATGCCATCGTTGTGGGCGAAAATATCCAGCGTCATATAGATGAGGGCATGGAGGCTCATGAAGCCGCCGTTGTGGGTCTCAAAGAAGTTATACTTCCTGTTACGCTTGCAACTCTTACTACGGCAGCTGCGTTTTTACCTATGTTTATGATGACTGGAGAAATCGCTCTGTTTTTGGTTTTAGTACCTATAGTGGTTGTGATTATTTTGTTTGGTTCCCTTATAGAGAGTTTTTTCTTTTTACCTCTGCATGCAAAAGAGCTTCTCAAAAAAACAAAACCTATTGTGGATTGGGAACCTTTACAAAATTTTTATGAAAAAATACTCTATTTTCATATTAAATATAAAAAGAGTTTTGTTGTGATGTTTTTGGTGCTTATCCCGATTTTGACAGTTGTAACGGCTCAGTCGATGAAGTTTCAGTTCTTTCCAAATTTTGACGGAAACAACCTATATATCTCAGGAAAACTTGATATCAATACACCGCTAGAGGATACATTTACTATAGCAAAAGAGATAGAAGCGGAGCTGATGCAACATGGGCAAGAGTTCTCATTCAAATCCACATCAGCTTCAAGCGGATACAGAAGAACACTCTCAGGAGATACAGAAAACAACAACAATGTTTTTTTTATTACAATGGAGCTTTATGATAGAGAAGATATAGGATTTATCAATAGATATCTTAATCCGCTTCTAAATTTTAGTTTTGATTTTAATGACCCTGAAAAAATGCGACTCAAACAGACCTTTGAGCTCTCTCCAAGAGCGGCTGCAATCATCGAAAAATATAAAGAAAAATACAATCTTCTTGAACTCGGTGTGATGGAAGATAAACCTGGACTCATCCGAAGTGATATACAAATAAATCTCTCTGGTAAAAATGATAAAGAACTTGAAGCCGCTATAAAAATAATCGAAGAGAAACTTTCCACAATACAAGGTGTTGCAAATTTTAGTGATAACATCAAATACGGGAAAATGGAGTATAAAATCAAAATCAACTCTTTTGGTGAGAGTTTAGGTTTGAGTGAAGCTTCTGTGGCGAAAATATTGAGTAAATATTTTCTTGAAGCGCGTCAAAGCACCACTTTTAATGAGCAGGGTGTTATGGAAATTAAAACATTTGATGCGCAAAAAGACAATATACAAACCTTACTTGATTTTAGTATTGCACTCCCCGATGGAAGATTTGTCAAACTCACAGATATAGCCGAGATTATCAAAATACGCGATTATGAAAAGATTGACAAACTTAATGGAAGTATCGTAAAAACAGTCTTTGCAAATGTTGATAAACGCAGCATAACACCACAAGAGATACTCTCTAAACTAGAAGAGACATTGCAAGAAATAAGTCTCAAAGGGATAGAAGTCGATCTTCTTGGAGAAAAAGAGAAAAATAAACAGCTTCAAGGCGATATGAAAAAAACAGTGCTTTTGGCACTATTTCTTATCTTTTTGACTTTGCTATTGATATTTTCAAAAGTTAAATATGTGCTTATGGTCATGAGCGTTATCCCACTCTCAATTTTGGGTGCGCTCGTTGGGCATAAATTTTTGGGTATGCCGCTTACTATGCCTTCTATTATCGGTATTTTGGGACTTTCTGGAGTTGTTATCAATGATGGGATACTTATGCTTGATTTTCTCAAAGGTACACATAGGGCAGAGGAATTTTTCAAACGTGCCAAGCTGAGACTCAGACCTATTCTTATCACTTCAATTACAACATTTTTGGGACTTTATACGCTAATATTTTATGCATCTGGTCAAGCAGTTATCTTACAGCCTATCGCTATTTCTATAGGTTTTGGACTTGTATGGGGAACTTTTTTGAATCTTATCTATCTACCGACGCTTTTCGCGGTTGTTAATAGTATCGATCCTAATAGAGAAGTAGATACAGCGCGCCCCAAAGCAAAAATATAAATAAACTAAGAACACTCAAAGTGACAATGCTTCTGAGTGTTAAGTAGAAAAGAAACTTGATAAACGCAGGCATTTTTTATTTGTAAGGAACAATAGGGAGTTTTTTTCCTTGAACATACATCATGCCGCCATCAAGGTTGATAATCTCATAACCAAACTCTTTTGAGAGAAATCCAGAGAGCATTTTTGTTCTGCTTCCTGTACGGCAGATAAGTGCAAAAGGTTTTTTTGTATTGACTTTTTTGTTTAGCTCTGTGATAAAGGCATTGACATCATAACCACCTTGCTCATTAAAAAATGTTATAGGGATAGCACCCTTGAAAAGTCCGCTTTCCCTCCATTCAGAGGCTGTACGTATATCAACGACGGGTATTTTTGTATCGAGTATTTTTTGTGAGGGATATTCATTTATGACATCTGCTAAAAGTGAAGTCGTCAGTAAAAGTAGAAGTGTGAAAAGAGTTTTTTTCAATTTTTTCTCCAGATTAAATTGTATAATTGTAGCTATAAATAAACAATAGGGTAGAAATTGGCAGCATCTAAAAAAGTCATAGAGAGTTCTTCAAGACTTCGTTATGTTAGAGCGATGGAAAGATTTCACAAAAGTCTTATCGCTTTTTTATCTAGTACAGCAGAACTGACTAAAGAAGCATATGAGAAAAAACTTGATGCAGCGTTAAAGGTTTTTCAGAGAGTTGAAGCGGTAGATTTGTATAAGGGTGATTTGCAGGATTTGGAAAATCTCATCAAAAAAATGATCTCTTACGCAAACTCAGAGACACAAATCGCAGAGATAAAAACAGATGTTTTGTACCGCTCTAATCAGCTGGAAAAAAATAAAAACGCAAGACGTTATAAAAAAGATAAACACTCCCAATCCAAATATGAGGATTGGGAATAAAACACAGTTAGCTTAGAGAGTTTTAGACTCTTCGAGCATTCTATCCATAAGGGCAAACAGTTCTGTTGAGGCCTGTTCCATCTCTGTGAAATTACGAATAATCTCTTCAGAATGATCAAGTATCAAATCAGGTCTTGTTTCAAGTTGCTCAAGATTTTTATTTGCATTGTTGTGAACAACAGCATGTGGCGCGGCGATAAGTGGATATGAAGTAGTTGCTGAGAACCTGCGTTTTCCCTCTCCATCATACCATTTACCTAAACGGCACTCATGCGGAGTAGCTGTTGGTAAAACTTTTTTGAGTGTTACGATAGAGTTGTAAGCACGAGATTTATAAAGAATATGATCGATTTTTGCAAGCACAACAAAAACACTATTTTCCATACTATATGAATAATCCACAATATCAGAAGAACTATTTCTAAGCTCATGAAGAGTGCTCTCAAAACTGTTGATTTTGTTTGCTGAAGCTTCAACTGTGACTTTCATTGCTTCGGAACTTGTCTGTATCTCATTCATATCTTGTTGGAGTGATTTAATAGAGACAGAAATTTCTCCTGTTGCTTTGTGTGTTCTCTCTGCGAGTTTACGGACTTCATCTGCAACAACGGCAAAACCGCGTCCATGTTCACCTGCGCGTGCTGCTTCGATAGCTGCGTTTAGAGCGAGGAGATTTGTTTGTTCTGCAATGTCTGTGATTAGTTGTATGATAGATGTAATATTGTTGGTTTGGTTTGTAAGCTCAGAGATACCGTGGTTGTTGATATTGACTTGATCGCTGAGTTGATTGAGCTCATCAACAATCTGGTTGATACTTTTACTTGACTCATCTGCGAGTTGTGCCGCATCTTTTGTGGCAGATGTGATGGTTTTGAGATCATTGATATTGCCGTTTAAATCTTGTTGGATAACTGTAAGTGATTCTGAAACACCAATATTCATACCGCTTATTTTTGCATTAAAGATATCACGTTGGACTTGTTTGTTTTGCGTTTCCATAAAATTTATACTTCTTGAAACATTTTCTATTGCTTTAACAAACTCTCCCTCCATACTTCCAGCTGAGATTTTGTATGTGAAGCGACCATTGGAAGCATCAACAATACTTGAGTTAATCTCATTGATGAGGTATTGGATATGATCAAGAAGTTTTGTAAGCTCATGACCCATCACCCCAAGCTCTGTATCCCGAGTACAATCTGAACATTTATGACTAAAATCACCTGCAACAGAGTATTGGATAAGATTTGTAAAGTTTTTGATACCATCTGTCATAGAAATACGAATCATCGTAGCTACTATAAAGACAACGATACCAATAAAAACACCGACTATAAAGATAAGTGTCTTATAAAAATTGATACGTTCTGCAAGCTCAACAGAGACTGCGTCTAACTCTTCTTGCTTGGAAGCTTCAAGTTTTTTAAATGAGATTCTTGATGCATCGGCATAAGGTGTGAGTTCTGTTTTGTATGTATGATAAATCTCTTCTTTAGAAGTTACGATTTGCTCTGAGGTGAGATTTTGCATCATTGTACGAGAGTTTTCTAAAAAAACAATTGTAGATGTTTTTGCATCTTCGAGCATACCCTTAGCACTTGCATCATTTGCGATTTTTTCGAGATCTTGAAATAGTATCGCGACTTCAGCTATCGACTTGTCTAGTTTCTCCATACCTATTTTATACTCTCCACCGAGCATAATATCACGTGTTATACGGCTCACATAGTTGAGCCTTTTTTCTATCTCAAGTGTTTCAAGAGCACCTTTCATTGAGTTTTCATGGAGAAACTCATATTTTGTCTCAATATATCGCATCGAGAAAAATACAAACAAAGTGGCTGCGAAAACAGATACGGTTACCATCAAAATGAAGTAATTCATCTTTTTCTGAATACTTAACTTACTTAACATATAGCGTCCTTATTATTGTAATTTCTTATTCTATCATATAAAAATATAAGTTTTTGATAAATAGATAAGAGTTACAGAAATTTGATATTACAAATAGTATCACATAGTTTGTATTGAGAAAAATAGAGTAAAATTTCAAAATAATAAATAAGTGGAGTTTTAATGGAAGTGGAAAAGATAGATAAAACACCCGCAAGAATGGATTTTCTTCAAAGTCTCTCAGGAGTTGTTCTTGCGTTTTTTATTATGGGACATATTCTTTTTGAAGCTTCTATCCTAATCTCCAATGAGATGATGTACCGCGTGACTGTTATGTTTGAGGGGTATTACTTTTTTGGTGAGACGTATCCGGGTATCATTTCTTTTCTTGCATCGGCTATATCTGTCATCTTTATCTTTCATGCAGCGCTTGCACTGAGAAAATTTCCCGCAAGTTATCAGCAGTACAAAACCATCAAAGAGCACACAAAACGCATGAAACATGAAGATAGTTCTTTATGGATGATTCAGGTTGTTACGGGTTTTATGATGTTTTTTATCGCTTCAGTCCATCTCTATATCATGATAACACAGCCATCAAATATTGGACCGTATGCAAGTTCGTATAGAGTTGTAGAAGAGTTGATGGGGCCGCTTTATTTTATGCTTTTACTCTCTGTTGTTTCCCATGCGTTTATAGGTTTGTATCGAGTGGTTTTAAAATGGGGATTTATGGAAGGTAAAAATACAGAGCTATCTCGCAGACGTTTTAAGTTTTTGATGCAGCTCATGATAGCTGTTTATATTATCATAGGTTTGGCTTCTTTGGCGAAATATACTTATATAGGTCTCACGCATGATTTTAGTGATGGGGTGCAATACAAGTCAGAAACTATTATGATAGGGCAACACAAATGAAAATAATCTATACAGATGTTCTTATTATAGGTGGAGGTTTGGCAGGTTTGCGTGTGGCTACGGGTGTCAAACGCAGAGGACACGATGCGTTAATACTCAGCCTTGTGCCACCAAAACGCTCACACTCAGCTGCCGCGCAGGGCGGTATGCAAGCTTCTTTGGCAAATTGTAAGATGGGTGAGGGCGATAATGAAGATGTGCATTTTTCTGATACGATAAAGGGAAGTGACTGGGGAGCGGATCAGCTTGTAGCACGAATGTTTGTCCATTGCGCGCCAAAAGCTATACGAGAACTTGCAGCTTGGGGTGTGCCGTGGAGCAGGGTACATAGAGGAGGTCATTTTGCCATTATGAATGCACAAAAAGTGACGATAGATGAAAAATATGAAGCGCATGGACTTATTACCGCAAGAGATTTTGGCGGTACAAAAAAATGGAGAACCTGTTATACATCCGATGGCACAGGGCATAGTATGCTTTATGCGATGGATAACAAAGCGCATGAAGAAGAGGTAGAAATACATGAACGTCAAGAAGCGATGGCACTTATCGTAGATGATGGAAGGTGTTATGGTGTTGTTTCACGAAATCTCATGAGCGGAGAACTTGTAGCCTATGTTGCCAAAGCGACGACAATCGCTACGGGTGGGTATGGGCGTATCTATAGTATCTCCACAAACGCAATCATCTGTCAGGGAACAGGGCAAGCTCTAGCGCTTGAGAGCGGCATAGCTACACTTGGGAATATGGAAGCGATACAGTTTCACCCGACGGCCATAGTGCCTGTAGGCATTCTCACAACGGAAGGGTGTCGCGGGGATGGGGGTTTGCTTTTGGATAAAGATGGTTATAGATTTATGCCTGATTATGAACCTGAGAAAAAAGAGCTTGCAAGCCGTGATGTAGTGAGCCGCCGCATGACCGAACATATACGTAAAGGCAAAGGGGTGAAAAGCCGCTACGGAGACCATCTTTGGCTAGACATCACTCTTTTGGGACGTGAACATATAGAAAAAAACCTTAGAGAAGTAAAAGAGATTTGTGAAAACTTTTTGGGAATAGACCCTGCAGTGGATTGGATACCGGTACGCCCGACACAACACTATTCTATGGGCGGTATCCGTACCAAATACACAGGCGAATCGCAAACGCTTCGAGGGCTTTATTCTTGTGGCGAAGCCGCGTGTTGGGATTTGCATGGATTTAACCGTTTGGGCGGAAACTCTGTAAGCGAAACGGTTGTTGCAGGTATGCTTGTGGCGGAATATATCAGTGATTTTTGTGATTCAAATGAAAGTTCGATGCATATTCACTCCTCTAAAATCGAAAACGC
>MIBW01000012.1:20496-20923 GCA_001829625.1 Sulfurimonas sp. GWF2_37_8 | reverse complement strand
ACTAGAAGCACTTTTGACAAAACAAAAGGGTGAAGATGCTTATGTATTGCGCCGTCGTATGGAAGCCATTATGATGGAAAAAGTCGGTATTTTTAGAAATGGCAAAGATCTGCGAGCGGCGGTGGATGAACTTGAAGCGTTGTATAAACGCAGTAAAAATATCGAGGTATTTCGTTCAAAGAGCCGAGCGGCAAATCCTGCACTTGTAAACGCATACCGCACACAAAAGATGCTCAAAGTAGCACTTAGTGTGGCGTATGGTGCACTTTTACGCCAAGAGAGCCGAGGCGCTCATTCAAGAGAGGATTTTCCTCAGCGTGATGATGTAAACTGGCTCAAACGTACGATTACTTCATGGCCGGATGCAGAGCAAACTTTGCCGAGTGTGAGTTATGAAGAGATACCCATAGAGAGTATGGAGCTGCCC